>JADLEU010000057.1 GCA_020845955.1 Anaerolineales bacterium
AGCAGCACCCGGACTGGCCACGCGCCTACGCGGCGCTGCGCAAGCTGGCCGTGTGTCAGGGTAGTTTCACCTTTGCCGCCGCCCGCGCCCTGATCGGCGAGCCGCGCCCGCTCAGCCTGCTCAAAGACTGGGGCTTGGTCACGCTGGAGAACCTGCGCTATACCATCGACCCGCTGCTGTCCGTGCATGTGGAGTTGGACGATAGCGCCGGGCTGACGCACTTCTCGTACTTCCTGGCGTTTGCCGAAGACGCCGACTCGCGCCAGGACTACCAGGGCATGGAAGCCGAGTTCCCGAACCTGGTGACGGCCTTCGATTGGGCGCTGGCCAACAACGAGCTGGAGTCGGCGCTCAATCTGGCCAATGCGTGCAGCTCGTTCATGTCGAACCGGGGCATGTTGGAGCAGCGCCGCAACTGGTACGAGCGCATCGCCGCCAAGCTGCCCACCACCGCCGACGAAACGCCGCAAGATTACCTTCAGGCCAGCGTGCAGATCGGCCTGGGCGTGTCCTATTACGAGAGCCTGCGCGGCGACCGCAAGGTAAATCTGGTGCGCGCGGTGAATGCCTTCGGGCGGGCGCTGCGCTTCTTCAACCCGCAGCGCTACCCGTCCGAGTATGCGCTGATCCAGAACAACCTGGGCACGACGTTCCGGATGCTGGCCGAAGTCGAAGAGCCGACGAAGAACCTGAACCTGGCCATCTCGGCCTTCGAGCGCGCCGGGCGCTTCTTTACGCGGGAAGAGTCGCCGCTCGACTTTGGCGTGATTCAGAATAACCTGGGCGCAACCTACCTGAATCTGGCCGGCCTCGAAAACCGTAAGGACAACCTGCGGCGCGCCATCTCGGCGTTCCGGCGCGCGCTGGTGTACATCAAGCCGGAGAACCAACCGCTGCACTATGCGCTGATCCACAACAACCTGGGCATCGCCTACGCCGACATGGCCGAAGTGGAAAGCCAGGACCGCCGCACCGAGAACATCAAGAAGGCGATCTCTGCCTTTGACCGGGCCGGGCGTTTCCTGACACCGCAGCGCGCCCCGATGCACCACGCGCGCCTGTTCACCAACCTGGGGCACACCCACCGCAATCTGGCCGAAATCTACGGCGAGCCGGACAAACTGCGCACGGCCATCGCCGCCTATACGCGCGCCCTGTCCATCTGGACCGCCGCCCGCGCCCCGATGCTGCACGCCCAGTTGCAGTCGAGCATGGGCTTCGCCTGCCTGGACCTGTCCGCCATGGAAGACGAGCAGTCGAACCTGCGCAAGGCCGAGGACGCCTTCAAACAGGCCATCGCCGTGTACTCTCCGCGCCTGAACCAGTCCGACCGCATTCGGCTGACGGTGCTGCTGGGCATCGTGTACCGCCGCCTGGGCCAGATTCGCGAGTCGATTGCCTGTTGGCGCGAGGCGGAGAACTATTTCCGCCAGATCAACCAGACGGACATGGCCGACCGCATGGCGCGCTATATCTCCGGGGAGAGCGATCCGCCCGTCCCCCCGAATCCGGCAAAGTGGGTCGCCTGGCAATAACCGGCGGCCCCGTCTTCCGATTTCCTCGGCGCGCGCCAGACGCCAATCGCCGTGAGCCTTGTCCTCACCCCCTAACCCCCTCTCCACGCGGAGTACCGCGTAGAGAGGGGGAAGCACGCGCCGGCATGGCAGCCGATCTCCCCTCTCCATGCCGTCGGGGGTCCCCTCTGGGGGTGCCGGACATGGAGAGGGGCCGGGGGTGAGGACGCTTTGAGGCGATAGCCCTGGCAAGTGACCGGGGACAAGGGCTTTTTCCGCAACTTGTATACAATAATCCCACGGTTGCACTCCCACACGAGAGACAGGATAAGTCTTGATGAAGGTGGCCAGACTCCTGATCCTGGCGCTGGCGCTTGCCGCGTGCAGCGCCGCGCCCGCCGTCACGCCGGACGATCCGCCGCTTGTCTCCCGCGAACCGCCCACGCCGACGGCGACGGCCCCGTTGAAGCGTGTTTTTGCCGTGGATACGGAAGTGTCCGTCATGCGCTACCGGGCGACGGGGCAGGGCGCGCTGGGCGTGATTCACATCCCTGGAACGTTCAAGCTGGCCGGTCAGGATGTCGTGCTCACGCCGGAAGGGAACGGCTACTGGCTGGATGTGGCGCTGGTTGTAGACGGTGAAACGGCTACCGCGCCCAACGGCCTGTTCTTGAACGTCTTGCGCACTGCGCTGGAGATTGAGCGCTACCCAACCGCCGTCTTCACGGGCCGCTCGGAAACGCCCATCCGGCTGGACGGCGAGCCGGTCGATTTCGTCGTGACCGGTTCGCTCGAATTGCACGGTCAGACGCGCCCACTGGCCATGCCGCTCGCCATGACCTACGCCGGTGGGGTTCTGCGCGCGACGGGCGAGGTGATGCTCGACTTGCGCGATTTCGAGGCGCACGTGCCGGACGCGATCATGGCCAGCCAGATTGTCTTCGCGGCAGACATCACCTCGCGCGAGGTGGCACAGCCGCGTTGAGCGGCATTTGGCGCGCTGGCTGCAACCTCGCGCCCGGCGGCTGCGTACCGGAAAGTGAAAGACCACATGCAACTTCTGCCCCTCTTCCCCACAGGCAGGTTGCAGTGAGGCCAGGTTCTTGTAGAATCCCAAAAACAGGGTGACTGAGCAACTTCGGGGGAACGCGCCCATGAGCGCAGCGGCCCAGGCCCAGCCTCAGGCAAAGCCGAGCGCCAGGACATGCGCGCACTGTGGTTACGCCAACGTGCCACGCGCGACCGCCTGCTTCCGCTGCAACCGCGATCTGTCCGATACCGGCGTGGTCGAAGGTATTCAAGGCATCGGAGAGCTGATCGAAGGGGCATTACGGTTCATTCAGCGGCGCGGGTATCATGGGCTGGGGCCGGAGCGGATCGAACGGCTGCGAGAGGCGAGAAGTAAGGTGCATCCCGAAAACGTAAATGGTGAACCGCTTACCTGTCTGCGGTGCGGGAACCTGAATGTACCAGAGGCAGCGGCCTGCGCCCGGTGCGGCGAGCCGCTGATCGTGCCCGACGAAGATTTCGACCTGATCGCGCGGCCCAACGCCCGGACGAGCGTTGGCCTCGTCCGCCAGAACAACGAGGATAACCTGGGACTGTGGGCCACCGATGGCGTGGTGATCGCCCTCGTCGCGGATGGCATGGGCGGCGCGGCGGCGGGTGAAGAAGCCAGCCGACTCACCGTCGAGGCTGTTCAGGCCGAGTTTCTTGGCTCCGAACGGCAGAGCGAGACGCTCGTCACGCTCTCTGAGGACGATCTGCTGCACCGGATGCGCGAAGCGGTCTTGGACGCCAACAATCTCGTCGTCGAGCGGGCGGAAAAAGACGCCTCGCGCAAGGGCATGGGCACGACCTCAACGCTGGTCCTGGTGCGCGCCAACCGCGTCCTGATCGCGCACGTCGGGGACAGCCGCGCTTATCTGATCGACCGGCAGGGCAAACAAGTGGTACAGCTCACCAGCGATCACAGCTTTGTGCAGGCGCTCGTCGCGTCCGGGCACATCACGCAGGACCAGGCGCGCCACCATCCGATGGGCCATGTCCTGTACCGCGCCCTGGGCCAGTCGCGCGAACTGGACGTGGACCTGTACAGCCGCACCGTGCGCGCCGGCGACGTGATCGTGCTGTGCTCCGACGGTCTGACGCGGCACATCGATCCGCAAGACATGCTGTCCATCGCGCTGGGATCGCAGCACCCGGCGGAGATTTCGCTGGACCTGATCGAGCAGACGACCGAGCGCGGCGCGGAAGACAACGTGAGTGTGATCGTGGTCGCCATCGAGCGGACAAATTGAGCCGGACGCCGCACGGGATGGGCACTCATCAGCCTCTTATCTGGACTTAACGCCCGGTTCAGCAAGGTGGCCTATCCTTTTGCTTAGTTTACCGATGCATCTGGACTGGATTGTGTTGGTAGTGCACGGTAAATGTGCTGGCCTGAAGCCTCGGAGGTGCGCGTCGCCGAAGGTGAAGACCGGCAAACCCTAACGGATCGCCGTGCGGTGTCCCCCCTTCACCAAGCGGCGATCCGTTTTGATTCCTGTCCTCAGCCCCGCCCCACTCCATACGGTATTCCGCGTGGAGTGGGGTTAGGGCTGAGGCGTCAGGCCCGCCCAGCGCTGAAGCGACCGGGCTGAATGTACGAAGCCCTTTGGGCTGGAAGGCCATCCTCAGCCCGGCAGGGCTTGGCAGCTTCAGCCCCATGCTTCAGCGTGGGGCGGTCCTTTCGCATCAGCCCAGATAAATCGGCGCAGCGTCAGGCCGGCCCGGCGTTGAAGCGACCGGGCTGAGTGTACGAAGCCCTTTGGGCTGGAAGGCCGTCCTCAGCCCGGCAGGGCTTGGTAGCTTCAGCCCCATGCTTTAGCGTGGGGTACGCCCGGCGCTGCAGCGACCGGGCTGAATGTACGAAGCCCTTCGGGCTGGAAGGCCATCCTCAGCCCGGCAGGGCTTGGCAGCTTCAGCCCCATGCTTCAGC
>JADLEU010000058.1 GCA_020845955.1 Anaerolineales bacterium
TGCCCTTGCGCCTGCTCCGCCATCGTTTACAATGCTTGGCATGCCGCGTCTGCCGCGTAGCTTCTTCGCCCGGCCGACCCTGACGGTGGCCCGCGAGTTATTGGGGCAGCGCTTGGTCCGCCTGGCCGGCCGCCGCCTGTCCGGTCTGATTATCGAAACCGAAGCTTACATCGGACAGACCGACCTGGCCTGTCACGCCCGTTTCGGCCGCACGCCGCGCACGGAAGTGCTGTTTGGTGCCCCAGGGCATGCCTACGTGTATTTCACCTACGGCATGCACTGGATGCTCAACGTGGTGACTGAGCCGGCGGGTTTTCCGGCTGCCGTGCTTATCCGCGCGATCGTGCCGGTCGAAGGCGAAGTCGTCATGCGCGCCCGCCGCCGTGCAGGCGCGGCCTCCGCTGGCCGGCGCCCGGTGCCGCCCGCCCGGCTGACCGACGGTCCGGCGAAGCTCGCCCAGGCCCTCGGTATCGACGGGAGCCTCAATGGCCACGATCTGTGCGCGCGCGGCGCCCGGCTCTTTGTCGAACGCGCCCCGCCGATGGCCGATCAACTGGTGGAGGTTGGCCCGCGCATTGGTTTGAACAATACGCCCGAGCCATGGAAAAGCGTGGCTTGGAACTTCAGGACCCACATCATCGAAGGAGCGTAGCATGGCCTTGCTCTCTGGCAAGACGGCACTCATCTTTGGGGTGGCCAACGACCACAGCATCGCCTGGGGCGTTGCCCAGGCCTTCGCCCGCCAGGGCGCCACGTTGGGCTTTAGTTACGCTGGCGAGGCGCTGGCCAAGCGCGTCAGGCCACTAGCGGCCTCCGTCAACGCCAGCTTCGTCGAGCAGTGCGATGTCGCCAAGGACGAGGACATCGCGGCTGTTATGGAGAAAGCACGAGCGGCCTTTGGCGCGATCGACATCTTGATCCACGCCGTGGCCTTCGCCAACCGCGACGAGCTGTCGGGGCCATATTACAACACCTCGCGCGCCGGCTTTCACCTGGCCATGGACATCAGCGTCTACTCCTTCACGGCTCTGGCACGCGCGGCGCTGCCGCTCATGCGGCCCAACGGCGCTCTGCTCACCCTGAGCTACCTTGGGGCAGTTCGCGCCGTTACCCACTACAACGTGATGGGCGTCGCCAAGGCCGCCCTGGAGGCCAGCGTCCGCTACTTGGCCGTCGATCTGGGCTCTGACGAGAAGCACATCCGCGTCAATGCCATTTCGGCCGGGCCCATCCGCACCTTGGCGGCGGCCGGCGTATCAGGCTTCAAGTCTATGCACTCGAGCTTCAAAGACCTGGCGCCGCTGCGCCGCCACGTCACGATCGACGATGTCGGCAATGCCGCGCTGTATTTGTGCTCAGACCTGGCCAAGGGTGTCACGGGCGAGATTCACTATGTCGATGCGGGTTACAACATCATTGGTGTGCCTAGCATGAATGAGGGCAGCTAGCAGCGATTGCGGGAGCCAGCCATGTCAGTTCGACCAACGGCCCGGGCCGAGCTTTGCCGGCAGATCCAGGCGCGCGTGGCGGCCCAACGCGATCCAATCATCCGGTTCATGCGCGAGATTTGCGCCATCCCATCGATGAACTCGCAGATCGGGCCGGTCGGGGAGCGGATCGCCGCCGAAATGCGCGCCTTGCGCTTCGACGAAGTGCGCTTCGACAAGATGGGCAACATCCTGGGCCGCATCGGCCACGGCCCCACGGTGCTGGTGTACGACTCGCACATCGACACGGTGGGCATCGGCGACCGTGACACCTGGGAGTGGGACCCGTTTGAGGGTAAGGTGGAAAACGACCTGCTCTACGCCCGGGGCGCCTGCGACGAAAAGGGGAGCACGCCTGGCATGGTCTACGGCCTCGCCTTGGCCCGCGACCTGGGCCTGCTCGATGGCCTGACCGTCTACTACTTCGGCAACATGGAAGAGTGGTGCGACGGCATTGCGCCCAACTCATTTGTCGAGGTCGACCCGCGCGTCCGGCCCGACTTCGTCGTCATCGGCGAACCCACCAAAATGCAGATCTACCGCGGCCACAAGGGCCGCGTGGAGCTTAAGGTGTCCGCCCATGGCCGTTCGGCGCACGCCGCCTCGCACCACCTGGGCGACAATGCCGTGTACAAAATGCTCGCAGTCATTGCCGGCATTCGCGACCTCGACGCGCGCCTGCCGTCAGACCCCTTCCTGGGTAAGGCCACCATCGCCGTTACCGACGCGCGCACCAGCACCGCTTCTATCAACGCGGTGCCCGATGGCTTCACCATCTTCATCGACCGCCGGATCACGTTCGGCGAAACTAAAGAGCAGGCTGTCGAGCAGATTCGCGCTCTGATCCCGCCTGATCAGCGCGAAGACATCCAGGTCGAGGAGCTCTTCTACGACGAGCCCAGCTACACGGGCTTCGTGTTTCCGGTCGATAAGTACTTTCCGCCCTGGGCGCTGGGCGAAAACCACCTCCTGGTTGTGGCGGGCCAAGACACGGCGACGGCGCTCTGGGGCAACTCCCCCCCGGCCGGCAAGTGGAGCTTCTCCACAAACGGCACTTATTGGGCTGGAAAAGCCGATATTCCTTCGATCGGCTTTGGGCCGGGCGAGGAAGAGTGGGCCCACGCCCACAACGAGCACATCCGCCTGGACGACGTCGTGCGCGCCACCGAGTGGTACGCGCTCTTCCCCAGCCTACTGCCGCCAATAGCTTGACCGGCCGAGCTCGGTCGATACCAGATGCCTCTTCCAGGTGGCCGAGCCTGTTGACCAGGTGATCGGCCAGGCTGACGTGATCTAAGTGGGGCCGGTGGCGCAGCCTGTTTACACCAAGACGGGCGACGAGCGCAGCGGCGCCGCCAGCGCCACCCTACCAAGCTACCGTGTCACCCGCGCCACGTTTGCCAATGGCGGCAAGCACGATGCCATCATCCTGCGTGCACTGCCGCGCATGGCTGAGCTCCCCTCCGATCACGACGCCACCCACCACGCGCGCTATTGGCAAGAGGCCTACCACGGCGGCGTCCGCATGGCGCTGCTCGCGCTCGGCGCGGTCGAATAGCCAAGCGTTGAGGGAGGCGCCCCTGCACGAGTGGCCGGACCATCCGCCGAGGAGATCTCATGCCCAACTACGACGTCCTCAAGCGCGAAA
>JADLEU010000059.1 GCA_020845955.1 Anaerolineales bacterium
TAACGAGTTGGTCCATTGGCCGTCGATCCACAGACTGTGTTCCATGCGGCATGCTCCTTGCGAAGTGGGCTACAGGACTGACTTTAGAGAAACGAGTCGCCGGCGCTGGCCTAATCGGTCTGGTCGATCTGATCGGCGAACCACTCGAACTGGCCGATGGCACCGTGTGCCTATCATAGCGAAGTTGCCCTGTCGCGCAACCGTCTGGCGCCGGCTTCGAAGGCATCCGCCAGGTCGGCTCACGACGAGGCAACCGCGCATCGGTTGGTTGACAGCCTCCCCGAATACTCTATAATGGCCCGGCAACTCTCGGCGCCGTCGCCAAGTGGTAAGGCAAGGGTCTGCAAAACCCTCATTCGGCGGTTCAAATCCGCCCGGCGCCTCTACAAATAAGGTTCCGCAGCGAAAAGCGACTAAGGGTCCGGCAAAATCAGACAGACCCTTAGTCGTTTTTGCGTTTTCGGGCTGAGGGGCCTCAGCACCCCACGGTGAATGAGGTTTTCAAAAACCCCTACCCGCCCCAGTCAATGCCCGTCAATTGGCGTCCAGGTCAGCCAACGTCCGGCAATGGACAGCTGATAGGAGGACCTTACAATGAGCACGAAAGGGCGAAAGTCGGAGCGCACGTTGGGACAAACCACACTGCAGAGCTTGATTGATTTCTACTCCGGCGACATGGAGCGCCGCGGCTGCACCCCGGACTCGGTGCTGACCAACCGCAACTTGCTGCTTCGCTTCCAGCGCTGGTTGGCACCAGGCGAGGATAGCGTCAAGCTCGCGACCATCACGCCGGAGCGAGCCAGGAACTACATCACCGACCTCCAGGCGCGGGAGGTTAAGTGGGTGGATCATCCCAACCATCCGGCCGAGCACTCGAAGCTCGCGCCGTTCACGGTGCGCAAGGTCGTAAAAGTCCTGCGCGGCTTTGGCACCTGGCTCGACCGGCAGGCCTACGCCAATCCCTTCAGCGAGCTTGAGATCCCCAAGGTGCCGAGGTACACGCTCGACATCCTGACCAACGAGGATATCGAGCGGCTGCTGGCCGAGATCAACCCGGCCACCAGCGCCGGCGGACGGATGTTCGCCCTCGTGCTGCTCATGCTGGACTCGGGGCTGCGCATTGGCGAGGTGGCCACTGCCCGCCTGTCCAACCTGGACCTGACGCGGCGGCAGCTCAAGGTGATGGGCAAGGGCCGGAAGGAGCGCTTTGTGCCGTTCGGTCAGCGCTGCGCCCAGGCCCTGACCCGCTACATCCACCTGCACCGGGCGCAGCCGGTGCGGCCCGATGACAATCACCTTTTCCTCTCGCTGGACGGAATGGCGATGACGCGCAACTCCCTGCTGCAGATAATCCGCCGGCTGCGGGTGGCCTGCGGCATCACGCGGCTGCACGCTCACCTGTTTCGGCATACTTTCGCGGTGAACTTCCTGACCAACGGCGGCGACCTGCGCACCCTGCAGCTCATCCTGGGGCACGAGTCGCTCGTCGTCACCCAGCGCTACCTGCACCTCACCAGCCAGCAGGTGCAGACGCAGTACCAGGCCTTTTCGCCGGTGGACAAGCTGCCGCTCAACGCCTTGAGGCCGTATGGGAACAAGCGCCGCAAGCAGGCGGCACTCTGATCGAGATCGGCTGGCCCGCCGCGCCGGCGCGGCGGGCCCGCCCAACGGCGTTTGGGTGACGCCTTCACCTGGTCGCGCTGTCTGGTAACGTATCGGTGGCACGCCACCACCGCGCAACTTCGTGGTTACTCATGCCCATTCGCGGCATGTCATCCTCCGCACAAGCCGGCACGAAAGTCGTCGGCTTCCGCTTGACTGGACGCCGGGCACACGGTATGTCGGTCAGCCTTCGGGCTGCAGCCACGACCGCGCCGACGAGTCCAGTTTCTCCGCTGCCCGCATGACGCGCGGGCCCGCGCCCGGCCGGTTTGTGGCTTCCAGCCGGAGCAGCGCCGCCCACAAAGAGCCACACTTCGCGCCAGCCTCAGCAAGGCGCGTGCAGCCTGTGGGCTGTCTCAACCGGGCGAACTCGGTGGTCCCGACCAGGGGCCAGCCATTCCAATAGGAAACGCGGGAAACGCAGGATGCAGCGGTGTAGGCGCCGACGGACGCGGCGCGCCGCGTGAACGGCGTTGGCCGGCCGCGCCCAACCGCGCGGAGAAAGGAAGAAGACCAATGTCAACGCGGAGACTCAAGCGGCCGGCGCGGCAAGGCTCGCTGGGCTACGAACTGCTACAGGTGTTGAAGGCCGTGTTTCAGCCGGGCGCGTCACGGCACGCCGCCAAGCCGCGCGGCGAGGCCGGCGTCTACATCTTCGGCAAGGAAACGATGCGCAAGTACACCAGGCAGGCCTTCGAGCTGGCCGAGTTTCTCAAGGCGCGCTACCCCGACTGCCGCCGGCCCGTGGGGATAACGCCTGAGATGTGCGCGGCTTTCATGGAAACGCTGGTCGACAGGGGCCTCGCCGGCGGGACCCTAGGCCGCTACGTGGCCCTTGTCCGCAAGCTCGATCGGGCGCTGTGGCATCTTGGCAGGGTGCCAGCGGATGCGCCAGCGCTACTGCCGACGCGGGAGCAGGGCGGCCAATGGAGCTTCCGAGCCAACACGTCAACCCTGGCCTACCCCGAGGCCGAGGCACTGGCCATCCTGCGGGCGATCAGGGCCAAAGGAGCGTGGAAGCACCGTGCCGTGGCGGCGCAGGTGGTGGAGTTGATGCTGGCGACAGGGTTGCGGATCCGGGAAGCGGTCTATCTGCGGGCCGAATGGATCGACCTGGAGACCCGGCAAGTCCACCTGGTGAAGAACACCAGCCGCACCAAGGGTGGCAAGCCGCGGACGACGGCACCCTATGACATTGCCTTTGACGATTTCATGGCCGAACTCAAGGCGCAGGGTGCAGCCCGCTCGGACGATAATGGCTGTGTGTTCGAGGGGCGGGGCAATCTGCCGGAGACGGTGCGAGCAGGGATCCGGCGGGCATGCCGGACGCTGGGCGTAAGACCGCTGGGCTCGCATGGCTTTCGCAAGCTCAATGCCCAGGCCATGTATAAGCGGCTGCGGGGCGAGGGACTGGACGATGAGGCGGCGCGGCTGGAGGTGGCCCGCCACCTGGGACACAACCGGGTCCGGGTGACGGTGCAAAGCTACGTGGAGGTGCAACGTGACAGAGACTGACGTAAATCCAACAAGGTGAGTCCCAATGAGACAACTCAAGCAGACCTGGACTATCGGCTGAGTTGATTTTCATCTTGCGGGAAAGGGTCCGCGGCAACTCCCCGTTAGTGCGATTCGGTCCGCGCCAGTTCATCCGCTCGCGCCGATTCATCCGGTCGGGAGGCGCGCCCTTTGAGGCAGTGCCACGCGACGCTGCGTGCCTTCTGAGCCTGCAAAATAGTCTGCCATAGCTCGCTGTGCTTCACGGGCTGGCCTTCCTTCGTACGCCAGCCGTTGTGCGCCCACATGTGCACCCAGCGCTCGGCGCCCCCGGCAGGGCCACGTAGTCCGGTGGCGTGTAGACGTGCGCAGCCATGCCCGCCGGCAGCGCCTCCAGGCCCCGGACGACCGCTAGCAGGTGTAGCCGGTTGGCGGACGTTTTCTCTTCGCGTCCGGTGAATTCCCTTGTCCCCTGGGCCGCCGGCAACCGCCGCCGGAGCCGCTGGTGCGCCCGCCCGCGGCCGACCACCCCGACCAGCGCTGGCACACCGACCTGATGGTGTGGTGGTTCGCCGGCCGCTGGTTCTGGATGATCGACGTGCTGGACGCTTACAGCCGCTACTTGGTCCACTGCCAGCTCCTGCTGACGGCCCGCGCGGCAGACTTCACGCTCGCGGTGCAGACCGCCCTCGACACCTTACCGCCGGAACACCGGCGGGCCGGCGAACCCGAGATCGTGCACGACTGTGGCAGCAAGTTCATCGGCCGCGAGTGGGCCACCTGGGTTGAGGCGACCGCCATGACCGATGTCCGCGGCCGCGCGCACCATCCCCAATCGAACGGACGCGACGAGCGGGTGCACCGCACCTTTCGCGAGGAAATGCCGCTCGACGACAGCGACAGCTTCTATCAGGCCCAGGAGGTGATCCGCCACTACCGCACCTACTACAACGAGCGCCGGCCGCATTCGGCCTTGCGCTACTTGCCGCCGCGGCGGCCCGACAGGCGTACTGGCAGGCCCACCGGCAGCCGTGAGTCTCAGGTAATTTCACGCCCCAAAACTCTCACTGCGTGCTGGGCAAAGCAGAATCACGGGGCTGCGCGTGCAATCGCTTGAGTCTTGCCTGGAGTTCAATTGTCTTATCTGCAAATGGACAAGACATAAATGACTCGGAGAGCGCTTAATACCGTCAACTTACGCTTGCAACCGGACGATTTGGGACTACAATACTAGTCAAAGGCGTCGCATCAGTAAATCGCACCAATATGTAAGTTTCCTAGCAGCCTGTCGGAGAGAACCGGCCGGTTGAGTGTACACTATCGGCATGACACGTAAATTCCGGACGGCCAACTACGACGAAATGCTGAACCTGTCGGTCACCCTGCGCGACGCCCTGCCGCCCAACCACCTGGCGCGCTTCATAGTGGACGTGA
>JADLEU010000060.1 GCA_020845955.1 Anaerolineales bacterium
AGGAACATTGGCCTCACATCGGACTGGATCTTAATCGATAGCACGCTCTCACCATACGCAGACTCCTCGTCGCCCTGGACGAACTTGACGCGGAAGGCGATGGCGATGACCTGCGTGGGCAGGAAGGCGAACGGGCCGGTCGACGAGGTCGTGCCTAGCATCGTGTAGCCGGCTACCGCCTCCGGGCGGCCCTCAACCATAGCCGTGGCGCTCGGCGGGCTGCCGTCCCACGTCACCTCTATCCGCCCGTCGGCCAGCAACCGGGCCGCCACATGCTGGGGCGCGACCAGGGTCTGTCGGCGCGTGTGGCCGTCTAGGATGTTGGACGGTGCGCTCTCGCCCGCGTCGTTCAGCGCTACCAGTCGATAGAAGTAGTCGGTATCGGCCGTCAGGCCGCCGTCCACCCAGTCCAGCGCGGGGCCGGGGACGTCGGCCACGGCAGTGAATGGTCCGGCCGCGGCCGGGCCGCGTTCCAGCCGGTAGTGCGTCACTTCGCCGCCGGCTGGCGCGCCCCAGGCCACGCGCAGCCGGTCGATACCTTCAGCCGCGACCTCGGTTAGCGCGGGCGCCACCGGCTCGGCCGGCAGGCTGCGCACGCTGGCGCCAAGCACCGCGATGTCCGAGTCAGCACCACCGCCCTCCAGCACCTGCAGCCGGTAGCCATACCACTGGCCGTCGAGCGGTGTTGTGTCGGTATAGGTCAGCGTGCCATACGGCAGCACGGCTACATCCTCCCAGTCGCCGTCTTCCAGGCTGCGCTGCAGCAGCAGGCCGGTGGGGTTGAAGGCCACGCCGGGCGGGGCGCCGGTGTCGGCCAGCTTCCAATTCAGGCGGATGCCCTTGGAGGGGAGGCCGCCAATGGCCGTGAATTGAACCGGCATGGCCAGCAGATCCTCGGGTGGCAGGGCCCAACCCTCGCCCACCGCCACGACCGGACCGGCGCCGGTCTGTACGAAGGCCTGGCGCCCGTAGCCGACCGCCACCGCGCCGCCGTTCGGGCTGGCGCCCAGGAAAGCGAAACTGCGCAGTTGTCCTGTGTGTGGATCGCGCACGTCAAGGAAGCTGCCATTGACCACCAGCAGCGAGTCGGTGGTGTAGGCCGGCTGGCCGCGGAAGCCGCTCGGGATGGCTGCCTGCCAGCGCGGCGCCAGGGCGGAAGTCAGGCTGTACAGGTTGTTGTCATCAGCGCCCACCAGCACCTGCCAACCTGGTCCGGCGATCGGCCCAGCCACGGCAACCCCGCCGAGGCTGGTTGCCCCCACTTGCGCCAGGCTGTTTGGGTCCTTGCGCACCAGGCTGCCGTCGGCGCGGCCGGCGTAAACGCCGCCATAAGCCAACAGTGGTGCCGTCGTGTAGGCAGCACCTGGGCTGGGGTCAACCGTCATGCAAAGGGCGGCGAAGGAGGTGTGGCAGTACAAGTTCAGCCGCCACATCGCGCCAGCGCTGGTGGTCAGGTAGATGATGCGGTTGGCATCCACGGCCAGCGCCTCGACCGCGTGCCCCGGGATGACAAAGGGAGTAATGTACCCGATGATCAAGTCTGACGTGCGGTGCGCGATACGGCCGTCGGGACGCACTAACAGCACGTCGGTATTGCCGCCGTCGTCCACGGCAATGGCAACATAGCCGTCCGACCCGATGATCGGGCTCGTCAGCACGTTGCTGCCCAGATCAAGCTGCCAGCGCAGGCCCCAATAGCCAGAGACGGGATGGCGGACAAGCGCATACAGCAGCCCGTTGCGGCTGGCCACATAGATTGTACGGTCGGTGGAAATCGCCGGCGTGCCTCTGAGCACCTGGAAGCCGCCCAGCCGCTGGTAAAGCTGGCCATCGGTAAGAATGTCCACATAAACGCCATGAGCGACCACGACCGTGTTGTCTGGCAGCACCACGGGCGCCGGCTGCACCGAGTCAAGCACGTTGGGGAGCGCCGCGTATGTCCACAGCGGCACCGGCTGCTGCGCCCCGGCCAGCCGGCTGAACCCCTCCCCGAAGGCGGTCTGGCGCAGCATCGGCCAGGGCGACTGGTTGGCGTCGCCGCCAGGGTTACCCCAATACGACAGGGTGGGATCGCCGAACAGGTCCGTGACGAACACCCACCAGGGCGCATGCCAACGACTGCTGCCGGTGTAGATGTTCTGCATGTAGCTCCCCAGGCCATCCCAGACCGCTTCGCCCAGCCGCATCTCGAAGCCCAACAGCCGGTGGGCGATGAGTTGAGTGACCTGCTCCGCCGCGGTGGTCGGGACCGTGCCCACGCCGCCCACCCAGGCCGTGCCGGCGTTGGAGCGCAGCAACTGCGTCCCGAAGTTGGCCTCGCTTTCCCACAGACCCGTGCTGCAGGCAATCACCATCCAGATCGCGCCACGGCCCGCCGGGGTGCTGGTGTTGGCCAGGCCCCCGTTGGTGAACAGGTTGCCACCGCCCATCTCCCAGGCGCTCTTGGCCGGGTTGCCGAACGGCCGGGTGGGGTTGTTGAGCATGCCGTCGCCGTTCGAATCGCCGGCCCAATTGGTCCGGTACACGCCGTTACTGTTCCCATGGCCTTCCAGGAAGACCAATCCGTAGTCATCGGCCTGCACGTAGGTGGTCAGCACGTTCTCTGACACGATCTGCGCAGATTGGTAGGGCGAACCGCCCGCGACAGGTGGGGTGTTTTCGTAGAAGTAGTCGGCGCTCAAGCCCGTCGGACCCAGTAGCTGAGTGCGCAGGTTCTGGCCCACGTAGCTGCCATCCTGGCCGCTGGGCGAGATGTTGCTGCACGTGTAGGTTTTGTTGTTGATCTTGAATTCCCCGCCGCTGTAGTACTGGCCACCCGCGTCGTCAGGCGGAAACCAGCAATTGCCCTTAACGCTGAACATGCTCATCCCCAGCAGGGCTTGCCGCTTGAAGTCGGGCGTCTGCTGCTCGAACAGCATGCTCTGGCGCAGGGCATCACGGATCTCTTTGGGCGTGCGCAGGGGCAGCCGGCCCACCGATACGGTCGGCTGGAACTGCAGGAACCTGTCGGGCGTATAGCCGGTCTTCTGTTGTTCGCTGGGGTCGCCGAACGTCCCGTCGCCCAGACAGCCGTTATTGTTACTGTCCCAGTTGCTGACCAGGTCGGCGTAGTACCAGTCCGTGATCCAGCCGCCCTTCTCGGCCCGGCACTGGCTGGCGGGATCGGGGCGCAAGGTGGGATCGGTAATCGCCTCGGGCGACATACGCGCAAAGGGGATGATCTTATCCGGCCCAACCAGCATCAGGTAGCGGAAGCGGCTGCCGTAGGTGTTGCGGCGGTCGATCTCGAAGTTGCGGATCTTTTCGGGCAGATCCAGACCGCCATAGCCGGCGGCTATGTCCTCCAGGCTCTTGATTTCGACGTCAAAGCCCAGGTGTCGCTTGTAGATAGCAAAGTCGTTCAGCGCACCGCTGTCGATGACGACGCTGGGTGCGATAATAATGAAGTACGGTCCCATGCCGCGGTTCACGGGCAGGGGCAGCGCATCCTGCAGGCGGAACTCCGCGCCCGTGTAGGCGCCCGAGCCAGCATACTGGTAGTCGATGACGCGTGGGTCTTGTCCGGCGCCGGTCTGCGACGCGTACGAGGAATATGGGGTATAGCCGCGTGGCAGGCTCAGCGGGTCGATCTCCAGGCGATGGCGGGTGTAACTGTGGTTGGCGCTCAGGCTGAACGATCCATCGAGCTTGCTCAGCGTGGTGTCGGCGATCACCCAGCCGCCCGAGCCATCGTCAGCCACCAGGTTTACGCGCAGCCCGGCCACGGCCGTGGGCGCCGCCTTCGGGTTGCGCGGCTGATACTTCACGCTGCCGCTGAATGAATAAGGCGAGCCTTGCCCGGCCAGCGTGGCCGTGGCCCAGGTGGCGGGGCTGTTCCAGGCCGCCAGCGCCGGCCAGATGCGATTATCGCCTGGGCCGTTGACCCAATTCTGCGCCAACTGCAGGCCGAAGGTCGTCCCGGGCGGGCCGATGAGGTTGAGGCTGATTTGGAACTCGGTCACATACCAGGTGGGAAGCCCGGAGTTTGCGGTGTATCTGCCATTCCATTGGCCATCGGGCGTCGAGCTGTTCACAAACCCTCCCTGGCCATCGCCTTCGCGATGGTGGAAGGTGTTGTCGTTGAACATCTCCAGGGAGAGATCATCTGGTTGTGCGAATTTGTCGCGGCCCCAGCCGCGATCCAGGTAAACGGCAAGCCAGTTAAGCCCGGAGTGGCCGGCGGGGGTTGCGTGGTCGAAGCACACCCATAGGTCGGTGCCGTTGTGCAGCAGGTAGGCCGTGGTCAGGGGCGCGTTCCAGGAAACCGCTACCTGGGCGGCGTTGGCATACTCGGTGCTGGTGTTGCAGAGGCCGTCGTTCAGGCTGGGGGTAACGGACACGTTCGGGATCGTCAGGTCGTGCGGCAGGGCCCCGTCGAGGCTCCAGACGCCGTTGACGACCGTGCCATTGTTGCCGCCGCTCAGATCCAGGCCGTTGCCGTTCAGCTGCCAATTCCCAACCAGCCCCAGCATCGAACCGTCGTAGGAAACTAAGAAGCTGTTCTGGATCTGGGACGCCGAGCGCGCGTAGTTCCACACGCGCGCCTCGTCGATGTGGCCCTGGAAGTAGTTCTGGTTGAAGTCGTTGACCAGGTCGGCGCCGATGCCCAGCGGTGTGCTGGACGCCGCCCCCACGCTGCCGGGATAGTAACGCGACACGTCCAGCCGGCCGTTGATGTAGATCTTCTGGTACTGACCGTCGTAGGTGGCGGCGATGTGTGTCCACGCTCCGGCCAGGACATCACTGGCGCTGTCGACGAATGACGCGCCGCCGTTGGTCTGCAGCCGCACCTTGGCGCCGGCAAAGCTCAGGCAGTAGGACTGCATCCACCCGTTGCAGATGATCGACTCGTAGCGGGCGGCGTTGTCGCGCCGGACCCAGGCTTCCAGCGTGATGCCATAGGGGAAGCTGTTCAGGTTGGAGGCATACGGGACCTGGATGTAGTCTTGAAGGAAACCACTACCGGTGGTGTTGCCGGACAGCTTGAACGAATACTGGCCGACCAGGCTGGGGGCGGCGGGCGCCGTGGCCGGCGCGCGGGGACCGGCCGAGAACGCCGGCGCCACGGGCTGGGCAAGCAAAGACGCCTGCAGGAGCAAGGCGGCCAGGAAGTTGAGCAGCTTGCGCATAGTTGGAGCTCCAGAGTTCGTTCCTTATTTTATCGCGGCCACGAGGAGCCTGGCCAGGGCCAGCTCATAGTCCTCATTGGCCACGTCGCCAAAGGCCACCACAAAGGCCGCCCGGTCGTCGATCTTCACCCACAGTTGGCGGGTATCGGCCCCGTTGTTGAAGTAGGCCTCTGCGGCCAGGCCGCTCACGGCAACGTCCAGGTATAGCGGCTGGCTGGCATAGACGGCGACCGGCGTGAGAACCACGTAGCCATAGTGCGCCTCTCCATCGGGGTCTTGGGCTGCCAGGTACGCGCAGCCGCTCTGGCCGGGCGTGTCGTCGTACACGAAGCGTTCAGGCGCCTTGGCCAGCTTGCGGCCCATGATGGCTTCGATGTTCTCTTGGGGGATAGCCCGGCACAGGTCAATCCCGGTCAGGTCCGGGCCGAGCGTGATGGGCGCGATGGGCGCGAGCGCCAGCGGCGCGGGCGCAGCCGTTGGTTGGCCCGGCGCGGGCGTGCCGTCCACGCCCTCGGCGCGCAGAAAGAAGACCGAGGTTTGTTTCTGCTCCTCGTCCAGAGCGGCCAGGACGATCAGACCCGTGGTCGTGCCGCCCGCCTCCTTTGTGAAGCTGCATAACACGCCTTGCTCCCCCATGGGCAGACAGGCGGCCTCCGCCTGCTGCCAGCCGTGTTCGGCCATGCGATCCGGGCTGTAAAAGACCTGCACATCGGCCGGCGCCGTGCCGCTCAAGGCAAAAGCGGTCCAATCCCAGTGGCCGGCCGCTTGGCCGTCGTTCAGGCTCTTCATCATTTGGTCCATGACTGGGCGTGCCAGGGCTTTTAGCCACGCTGGCATCTCCATCTGCTGGGCGGCGGTCATGCCATCCATGGGAGGCACGTCGCTCCACAGCTCGGCAACGGCCTGCAGCTCATCGCCACCGCCTGCCACGCGGTCTACCACTTGCTCAGTCAGGCCGCAGGCCAGCGCGGCCAGCGCCAGGGTGCTCGCCAGCGCCAGGCTATGGATAACGTGCTGTGTCTGGTTCAAAGGGCTCGTCCTTTGGATCTGGCGCCTCCTCCGAAAGGAGGCTGGGAACAAAGCGCCGGGTGAACGCCTCCGCCTGGGCCCAGGAGGCGAAATGGCGGGATTCCCTGGTCTGCAGGTGCACGATTTCGCCGCGCCACTGCCCGCTGGTAGTGTCGTTCCATAGGCGCATCACGAACGTGTTCCACCGGATGGGGGCAGTGGTCACGTGAATTCCAGCCTAAGTCGGGCTGAATTGATTGTCATAGCGGTAGCGTACCGCCGAGTGCTTCCACAAGTGCTTCTACTGGCGCTTCCACCCCTTCAGGCGGCAGTAGGAGTTTTGGGGGACTCAGCCGCGGCCAGACGTCGTCGTTGCGGCTAGACGTCGTCGCCGCGGCGCAGCCGCTCGAAGAGCAGGGTGGTTTCGGGCGCCGGCTGGGTGTTCAGCTCGTCGCGCAGAAGTTGGCGCAAGGCCTGGTAGTGGCGCACGGCCCGGCCGGTCTCGCCCTGCCGGGCCAGGCAGCGCATCAGCTCACGGTGGGCCGTTTCCAGGTATGGGTCGAGGGCCACCAGCCGGCGGTACACGTCGGCCGCCTGGGCATAGCGGGCGCCGGCAAAGTAAAGCTCGCCCAGCGCCAGGCGCGCCTCCAGGCCGCGCCGCAGCAATTCCTCGCGCTGAAAGATGGCCCACTCGCCCACGTCCATGTCGGCCAGGAAGTCGCCGCGGTAAAGCGTCAGCGCCGCTTCGAGGTGCTCGGCCGCCTGGGCCCGCGCCGCCGGGGTGGCGCCCGGCCTCAGCGCCTGCTCGGCCTGGGCCAGGTGAGACTCAAACGCCTGCGCGTCGAACCAGTAGCTGAGCCCGCGGTTGAGGCTGTAGGCGTCGTTCTCGAACAGCACCCACTCCGCCTTGCCCAGCGCGCGGCGCAAGTGGTGCATCGAGCGGTGGAACGCGCTGCGGAGTTGCTGCGGCGAGGCGTTGGGCCAAACCTCCAGGCCGATCTGAGCACGGCTGGAGGCCGAATGCGTGAGCAGATAGAAGAACAACTCTTTCGACTTGGCGTAGGTCCAATCTGCATCGCTCAGGGTGCGCTCCGCCACCTGCACGCGCGCCTCCCCCAGGGCAAAAGCGCGCAATTCCACGGCCGGCGCGGCCGTTTCGGCTGGCGCCGTGAGGGCGTCGGCCTCTTCGCCCAGCGCTTCGGCCACGGCCTGGTCCAGCGGCAGTGCCTGGCCCTGGGCCCATGCGGTGGCGAAGCCAGCCTCGCCGAGCGCGGCGCGCAGCGCGGCCCGCGCGCGTTCGCGCCGGGGCCAATCCACTGGCGGCACGGGCGCGCCCAGCGTCTCGCGTCTGGCCTCGGCCGCAGCCAGCCAGCGGGCCGCACACCGCGCCTGGGCCTGCCGGCTCGGGACGCCGGCAATCGCCTCGACCGCCTCCACCATTCCGAGGGGGAAGCTGGTCGCGCGATACAGCCCCAGGCTGTCCTTGAGCAGCCTCAACGCCTGCTCGTCATCGTTCTGCATGCCCGCGGCCAGCCCAAGCGAGTAGAGCGCCAGTGCGCGCATCGATTGGTCGCCGGCCGCCTGCAGTTGCGCCAGGGCATCGGCATATAGCATGTGCGCCCGTGACACGTTTCCAGCGTCGCGGGCCAGGTCGCCGAGGTTGATCAACACGTGGCTCAAGCGCGTGTTGTCGCCCATCGCCCGGCACAAGTCCAGCGCCGCCTCCAGGTAGGCCTGGGCCCGCGCGGGCTCATGCTGGTAGCGCGCCAGGACGCCGAGGTTGTTAAGCACCGCCACGGTCCCTGCCTTATTGCCCAGTTCACGGTAGAGGCGCAACCCTTCCTCGAGCAGCGCCAGCGCGTGCGGCAGCCTGCCCTGGATAATAGCGATTTCGCCCAGGTTGCTGAGCGCCAGCGCGGCGCCGGATTTGTCGCCGAGGCGGCGCTTGAGCGTCAGGGCCTCTTCGTACAGCTCGTCGGCGCGACCGTAGTCGCCCTGCCGCCTGGAGACGGCGCCTAGGTTGATGAGGGTGTTGCTCACGCGAGCCATGTCGCCCAGGCCGCGGTATAAAGCCAGCGCTTCCGCGTGCATGGCGGCCGCGCGCGCGTAGTCGCCACGCTCGGTGGCCAGGATTGCCAGCAGGCTGAGCGGCACGCCGGTGCGCGCCGGGTCCTGTGCTTGGCGGGCGTCGTTCAGGCTGGCTTCGGCCAGCGCCTCGGCCCGCGCGTAGTCGGCCTGCCGAAAGGCCAGCGCGGCGGCGGCATACAGCGCCTTGGTGCGAACCAGCATGGGCACCGGCATGGAGGGCGAACGATCCTGGAGTGCCAGCAGCTCCTCCAGCCAGCTCCGGCCCTCCGCCAGATAACCGCGGGTCTGCCAGAACACCCACAGTGAGCCGGCCAGCCGCAGACCCGGATCCACGGCGCGGCTGGTCCGCACCCATCGCAGCGCCAGCCGCAGGTTATCCACGTTCGCGTCGAGTTGGGTTAGCGCCGCGCGCGCTTCTGGCCCCGCCAGTTTGGATTCGGTTTGCTGCGCGAACTGGGCGAACCACTCCAGGTGACGCGTGCGGATCTCGCCCGCTTCGCCGGCGGCTTCCAGTCGCTCGCGCGCGTACTGGCGGATCGTTTCCAACAAACGAAAGCGCGGTTCGGCCTCGGCGCCCCGCTCGAGCACGGAAACCAGCGACTTGTCCACCAGATCGGTCAACAGATCGAGCACGCCCTGGTCGCTGAGGCCGGCGCCGCAAATGCTCTCGGCCATCTCCACGGCAAAGGACCCCGCGAATACGGACAGCCGCCTCAACAAGACCTGTTCGGGCCCCGAGAGGAATTGGTAGCTCCACTCCATCGTTGCGCGCAGGGTCTGGTGGCGAGGTAGGCTGCCGGTTGGGCCGCGGGTGAGCAGCCGAAACGCATCATCCAGCCGCTGGGTGATCTGCTCCACCGTAAGTAGTTTCACGCGCGCGGCGGCGAGTTCAAGCGCCAGCGGCAGGCCATCCAATCGCCGGCAGGCTGCGATGACGGCATCGGCGTTTTGCGGCGTGAGCCGAAACGAGGGCAATGCGTGCGTGGCCCGCTCCACAAACAGGCGCGCGGCGTCACACTCCAGCGCGGGCCAGCCGATCGCGCCCGCCGGGCTCGGCAATGCCAGGGGCGGCACGTGCCAGAGCCTTTCTTCTGGGAGGCCGAGTGGCTGCAGGCTGGTGGCCAGGACCTGCACGCGCGGGCAGGCGCGCAGTACGGCCGCGCTCAGGGCCGCGCACGCCGAGAGCAGATGCTCGCAGTTGTCCAGGATGAGAAGAGCCTGCCGCGCCTGCAGCGCGACGGTGAGCGCGTCGATCAGGGGACAGTTCGGGCTTGGGGTGACGGACAGCGCGGACGCGACGGCCTGGGGAACGTGAGCCGGATCGGTCACCCCGGCCAGGTCGCACCACCACAGGCCATCCGCGAATTCAAGGGCCAGGTGCGCGGCTACCTGCAGGGCCAGGCGGGTTTTTCCGCAGCCCCC
>JADLEU010000061.1 GCA_020845955.1 Anaerolineales bacterium
AGCATGACCACGCCCATCAGCGAGAGCCCCATGAACACCTCGTAACTGAGCATTTGGGCCGCGGCGCGCAGGCCGCCCAGCAGCGAGTACTTGTTGCCCGACGACCACCCGGCCAGCACGACGCTGTAAACGCCCAGCGAAGACATGGCCAGGAAGAACAACAGGCCGATGTTGAGCTCGCTGACGACGATGCCGGGCGCAAAGGGGATGATGGCGAAGGACAGGAGCACGCAGACCATGATCACCGCGGGGGCCAGCACGAATATCGGTTTGTCCGCGAAAGGCGGGATCCAATCCTCTTTGGCAAAGATCTTGATGACGTCCGCCAACACTTGCAGCAAGCCGAACGGCCCGGCGCGGTTCGGCCCATAGCGGTCTTGCCACAGGCCCAATAGCCGCCGTTCCACCCAGATCAGCCCGGCAGCAACCGTCATCGTGCCAATCAGAACGCCGAGAATGATCAGCAAAGATCGAACGGTCTCGTTCATGCCGGCGACAACCTGGAAAGCCGGGCGTACGCCGGCAGGCTCGGCCAG
Source organism: Anaerolineales bacterium (assembly GCA_020845955.1). Lineage (GTDB taxonomy): Bacteria > Chloroflexota > Anaerolineae > Anaerolineales > UBA6663 > JADLEU01. The sequence continues at coordinate 537 of JADLEU010000061.1, forward strand.
GGCAGTTCTGCCCAACCCGAGGGCAACCCGGCGATGCCGTCGGGCATCGCCGGCCGGATGGTGACAGGAATGGGATGCGTCGTCGCCAACAGGGACAGATCAACCAGGTCCCCGGCCTTAACGCGCAGCTTGGCGGCATCGTGGGCGCTCAGCGCCAGGTAGGGCCGCGGCGCCTGCTGCGCCACGCCGGGCGTCAAGAGGCTGAGCTCCTCGGAGCCGAAGAGGTGGTAGAGCGGCAGCAGCAGCCACTCGCCCTCGCGCGGCGTGAAAGCCGCCGGGACGTCCGCGAAGTACGCCGGCCGTTCTCCTGGCGCCGGCTCGATCAGCCGCTGCCCGGGATCGCCGCCGCGCAGCGGCCCGCCGATTTCGCTCTGGAACTTGTTGAGCGCCTGGATCGAATTCCAGCCCGGCGACCAGAAGCGCGGGACCAGCGCCGGCGGGGGTTGCCCCTGGTAGCCCTCCATTGAGAAGGCCAGGGCCGAATCGGGGTCGTCGGGCGGCTTTGGCTCGCTGACGTCAAGATTGGCGCTCATGGCGGTGCGCCCGCTGTACCGCTGCGGCTCGCGCGCGATTTTCTGGCCGGCGATGCGAAAGCCCGCCGGCGGCGCCGCCTGCTGGACTGGCTCAAAGATCGGCAGCGATTTCGCCAGCGCGGCGGTGACCTGGTCCAGGTTCCGCCAGGGCGCGCTGTCGCCGCTGCCGGCCGCGCAGGCGATTTCGCGCAGCCAACGCCAGCTTGCTTGAATGTCACCCTGGGGCGCAAAGACCGAGAAAAAGCGCTGGGCGCGCCCCTCATTGTTGACCAGGGTGCCATCGCCTTCAGCGAAGGTGCTGGCGGGAAGCACGACGTCGGCCCTGGCCGTGGTGGTCGTGGCCAAATGGTCGAGGACGATCACGTGCTTGGCGGCATCCAGGAACGCCTGGACCGAGGCCGCGTCAGCGCGCCGGGACAGGTCGTTTTCCAGGATGAGGATGGTCCGTGGGGCTGCCTGGCGCGCGGCCTCGAAGGCCGCGCCGAGGCGCCGGCCGCCCAGCAGGGCCAGGCCCAGGCTGTTGCACTCCGGCATCGTAAAGCACAAGTCCGCGGGGCGCTGCCGGCCGTGCAGCGCCCAGGCGATGTTGGCCGCTGCCTGGACGATGGCCTCGCTGCCGAGGCTGGGGCCGGCAATGATCAGCGGCCGTTTGGCGGCCAGCAGCGCTTGAGCAATGCGCTCGGCCAGCGCCCCGAGCGCCTCGGGCAGGTCTGGGACGGGGGGGGCATGTGGGTCCAAGGCGCGCGCCACGGCGAACCCCAATCGGGCGAGATCGTCCGGCCCGGCGTGAAAGGTCGAGGTGGCTGCGTCGTCGAGCCGCGTCTTGTCTGGCGTGGCCAGGAACAACGGACCCGTCTCGTTCTGGACGGCTTCGCGCACGGCCGCGTCGTCCCACGCCGGGATATGCAACGCTTGAGCCTTTTGCATCGGCTGGTTGCGCACGGCCTGGCGCAGGGCCAGCGCAAGCATGGGCGCCACGTTGCTCACATCCTCGCCCAACACCAGCGCCGCGTCTGCCCGCTCCACATCCCGCAGCGCCGGCGAGCGCGCCGGGCCAGTTTGCAGGATGTCGAGCATTAGGGTGACCAGGCGGGTCTGGTTGTCCGACATCCCCAGGTAGAAGTGATCAGGACCGACTAACGCCCGCAGCGCGAAGTTCGCTTCCAGCGACGCGCGCGGCGAACCGATGCCGATGACGCCGCTGGAATCCCTCAGCCAGGCGCCGACCTGCTGCAGCGCGGCCTCCCTCGCAGCCGGTTCGGCCGCCTTGTTCCGATCGGCGCGAACCAGGCTGTGCCGGATGCGCCGGTCGCTGTTGACGAATTCATAGCCATACCGGCCGCGGTCACACAGGAAATACCCATTGACTTGGCCGTTATAGCGGTTGCGGACCCGGCGCAGCAGGCCATAGCGCTCAGCGGGGATGGTATTGCAGCCCAGGCCGCAGTGAACGCAAACCGAGGGGGCTGTTTGCAGATCCCACTTGCGGGTGTAGTGCTCCTTAAAGGTCTTGTCATCGAAGACGCCAGTGGGGCAGACCTCGACCAGATTGCCGCTGAACTCGCTTTCCAGGATGCCGTCTTGCCCGCGGCCGAAATAGACCAGGTTGCGCAAGACAAAGGCGTCAAAATCGCGACCTCCAGCGTAATCCCGGTAGAAGCGGACGCAGCGATAACACTGGATACAGCGGTTCATCTCGTGGTTGACGAACGGTCCCAGATCCTGGTTGAGGAAGGTGCGCTTGAGGCCGCGATACCGCCGGTAGGTGTGGCCGGTCATGACGGTCATATCCTGGAGGTGGCATTCGCTGCCCTCGTCGCACACCGGGCAATCGTGCGGGTGGTTGAGCATCATCCACTCGATCACGCTGGCGCGGAACGCCCTGGCTTCCGGATCCTCGATGGAAATCCGGGCCCCTTCCGAGGCGGCCGTCATGCAGGCCATGACCAGCCGCCCGCGGGTGTCGTGCTGATCGCGAAATTGCTTGACCGCGCATTGGCGGCAGGCGCCAACGGATCCCATCGCCGGGTGCCAGCAGAAATAAGGCAGGTTGAGCCCCAACGCCAGGCAGGCGCTGAGGAGGTTCTGGCCGTCGGTTACTTGGTGGGGTTTCTGATCGACAAAGATCGTCGCCAAGCTCACCTCCAGGGGCACCGTTTTTCTTCGATGTGCCGGGCGAAGTCGTCCTTGAAGTATTTCAACGCGCTCAACAGGGGTTCCATCGCGCCAGGGGCCAGAGCGCAATAGGTGTGGCCTGGGCTGAGCAGCCCTGTATGCCTCTCTAACCTGTCCAGGTCACCGGGCTGACCGTGCCCATCTTCCAGCGCCCGCAGGATTTGCTCGGTCCATTGCAGCCCCCCCCAGCAAGGCGTGCACCAGCCGCACGACTCCTGGAAGAAGAAGTGCTCGATATTGAGCAGCATCCCGACCGGGCAGGTCTTGTCGTCGAGCACGATGGCCGTGCCCGTTCCCAGCCGGCTGCCCACCTTCTGAAGCGCATCGAAGTCCAACGGTAGACTCAGGTGTTCTTCGACGATGAAATCGGTGGAGGCGCCGCCGGGCAGCAGGCCGCGCAGCTTGAACCCAGCGCGCATCCCGCCGGCATAGTCTTCCAGGATCTCGCGCTGGGTCGTGCCCATCGGCAGTTCCCAAAGGCCCGGCTTGTTCACCTGCCCGCTCACGCCATACAGCTTGGTCCCGCCGTCCTGGGTGCGGCTGAGCGCCTTGAACCAGCCGGAGCCGTGTTTGACAATGTGCGGGACATTGCA
>JADLEU010000062.1 GCA_020845955.1 Anaerolineales bacterium
CGTTGGCTCAAGCGCTGCGTCTCGACCAATCTCAGCCCTTTACCAGCGTTCATGGCGCGCCTGTCGCCCTTGAAACGTCTGGCAGTGGTCTGTACGCGCACTTCATGAAATGTGTAAGGGAATCAGTACATCATAGTAGATCGGTGGCACCCGAGCGCTCGATGCTATGTCAGCGATCGCCTGCTGGTAATAGGTGTACATGGCATGGTTCCTAACTGACCCCATGGTGGCTGTCTTGCCTGGGCGATACTCATCAACACAGTTCCTGATGCCCACCAGCGAGTAGTGATCCAGCGGGACATGCAGGTAGGTGATCAACCGACGGCTTTCGAGCGCGCCCAGTCCGCTCCAGCGCGCCACAAGTTTCATAATCAAGTCTGGTACTTTTCGACTTGGTCCGAAGCCCATGCTCGAACCCATCATATGTCGCCAACGGCGCGCCAGGCTCCGGCAGAACCCCGCATGCCAATCGTCGTAAGCCTCGGGAGAGGCAATGCCTCGCAACATATCCACATTCTCATCCGAGCTGAAGTACCCATAGACCCAGTCTCGAATGACAAGGGATGGCCGCTGCGCCATGCCGCGAAACGCCCGAACGGTGTTCGTGCCCACTGCCGTGTAGAGAATCCGGACCAGCGAGTCGTCTCGCGTGGCATACCATTGCTCAAGCTTTGGCTTACGTCGGCGCAGCGTGGCAATGAGCGTGTTCCGGCTGCGATAGATTCGGGCCTGAGGCGGCATCAGTGTGCTCCCTGGGAAGACGTAGCGGAGAGTCAGTCCCGGAACTCGTCAGGATCTGCAAGCGTCGGCGCCAGCTCCAGCGCGGCGTCAATAAAATCCTCGCGGTCCGCCTCAGCCCCGAGGTCGTTGTAATAGTCCAGGAACTTCCGCTCTGTTGGGGCGCTGGAGCCCAGCGCATACTCCCGGTAGGAGCTGCAAGAGAAGCGCGCGTCGCAGTTGCGGCAGACGTAGCGGCCAAAGACGCTCTTCGTGCCCGGCACATGCTCCTTGAGCTGGCTGGCGGGCGCCGGTGCAAACTTGCCCGCCTCGATCTGCTCCACGATCTCGGCAAAATGGCGGATCGTATCGGCGGCTTCGTCTGGGTCGAAGTCAAGCTCGATCACTGGCTCCCAGGCCGCCAGGGCAGGCGCCAGACGCGCCTCGTCTTGCAGGATGCCCCTCCACTCGGGCGGAAAAGTGGTGCAGATGATGGCGGTCTCATCCAGCGGCTCACCGCGCAGGTTCTTCCAGATGTAGGCGTAGACGTTGAGCTGCTGGCGGTAAAGCTCCTTGTTCTCACGGATGTAGCTCGCCTCGTGGGTCTTCAGATCATACATCACCACGCGGTCATTCTCGCGCACGATGTCCACGATGCCCTCGATCCCGAACTTCACCTTCGTGCGCGGGGTCACCTGTTCCGGCAGGCTCAGCTTCACCTCAGTGTCGGTCACGCGCTCGGCAATCTCGCGCAGCCGGCGCCAATAGAGCCGCGTCTGCCAGCGGGCCACGTTCTGCGACTCGGGCGACAGGCGGTAGCCGCTTTCGAGCTGCACCAGCTTCAGGTTCTCTTCGAAAAAGGCGTCGAGGCGCGCCTCGACCTCAGCGGCGTTCAGCTTGCTCATGCGGCGCTCCGGTTCGCAATCAAGAACTGGTGCAGGTCGTCCAGGGTCCGGTGCACCAGGCTGCCGAACACCATGGTCTGGGTGCGGGAGGGCACCAGGCCATACTTGCGGAAGACCATGTAGTAGCGTGGGCAGCGCTGGTATTGCAGGTAGTCACCGGTGTAGGAGTAGTTCTTGGGCAGATCGTCGTTCTTGAGCGTGGCAGCCGGCAAGGAGGCGACGTCGAAGTCGGGAATGCGCGTCATGCCGTCATCGAGCAGGCTGGCAAACGGCTCACTAGCGAAGTTGCCCTGCCCGCCCAGGTGGGTGATCACTAGCAGGTTCTGGGCCCGCGACAGGGCGACATAGAACATGCGCATGCGGTCAAACTCGGCCTGGCGGTCCAGCGGTTCGCCCTCGCGGTCCAGCAGCGGCCGCACCAGCTTCTCCACCACCTGCGGCTCATTACCCTGCTTGCGCGGATTGCCTAGCACCACTACCGGGAACTCCAGGCCCTTTGACTGGTGGATGGTCACGAACGGGATGCGGCCCTTGGGGAAGGGGTCCTCTGCGTCCTCGTATTCCGATTCGCCGCGGCGGAACAGGGCAAACAGGTAGGACGCGAAGAAGAGCCTCTGGAATCGGTCATCCACCAACTGTTCGGCGGTGAGCACCGCCGGGTATTCCTCGAGGTAGCGCGCCAGATATTGCGAGATCAGGCCCAGGTTGCAGATGGGGCCCTCGTCCTCGCCGCGCTCGGCCAGATCGAACATGCGGCGGAAATGGTCGAAGCCGCATAGTTGGTAGAAGAGGTCCAGCAGGTTTCCCTCGATGGACGTAGCGCGGGCGACGACGTAGCCGAGGGTGTAGGGCGCCGGTCCCGGCCGCCCAGTTGCCCGCTCAGCCAGACGCAGCGCGATGGCCCGCTCAAAGCGCCGGCTTGAGAGCGTGCGCTTGCCCGTCTCCGACAGCCCCGGCGCGTCGTAGAGGGCGCGCTTCATCCTGTCGACCTCGTAGGTGGCGTTCAGGTCCCACTTCTTCTTTTCCACCACCTTCATCAGGGCCAGGTAGTCGTTCTTCGCCCGTTCCAAGTCACCCTGGCGGTGGCGGATGAAGCTGTCGAGGCCCTTGTCGGCTTTGCGCAGCGCGGCGCCCGTTTCCGACGCGCGGTCCAGCCAGTCGTGGAAAGCCTTGTAGTCCCCGCCATACTCGCCGCGCTCGGGCCGGCCGAAGATGTGCAGGAAGACCCCAAACATGGCGGTGGACTCATCCACCTCGATGAAGCGGCCTGCGCGCGGGGCGTACACCTTCAGGCCAACGTTTTCCAGCGCCGCGATCATGACCTTCACCGAGGCGGCCTTGAGGGAAGGGTAGAGGAACGCGATCTGGTTCGGGTTCTCGACCTTGCCCTGGTCAAGAATCTCGCGCACGAGGCCAGCCATCTCGGCGCAGGCCTGGGGCGGGGGCAGCCTTCGGCTGGCGATGACTGAGACGGCCTTGTCGCGGCTGGCCGCCTGGATGTCCTTGTCGGCCACGCGGAAGACGCCCCGGGCGGGGCTAGGCTTGCGCCAGTCGCAGTGCCCCATGAAGCCGGTATAGAACTCGACGATGCGCCGGCGCGAGCGGTAGTTGACGTTCAGCGGGATGGTGCGCGGCGCCTGGCCCAGGTAGCGCCGGCACCGCGCCGGGAACTCGACGAAGTTTTCGACGGTGGCGCCGCGAAACCGGTACAGCGCCTGGTCGTCGTCGCCCACGACGCAGATGTTTTTGTGGCCAGACGCCATGCGGAAGAAGAGACGTTCCTGGACGGTGTTCGTGTCCTGGTACTCGTCAATGATGACGTGCTTGAACACCTGGCCGGCCTGGGGCAGGCGCTCCAGCAGTTGCAGCCCCTTTTGCTGAAGCAGCGAGAAGTCGGTGCGCGCTACCGGACCTTCTTCGGCCAGCCGCTCGAGGTAGCGCCCATACATCTCCAGAAGGTGCAGGAGGGTTTCGTCATCGGCACGCGAGATGATGTCGCCCGGGTCCGCGCACTCCTCCGAGAGTCGGTTGAACAGCGAGATGGCGCTGGTGACCGCCGCGTGGCGCGAGGCCGAGCGGCCTTTGAATAGCACCTTGATCCGCTCTGGGATGTCCTCGTCGTCCCACCCGTCGGTCAAGTCGGCCCAGCGGCCGCGCTTGTAGACGAAGAAGTATTGGCCCAGTTCATCCAGCAGCGCTGGCGACTGGCCACGCTGCCGCTGTGGATAAAAGCGGCGATCCAACAGTAAGCGCTGGCACAGCGAGTGCACGGTACCAACGTACATCTTGGCCAAGTCGTACGGCTGGCCTGTTGCGTTGGTGACCAGGCCGAGCAGGGCACGCAGTCCCTCGCGCAACTGGAAAGCGGCCTTCTCGGTGAAGGTCGAGAGGTACACATCTTCCGGGCTCACGCCCTGGAAGACGATCAGGTTCACCGTGCGCCACAGCAGGACGCGTGTCTTGCCTGATCCGGGGCCGGCCGGCAGATAGAGCGGCCCATCGACGTGCTGGATCGCGGCCCGCTGGTTGTCATTGGGCTTGAACCCGGCCGTTTTCCATAGTTGTTCCAGCGTCAAGGTCATGTTCTGGCTGTTCCCCTTGGTCTCAGCGCCGGCAGTTGCCGACGAACTGCAACACGCCCCGCGCCAGCTCCGCGTCCACACGCGCGCGGTGAGCGGTCTGCACCGATAGCCGGCAGTTTTGGCTCGCCGCGGCCAGGTTGGTCAGCCGGCCGCAGAACTGCGCGTAGGTCTGCATCACACAGAAGAACTCTGCGCCCGCCAACTGCCACCGCAGGCGATGGGCGGCGTGGCTCTGCTGCATCATGCGCTCATCAAAGGCCGCGTTGAACACCGCCACCTGCCGGCCGGCCAGGGTCGCCGCCACGTCTGGCCAAATCTCTCGCCAGGTCGGGCTCTTGGCCACCATCTGGCTGGAGATGCCGTGCACCTTCGCCGTTACGTACCAGGGGATGGGCTGAGTCGGCTTCACCAGGGTGTCGATGAGCACGAGGCCATCATGGTCCAGCACGCAAATCTCGATGATCTCGGCGTCCCTGCCGAGGCCGGTGGTCTCCGTGTCAATATAGACCGGCCTGAGCACCAGCTTGGCCCGCGCAAACTCAATGGCGGCCTTGCGCCCTCCGCTCGCCTGCATTGCACCCTCCACCCCCTCCGGTCATTCCACCATTCGCAGTTGGCATGGTGTCGGGTCAATGGCGACGAGAAGAGCGCGCGCCAAGCTTGCCGCCGAGACGATGGCCTGCCCCGGTGCCAGGTTGGGCAGCCGGTCCCACAACCCTTCGTCTACCCCACCAATGGACCGCTTCAGGCGGCTGATCACGTTCGCATCCGCGATCTTGTGCAGGATGTAGTTGTTGATCAGGCCCAGTACCTCGTCGGGCAGATGCTGCGGCAGCTGCGTCACGAAGGTCAGCCCCAGCCAGCGCTTGCGGCCGCGCCGGGCGATGCGAGCCACCTGTTGGAAGAGCACCGGCATCTGCCGGATGCGCTCCGAGGACAGGAACTCATGCGCCTCTTCAATCACGATCATCACGCGGCGCATCGCTGCGCCCGCTTCGCTGGCCTGATAGTTCTCCTCCTGCTGCAGGCGCAGACCTCGCAGGATTTCCGAGATCACCAGGTTGTTCACCTGCGGCGAGTCCGTGTCGCTTAGGTCAATAATGGTCACCCGGCCGGGCTGGGTCATAGCGTCATAGTTGGGCCGCCCGGCCGCCTTGCTGTCGAAGATGCCCAGGCGCAGTAGGCGGCTCAGGCTGCCCTGCACTTTGCGCCAGCTCCACACGTGCGAGGGGAGTTGGGTCTGGTCCAGAATGCCGGCGATGCGGTCTCGGTTCTTATTGAACTCCGGCGTTCCGAGGTAGGTGTCGGCCTCGTCGGCCACCTTGTCGGCGCACAGCCTCACAATGTCGGCCATGGCCTGCAGGGTAAGGCGCGGGTACCCGCGCTCCATCTCGTCGAGCTCAAGCAGCTCGGCTTTCTCGGCGTCGTTGGCTGGGTAGATCTTCAGATCGAGCATGACACGCCGCGCCACGTCATAGGCCTTGAGGAAGCGCTCCTGCTGGGCATCGTTGAGGCCCAGGATCTCCATCACTGCATAGGGCGACAGGTTGGAATAGTCGAGACTGAACTGCCGGTTGTCGCCATACTTGGGGTTGGTCGTTTCGCGCCCGATTAGCCGGTAGATGCCGACATTCTTGACCCCGGACGGCTCCAAGGCCTTGCGCTTCAGCGCCGCCAGCATGTTGGCGTCGGTCGTCGGCTCCATGATGCGGGTATACTCGCCCTCTGTGTCGAAGATCACCACGGCCACGCCCTGCGCCGCCACGCGCCCGACCAGGCCCGAGACGGTGGTGGACTTGCCGCCGCCCGTCGTGCCGAGGATGCCCAAGTGCCGCGGGAAGACGTCCTTGCGCGTCGAAGGCAGGGCCACGGGCATTGCCTCGTAGCCCACGGCCAGGCCCAGGCGCACGTCGCCAAGCAGCTTCAGCTTCTCCTCCGTCTCGGCCTGATTGAGCGCGAAGACGGGGCTATTCGGCAAGGGCCGAAAGCGCGGCGGCACCAGCGTTCCATCCACCTCCTCGCCCAGGATCTCGACCTGGATGCGGCCGTGGTACTTGGGCAGGAACAGTGCACCGCGCACGGTCGTGGTCACCACAATTGGCGCGTCAGCCTTGAGCCCATCTGGCTCGGCGAACGGGCCTTGGACGACAGCCGCAAGGTATTGCCGTCCGTCCCCGCCCTTGTCCTTGGCCCGGCTATTGATGCGCACCAATGACTGCGACGGGACCTCACCGATTTCATCCGCCGGCAGCAAAACGGTCAGCGTGTTATCCTTGCTGTTGGGCAGATCGAACATCGTGCGCCCGATGGCGCCGCGATACTCTTCGGCCTCTTCCATCTCGCCGCCGGCAGCGTCAATTTCGCCCCCAAGCAGCTCCTGGAATCCGTCGCCCATCGGGCGAACCACACCATCACCATTGCTGCCGGTCGGTTCAACGGGATTCGGTTTCATCTACACCTCCAATCAATAGCGCGTATCGCGCTCGCCCAGGTAACGGAACGGCTCGCCGGCATCGGTGTACGCCAACTGCACCGAAGAATTGAACGAGTCCTGGCCAAAGACGGTGCCGCACACCGTGTCGGCCAGGTCAATCAGCATGGGAAAGCCGCGATGCTCCTGCAGCATGGCGTCGGCCATGGCAATGTGGGCTGCCATCTCGGCCTGATCCACGTGCGCGTAGAACAGGTAGGGGGGCGCACCCTCCCACACGCGAAACAACCCGACCACGATTTTGGGGGCCACTTCCCTGCAAAAGCTCTCGATCTCCGGTTTCACGCCGCTGCCATCCCGGTAGCCGCCGGTGTCCAAGTACCGCTCCACCTCTGGCTGAAGCGTCTGGAGGATGGCGAATTCAGTGGGCTGGAGCGCGTCACCGATGGTCAGCCAATGTCGTTTAGCGGGCGCGCTGGGCACGAAGACGAACCGCTTGTACTGCACGTACCACTCAATGAGGTCCAGCGCGACGCGTATGCGTTCCTTCTTGGACGACCACAGGTTCGTCAGCAGCTCATAGGGCGCGGGGCTGCCGTGGCCCATTCTCCACTGAGCTGTGGACTTCTCCTTCAAGATGGCGCGCTCGGCATAAGCCATGATGCCTCGGCGCGCCAGCTCACTCATCGGATCTGCCCCGGTGCCTACGGCCTCGCGGTTCTGGCGGCGCTCGAGCACGGCCAGGGCTTCGTCTACGGGGTCCGCCGCTCTGGACCGCAAATCTCGCCGGAAAAGGCGATGCGCCCAGGACCCTTGGCGGCCGTTGTAGGCTACCAGACAGACGCCGATTTGGGTGATCGTCAGCGGGATCGTGTCATGCACCACGTTGGTGCCGTCACAGGCTTCAACGCCACCGTTGAAGAGCAACCCTTTGTGGATTCGCTCGAGGTCAGCCCGCTTCGCCTGATAGACGCCGGCATTGGGTGGCGCCGCGGGCCCAGATGCGATCCGGCCGAACACCCTGTCGCGAACCACCTTGCGGACGTCTTTCTGCTGGGCAACGGCCTCGGCCACCTCCTGCTCCAGGCGTCCATACGCCGACAGCAGGTCTTCGCCGGGCGTCCAGGTGTCCAGGTTGAGTACATTGGCCAGCGGCTCGCCGTGGGCGGCCTCGAAGTCGGCCACTTGCTTGTCCGGCCGCACTAGGCCGCGGCTGTCGTCGGGGGCGGGCATGCCATCTACGGTTGCATCCATAACGCTCTCCTTGCCTGCCAGCTGTCCTTCTACCTTCTATTCCGCACCCGCGCGGCAAAGTGCGACAGGTCCGCTCACTCCGACACTCGGAGCGACTCGACCCACGAGGGGCCCTTGCCGGCTGCGCGCAGCAGCCCGCGGCCATAGCCGTCCGCCGCGGCGTAAGGCAGCCCAAACGTGGCCGTCAACATGGCCGTCATGGCCTGCAGCCGCTCTTCGTAGAATCCGGCACTCAAGTTCACCTGCCGTAGCACCATGCCAGGTGGTGCCAGCAAGGCCAAGGCAAGGCGGTCGGCGCGATTCTCCGCCTCCCAGATGCCGGTGAGCTCGGCCTGATCGGCACGTTCCATCAGCGACTGGTAAGGGCCGATGCGAATGCTGCCGAGCATTGCGTGGACGCGCTCCGACAGGGTAGGCGCTCGCAGGCCGTCAACCACATTGGCCAACTCTGGCCCGAGCTTCTCAATTGCCTTCTGGCGGGGAAGCCAGTAATCCACAAGAAAGTGGGCAATCTCGTGTGCCAGGGTGAAACGCTGCTCGTCATCAGGATCGGACCCGTCCACGAAAAGCAGCCCCTGGCCGGCGTGTGCCACCAGGCAGCCGCGCACGGCCCGGCTTTCGCAGCCAAACAAAAACGGCGCACCCCGGCGCCGCAGCCAGCTTTCGACGCCACTCAGGTGCAGGCGGGGCAGCTTCACCAGCGCCACGGGAAGGGCCAGGGCCAAAGGGCGCTCCAGGCCGCGAGGGAACGGCTCTGGCTTACCGGCCAACTGCCAGAACAACTCGGCGGCTGTTTCAGCCTGCGCGTCCAGCCACATGGCTACCCCTCGTCCGCCTTACCCGCCTCATGATCTGGCGCGTCCTGGTCGGGCTGTTCGTCGGTTTCATCGCGATCCCTGGCTGCGGCCAGCCAGCCAAGCCGCGCCTGTCCGACAGTAGGCGCAGGTTCCGAGTGAGTCGCCGCAGCTGGGGTGCTTTGGCCAGGGTGCTTGGCGGCTTCCATGGCGTCCACCTGCCGAATGAGCTGTGCCAGAGTCGCTGGCGCTAGCCCTACGAAGGCGGCGATCTGGCGCACTTGAGCCGCGAATTCAGTGCCGCCGGGCTGGGGCCGTTTGCACAAGGCAAGCTGCACCAGGCCCTCCGGCGCGAGGCCGAGGCGATCAGCCAGGTCCGACGAGCTTAGCCGCTCCTGGGCCTGATAGGCGGCCAGGACATTGGCCATGAAGCCCGGATCACCACTCAGACGCTCAGCAAGCCGACCAAGTGGCCCGGTGGCCGGCAAGGGAGACAAGCTGCTATTCACCGTCGATCTCCTCACGGCGCACATGGCGCCGAAGCTGCTTCTTGAGGCGGTCTTTGTGCCGCTTAACTTGGCGCTCCTGCTCTTCAGAGGGTAAACCTGAGATACCCAATACCTCGCTAAACACCGCGGTTTCGCCCACGTTGTCCATGATGAGTTGCACCAGCTTACGATCTACCGGGTTGGGTAAAAGCTCGTCCAGTTGAGCCCACACCGGCGAGACCAGGATGGCCACTTGCTCCTCCACGGTGAGCTCGCTGTCGTCTCCTACCCGGTATTCCGCACCCGGCGCATCAAGTTCGACAACCTGGCTGCCGCCCTGAAACTTCCGCTCTCGGGCGCGTTTGGTGAGCTCGTTCTTGAGGTCGCCATAGGCGGCCATGACCAGATACGCTTCCAGGCTGCGCTCTTCTGGCTTGTACTGCCGAGGGTTCTGGAGGTAGTTCCACAGGGCCGAGATCGCGGCCTCGTCCGGCAGGTGCGGGTCGTCCAGCCATCCATACCGGGCGCGTAGCCGGGCGATCAATGGTTCAAGATAGGCATTGGCGATCTCTGCCGAGGCTGTTACGTCTCCGGCCAGCAGGCGCTGGTGGAGCACCAGGCCAGGGTTGAGGGAGGAGGCCACGGTAGGCTCAGGCGTGTCGGTCACGTCTTCTTGAAGACCAAGACGTATTCGGTGCTCATCCGTGAGCCAAAAGCGCTCATGTAGGGCATCACGCGGCGCCGCTCGCTTATTGTGCGAACATGCTGTCTGGCCAACCGTAAACCGAGGGGCCGCGCCATCTCAACAAAGACCTTGTGGGTAGGAACGTCCACCCGGCGGATGTGCGACGGACAAACGACGATGACGGCGTGCCGACGGTGTTTTAGCACGCGTGCGATTTCGCCGAGCACGGCGTGCATATCCACAAAATAGCGGTGGCAAAGCTTGGCCTGCCGCCCCGAGGTTTTGTCGAGCCTGCCAAGTATGTCGCATGTCTGCTTCAGCGAGGTTAAGCACTGGTCAATGACAAGAGGGCCATTGAGTTTGCCTTGCTGGCTGCCCACGTAGTGCGGAGCGTTAGCGCGGTACGTCGCCAGGTCCACGTTCAGGGCCGCGCCCATCCAGGGAATTGCCAGGAAGTGCGCACGTGGGTAGTCCAAGGCGGTGGCGTAGGGCGGCGATGTGAAGACAAGCTCTACACTGGCGTTCGGGAGGCCCAGACAGCGCGCGTCGCCCAGGCGTGCCTCGGCTTTGGTTGCTAATGGGGCTTCATCGCACCGCTGCCGAAAGTCGGCCATCTGCTTACGCATCTGGGTGATACGCGCTTCAAAGCGTCCCAGCACATCGGGTGGGGCGGGGTGCTTCCAATGATGATGCCGCGAGTGGATGATGTCTCGTGCGTTGGCAACGCTTGTCCGGGCCAGAATGAGCGATGAGAACGCCACCCAGAGAAACGCTCGCGTCGGCGCTGTGATCTCTACGGCCGCGATGTGGTGCGAAAGCAGGCTCAGTGCGGCGGCAACGCTAGAGTCAAACCAATAATCTCGGTTGGGAAAGTCCGGTGGCGTGCTTCGTGCCCTGAGAGCAGCCGGTATCTTGGCCGCTCGAAGCGACGCCCAGTCTCGAGCTGCTCGGCATGAAACCAGTTGCTGCGCGTGCTCGATGTCGGCGTCGTCAATCTCGCTCGATTTCACCTGGGCTATCAATCGAGCAAGTGGATCAATCTCATAGCCCAAGCTGTGCCGGCCCATGAGCCTGGCCTCGACTAGCGCGGTGCCGCTGCCCGCCATGGGGTCTAGCACCAATTCGCCGGGTTTTGAGTAATAGCTCAGAGCATAGCGAACCAGGGGGGGCGGACACTTGGCGGCGAAGGCGTGCAGGCCATGCGTCGCATAGAGCGTGCTGTGAGTGTCGAAATCAAGGTTCGGCATTTACAGACCATGCACCTGCCGACAGCAATTGCTCGTAGAACGAGGACGCTCGTCGATCCTGCACACTAGCGAATCAGCGGCGTCGGAAGCGGGCCGTAGACGGCGCACGACAGGGTCGCCGTAATTGGCCGCATTGATTGGTGAGAGACGCAACATCAGAAACCCCCTTGGGGATGAGAGCCGAGTCTAGCACGAGTAGCATACGGCGCAACCGCCACCTTGACGTTTATACGACAAAAATCGTCGGCAAAACGCGACGGTAGCGCTCCATTGAACCGTGGTCAAGTACACCAGCGGGCGACCAGGGCCAAAATCGCTTTGGACGGGCGCCCGCGGTGCTTGGGTGGGGTCCAGCGTGGCGGCGGGACCGGGTAAGCCAGCAACTCGTGAACACCCCATCGATGATCACTCAAGCCGGCCGCCATCGCCGGGGTCCGCAAGTGCCAGCGGTGACCGGCGTGATCGGGTCGTCCGCGACGGCGGAGCCTGAGGCTGTCATGGAAAGTGCAAAAGTTGTAGACGGTGCCGATCAGGTACATGGCCAGCGTTAGGGCTGGTATTTGCCGCCCCAGACTCCGGCCGCGACGTACGAGCCGGTGCAGTCGAGCCCGGAAGGTGGCGTTCAGGCGCTCGATGTAGGCCGTGTTGATACCTCCACCCCCTTGGGTCCGGTCAATCAGCCGCTGAATCGCCGCGCGCTTTCCCTGCACAATGCGTCGTTTGACTGCCACCACGTGTCGTTTCGAGTATTGCTTGACGACTTGGGCGAGGTAGATTCCGCGCCAGGGCCGCAGGCGCCGGCGGCCAGTTTGGCCGTCGCGAGGGATCGGATCGCGAAACACCTGGCGCACCGCATTCACGTACGTCGCCAATCCATCCACGCAGACCAGCAGCGGCCGGCGCAAAGCACAGGCTCGAACCTTCTGGATCAAAGCCCCAATCAGTTTCCGATCCCGCTGCGCCGAGA
>JADLEU010000063.1 GCA_020845955.1 Anaerolineales bacterium
CCAGTCCGTGCCGATCACCTCGGCCCACCCGCCGCCCACCACGTCCACATCTGGCGTGTGGGCATCCAGGTTCGTGCTGTCCGTATCCGTAAAAGAGTCCTGAACCTGAACAGTCATAGCGTCCGAAGGTAAGCGAGCAGCGCCGTCACGATCTGCGCCACCGTGCGCCCGCCGTGGCTCGTGCCGATGGCGGCGTCGATCTGCGCGGCCGTGAAGCCCAGGCGGTTGCTCAGGAAGTTCCGTACAGCGCCGAACTGCGCGTCGGTCGGCGTGCGCTCAGCCGGCCGCGAGCCGTCGTCGTACAGCACGCGAAAGCGCGGATCGGCGTCGATGGCCGCCAGCAGCGCGGCGTCGCATCGCACCAGCAGCGCCACCACGTTCGGCGACCCGGCCGCGCCAATGCGCCTCGCCAGCTGCCCCGTCACGTCCCTCCAGGCAAAGCGCCCCGGCTGAGCCAGCTCGTCCAGCAGCGGCGTCCGGCAGAGCGCGCCGTCGTCGTCCAGCAGTTCAACCCAGTGAGACAACACCAGCGCGGTAGCCATCTCTCAACCTCCCATCACCAGCGCGAATACGACTGCACCCCCCGCGGGGGCCGCGACCCTAAACCCCTCCCCCATCCCCTCCCCTAAAGGGGAGGGGAGCAGAGCCAGCCTTCCCACTCTCTCTCTCCCCCATCCCCATCCCCATCCCCTCCCATCCCCCCCCCTTTAGGGGGGGCAGGGGGGGTGGGGGCAGGGGGGGTGGGGGCAGGGGGGTCGGGCCAGGGGCGGTCGGGCCAGGGGCGGTCATTTGTAGAAAAAGTTCGCCACCACCTGGTTGGCCGCCGGGGCGGTGGTCCCGTTGTCGGCCACCTCGGTGGTGGCCGCCGCGCAGATCCCGGTGTCGAAGACGATGCCGATGGGCGACAGCAGGTTGGCGGCCGAGCCGGCCGGGATGGTAAGGGTCATCACCGGCGTGGTGGTGCCCACGGTCACGTTGGCGGCGGTGGCGTTGTAGAGCTTCACCGAGACGTCGGCCGCACCGTCGTTGTAGATGTACCAGCCGAAGAGCTGGCCGGCGCTGGCTTTCACTTCGAGCTCGGTTTCGTCCAGGTCCAGGTCGCGGGCAATCGACAGCCCGCCCGAGGTGCGCGCCTGGATCCCCACGTCACCAATCAGGTTGCTGCCGGCGGAAATGCTGGTGACGTCCACGTCGCCGATATCCACGCCGCTGTTGGCCGCCAGCTTGCCGATGGCGTTGGTCCCCGCCGGCAACGCCGGCAGCGTCAGCACGTCCACATCGCCGATGTTGTTGGTCCCCGCCGGCAGCGCGCCGACCACGTCCACCTGCAGCTGGCTGCCGCCCACGGCGTTGTCGAGCGCCTCGACCGCGGTCTGGATGGCGGCCAGGGCGGTGTTAGCGGTGCTCTGGTTCGCCGCGGTGGCGGCGCCGGTCGGCAGCGCGCACGAGTCAACGTTGTGGTGCGGGGTGTGCACCCCGGCGGTGTCGGTGGTCTTCACCGTCACGCTGGCGGCGCTGGCGTCTTTAACGCTGATATTGTCAGCCACGCTTTAACCCTCCTGCAGCACGGCCGGCCCGGGCGGGCCTGACGTGCCACTCGACGATCAGCGCCAGCACCTGGGCGCGGTAGGCGTTGCGCCGCCCCAGCCCCTGCGCCCAGTAGCGCCGCCGCTTCCACGACCGGCGCAGGTGCCGGCGCCAGTCCGGGTCGGTGCGCACGGCGAACTTGAGCAGCACCGAGCGGCCGCCGATGGTCCACTTCCCAACGTGCTTGAAGGTCACTGGTGGCCCATCCTTTCGCCTCACAGCACCCCCAGCGTCGCCAGCTGCATCGAGTTGGCCGGGTGGTCGAAGCGCAGGTGCTCGCCCACGTTGTTGGTCACGGCCTGGGCCGCAACGTCGGCCATCTGGTTCCCGGCCAGGTCGGCGATGTCGCCGAGGGTGTCGCTGTACTCCCAGGTCACCTCGTCGTCGGCGTCGGCCTCGTCGCCGCTGCTGAGCGTGTAGAACACCACGCGCTCGCTCGGCTGCAGCGCCGCACTGGCCGGAGTGACGCTTACCCCGTTGCGCTTGATCGTCACCCCGCTCAGGTAGTCGGCCGTGCCGCTCTCGATCGCTTCGTCGAAGGTGACGGCGACGACCAGGTTGGACTCGTCGCCTTCCTCGCCCGCGCTGTACTCGGGCGGCGTGCTGTCGGCGCCGGCCGGCGCGCCGAACACGGGCAGGAAGAAGCGCAGGAAGCGCTGGAAGTACAGACGCCGGCGGCGGCTCGGAATGGGCATTAGAAGAGCCTTAGCCAGGTAGGGGCTGCTGGGCGGGGGGCTAGTCCGCCCAGCAGGCCCCAAAGGAGCACCAAGCGGTGCGGCGGCCGCCGGAGGAAAGCGGCCGTGCCTCCGCGTGGGTTCCGCTTGGCCAGGGTTGGCCGTGGCCGTGGCTAAAGCCGCAGCGTGTAGTTGGCGAAGGCGCCCAGCATGTGCACGACGGTGTTCGCGCCCCGGTCCAGCGTCAGCTCCACCAGGGCGTACTCGTCGTTGTCGAGCCAGATCGGCGTCGTAAGCGTCAGCGTCATCTTGTGCTGGTCCACGTCAATGCGCTCGGCGGCGCCGTCGTGGCCGCTGTCGTAGGTGAAGGTCTGCGCGGCGACGACGGCGACGGCGCCGTCCGCCCCGCGCGTCACTTTGTTGAACACGGCCGTAACCGCGTCGCAGGCGCCCGTCAGGATCTCGAAGTCGATCTCCACCGAGCGCAGGTACGCGCCCTTCTGGCTGGCCGAGTTCGACGGGATCACCACCGGGATGTTGCAGGTGGTGGTGGCGTCGGCGGCGGCGTTGATCACCGCGATGGTGTCGGTCACCGCGCCGGCGGCGTGCGACCAGCTGCCGGTCACGTAGTGGAACACCGTCGGCGGGATGTACTGCGTCATGCTGGTGTCGTGCACGTAGCCGCCCAGCTCGTTGTAGCGGAACTTCACCGCCAGCCAGTGGCGCAGCTGCGCCAGGCGCCGCTCCAGCCGCCCCAGCCGCGTGCCCGGCGGCAGCGCCGGCCAGGTGCGCAGCAGGTAGGGCAGCGCCACCAGCAGCGCGCCGGCCACGACGACGAACAAGGTCAAGGGGGTGATCGTGAACTGGAACATGGTTTCCTTCCCGCCCCATGGGGGCCGGTCTACTCAGGGTTGGATACGATAGGCTCGGCCGCGCCCGGCCGGGGCGTCCCCTCGGCCGGGCGCGGCCCTTCAAGGGTTGTCGCTGTTAGCCAGCCACGTTGCTCTTGTGCAGCGGCCGGAAGTCGGCCACGCCCACGGCCACGAAGTGCCGCACCTTGATGCGGCTCTCGTCGTTCATGAAGACCGCCGGGCTCAGCTCGTCGCCGGCCACGAAGATCTCGGGCATCAGGCCGAAGCGCTCGCCGACGCAGATGCCCGGCACGATCGCCGGGTCGACCACCGCCGCCCAGTCTGTGGAGTCGGTCCACTCCGGCACCGTCACCACGTCGCCCGGCTCACCGCGCTGCAGGTTCTCGCTGTAGATGTCGGTGGCGCGCTCCAGCGTCGGGTACAAGATCTGCATGCCGGTCAGCTGCAGCGCGCGCGGCACCAGCAGGTAGCGCGGGTTGACGGCCATCTTGGCCCCCGTCCCGTAGTAGCCGGTCTCGTTGGCCACCAGCAGCGGCTGGTTGTAGACCGCCCTCGACACCACTTCCCATTCGGCCGAGGCCAGCGCCGTCGTCAGCAGGTTGGCGTGGCCGCCGGCGGTGGTTACGGCGGTGTTGTTGAACAGCGCGCCGGTGTCGGCCAGCGTCGGGCCAACGCCGCTGTTGTCGGTGAAGATCGCCGCCACCAGCCCCGAGATGCGCCGGATGCCGGCCGAGGCCAGTTCGCGCGGCACCTGCCGCAGCTTGCGGGTGTCGTCGCGGTCCAGGGCCTCCAGCGTGATGCCCACGTAGCCGCCGTACTTGGTGAAGTCGGAGGTCTCCGGGCTGTCGCCGATCTTCAGCTCGGTGTATTCGCCGCCCTCGGTCACACTCGGCAGCGTGCCAATCGAGCCGGTGATCGTCCACGTAATTTGGTTCAGCGTCTCGAAGTGCTCCACGTTGACCACGCGCCGCCACCAGTCGTAGCCGGCGCGCCCCAGCTGGCCCCAGCGCTCCACCACGGCCTTGTTCATGGCGTTCTTCACCAGCCCGGTGAAGGTGGCGGTGGTGTGCTGCAAGGCGGCCCGCTCGGCGTAGTAGCCGCCGTGAAAGTCAAAGTCGCCCGTCAGCAGGTGGTAGAGCTCGCGCACGCCCGACAGCCGCGCCACCTTGGCGCTCTTCATCGGCTCGTCGCGCTGCACTTCCATCAGGTCGTCGACCGCCGCTTGCAGCTGGTCGCCGCTGTTGAACATCTGGCCCACCCGGCCCGGTCCCTGCACCACCGCGCCGGCGGTCAGCGCCGCCACCAGGCCGCGCTGCTCTTCGATGGCGTCGGTCAAGGCCTGCGGCTCGAACACCTGGCCGGCGAAGCGCTTGCGCACCATGGCCTGGGCGGGCGCCGGCAGGCGCGAGGCGGCCAGCCCGCTCTCCAGCAGGTAGCCGCACATCTCGGCGCGCACGGCGCGGGCGGCCTGGGCTTCGGCCGCCAGCGCCTGCTGCTCGCGCTGCACGTCCAGCAGCGCGCGCATGGCCTGCACGTCCTCGGCCATTTGGGCGGCCGCGTGGGGGTTGGCGGGCGGGGCGTTGTTGCCCGGACCGCCGCGGGGGTCTTGCTGTTCCTGGGGCATAGGGTTCTCCTGGCGGTAGCCCGCCGAATTAAGAGCGCGGATGAAAGCCCCGCCGCGCGCGGGGTGGAACACCAAATCGAGCGACAGCACGCGCAGGATGGTCTGCACGGTCTTGTTCGAGTCAGCCGTAAAAATCACGTCGGCCGAGAAGCCCACCTTCGGCTTGTGGGCGGTGTCGGCCAGCATCTCTTTTCCCAGCGCCGCCAGCAAGGGCCCGCTCGGCCCCACCGGCCGCAGCTGCAGCCGCACCCCCTGGCCGGCCGCGTCCCACTCCGGCGAGTGGCACACCCCCGCCAGGTCGCGCACCGAGCGGCCCGAGCTGAACCAGCCCTCGTGGTCCACAAAGGTCTCCACGCCGGCCCACAGCCCCAGCGAGGCTTGCAGCGCCTCGGCGGTGAAGGTCCAGCCGTTGCCCTGGCCGGCCGTAATGGCCACGATCTCAAACTCGCCGGCGGCGTTCACCTGGCCGGTGGCGGACAGCTGCGCGCGAAGTTCGTTGCTGTCGGGCATGGGGGTCTGCTCCTGTTGGAAGGGATTGGGCTCACCTGCCCTGGCGGGCGGTGCCAGGGTAGGGATGCGGCCGGGGTCGCTCGGCTCGCTGGGGTTGGTCTCGGGCTCGGGCACCGGCAGCGGCACAGGGAAGGCTGGGCCGGGGCGGTCGCGGCCCGCTTCGGGCCGGGTGGGCACGGCGCCGAGGTCGCCGCGCTCGGGCTCGTGGGTGAGCTCGAGCGAGCACTTACAGCCGGTCCAGCACATCAGCCGCGAGCTCTTGGGCACCAGGTTGGCCTGTTGCCAGGTTGCTTCGCTGTGCACCTGCCCCGCCAGGTGCCAGCAGCTGGCGCAGTGCTCGACGCCGGGATCGGCGTCGAGCACCCAGCGCAGGCGCATGCTCATGCCCCGGGCTCCTTGATGGCGTCCAGCGGCGTGCTGAACGCGTCGAGCCGCTTGATGGCCAGCGCCAGCTTGCGGCCCAGCGTGACGACCCCCGCCTTGCGCCCACCGCCCCTGCCCCCCCTAAAGGGGGGGAGGAGGGGTCGGGAAGCTCGCCGGTCTGGCTGGCCCTGCTCCCCTCCCCTAAAGGGGGGGAGGAGGGGTCGGGAAGCTCGCCGGTCTGGCTGGCCCTGCTCCCCTCCCCTAAAGGGGAGGAGGAGGGGTCGGGAAGCTCGCCGGTCTGGCTGGCCCTGCTCCCCTCCCCTAAAGGGGAGGGGACGGGGGAGGGGTTTAGGACCACGGCCCCCGGAGCGCAGCGGAGTGGGGGAGGGGTCGGGGGTGAGGTCGGGTCGCTCACCAGCCTGCTTGCTCCCCTCTCCTTTAGGAGAGGGGTTGGGGGTGAGGTTGGGGGTGAGGTCGGGGGTAAAGTCTCTCATCCGCCCGGTCCTTTCACCAAATCCAGCGGGGTGCTGAACGCGTCGAGCCGCTTGATGGCCAGCGCCAGCTTGCGGCCCAGCGTCACCACCGGCAGCACCGGCAGCGCGTCGGGGACCGCCAGGGCCGGCGGTATCTCAACGCGAATCACCTGCCGCCCGCGGCCGCGGCGCCGGGCCAGCTCGCCGCCGGCGGCCGGGGTGGCCAGCGCCAGCGGGCGCGGCGCGCCGGCGTCGGCCGGCGCGCCCGGCTCGCGCTGCTCGCGCGGGGGCCGCAGGCTCTTGGCCAGGTGCGCCAGCCGGTAGGCGGCCCGGCGCTGGGCGGGGGTCGGGCGGCGTCGCAAAGCAGACGCTCTAGACATCCAGCACCAGCCAGGCCACCTTCTCGCCGTCCACCGACGAGTCGACCCACAGCGTCGACAGGTTGCCCACCCACGGGAAGATGACCACTTCGCCGGCCGACAGCGGCAGGCCGTTGGCGCTCGATACGTCCGCGCTGACGTTGCCCACGTACATCACGCCGGTGTTGCCCGGCAAGGCCTTGACCATGACCGGCGCGTTGACGATCTGGCTGCCGAGCTGCACGGCGCTGCCGGCGGTGGTCACGGTGGTCTGGCCGGAGAGTGTGGCCATCGGCTAAAACCCCTTGTCCAGGTCGGCCAGCGGGTCGGGCGCGCGAATGATGGTGGTCGGGCCGGTGTCGGCGTGCCAGGGCTGGGCGTCGAGCACGGCGCTCAGCGCGGCGCTCATCAGCGTGTCGTCGTGGACCAGCTCGTTGGTGGCCGGGTCGCGCGTCCCGTCGGGCACCGCCCAGCGCAGCAACCGGCTCGGGCCGGGCAGCACTTCGTACTGGCAGAACTCGAGCTCGCGCCAAAACGTTTCGCTCTCGAGCTCCGCGGCGGGTGGAGCATACTCCTTCCAGCGCCCCGTGTCGCAGATGGCCAGGAAGTCCCAACCCAATTGGCTCTTGCTGTGGGGCGTGAAGTCGAACGGGATGACGACGCCCGGCGGCAGCGCATTCGCCAGGAAGCTCACCAGCCCGGCGCCCACCCCGGTGGCGTCGGCCACCAGGGTGCGCGGCCGCCAGTGGTCGGCCAGCGCCCGGATCTGCGCGTAGAGCGTGGAGTGCTTGACGCCGATCCACAAGTGGCGCGCGACGGCGCGGTAGGTGGGGGCGGCCATCACCGGGTCAGACAGGCTCTCCAGGTCCACTTCGACGATCGTCAGGCAGGTGGCGTCGCGCTTGGGGTTCTCCAGCGCCTGCGCGTTGCCGCTTTCCAGCGCGCCCTGGCTATTCCCAGCCGCTTCGTCTTCGCCGGCGACGTC
>JADLEU010000064.1 GCA_020845955.1 Anaerolineales bacterium
GCTCGGCCGCTGGCAGCGTCCAGCCGCCCTGGAAGATCGAGAGCCGGCTGAACAGCCGCTGCTCAGCAGCGCTCAGCAGCCGGTAGCTCCAGTCGATGGCGGCCTCCAGGCTGCGATGGCGGGCCGCTACCGCCCGGCTGCCGCCCAGCAGCCGGAAGCGCTCGCCCAGCCGCTCGGCCACCTCCCGCGGGCTCAGGCTCGTGAGGCGCGCGGCCGCCAGCTCCAGCGCCAGCGGTAGGCCGTCGAGATCACGGCAGATCTGCGCCACCGCCTCGGCGTTGCGTTCGTCCACGGCGAAGTCCGGGCGCGCGGCGAGGGCCCGCCCCGCGAACAGACGCCCGGCGTCCGACGCCTGCAGTTCTTCGAGGCCGCTATCGACAGTGGGCACGTTCAGACCGGTGATCGGGATGGCGTGCTCGCCATCGATGTGCAGCACTTCGCGCGAGGTGGCCAGCACCCGGAGTGACGAGCAGTGTTCCAGCAGGTGGGGCAACAGCGGCGCCACGCCGTCCAGCACGTGCTCGCAGTTGTCGATCACCAGCAGGGCCTGCCAGTCGTGCAGGGCCGCCGCCAGCATGTCCACCAGCGGCATGTTCGGCGCCGGCTGCAGCCCAAGCGCGGCTGTCACCGCCGAAGGCACGGCCTGCGCCTGGTCAATCGAGGCCAGGCTGACGAGCCAGGCTCCATCGGGGAAGTTCGGCAGGAGGCGCCTGGCCGCCTCGACCGCCAGCCGGGTCTTCCCGGCCCCGCCCGGGCCGACCAGCGTCATCAGCCGGCAGGCCGGGTCGGCGGCCAGCCGCTGAATGTCCGCCAGCTCGCGCTCGCGGCCGACGAAGCGGCTAAGCGGGGCCGGCAGGTTGTGCCGCGGCGCAGCCGGTGACGGCCGGGCCGGCGGCTCGCGCCAGCCCTCGGCGCGCTGGGCGCGCTCGTGGGCTGCCCGGGTGGCGGGCGAGGGCTCGACCCCCAGCTCGCGCTGCAGGGCGTCCACGCAGCGCTGGTAGCCGGCCGCGGCCTGCGCGGCGTCGCCCCGCTGCCCATGGGCCGTGATCATTGCCCGGTAGGCCGCTTCCGGCACGTGGCCCAGCGCGATCCAGCGCTCGCCCCACGCCAGCACGTCGTCCCAGCGCTCAGCCTCCAGCAGCCCGTCCAGCAGCAGCGCCATCTGGGCGGCATGGACCGCCTGCAGCCGCTCGCGCTCGGGCCCGATCCAGTCGTCGTAGAAGCCGGGGAGCAGCTCGCCCTGATAGACCTCCACGGCGCGCAGCCGGTCGTCGAGCGTGGCCGTCCCAGCCGGCGGGCCCGCCAGCACGCTGGTGTCCAGCCACAGGTCCGCCTCGGGGTCGACCGTGACCGTGAACTCATCCGTCAGCAGATAGCTGGCGCCCAGTGCCTTGCGCACCCGCCACAGCGCGTGGCGCAGGTTGCCGCGCGCGTTGGTTTCGGGGATGTCCGGCCAGAACAGGCCGGCGAGCTTTTCGCGGCGGTGCGGTAATCCGGGATTGAGCAGCAGGTAGGCCAGCAGGGATTGGGCGGGACGCAGGGGCAGGCGGACCACCTGGCCCGCGCGGCGGATCTCGAACTGGCCCAACAGACGGACTTCGAGCATGGCCGTCTCCGCGTGCTATAGGGTACGTACGCCCTGGGTCCAGTCTACCTCCGCCCCCGGGAAATTGAAAGCGGACTCGTGCCCACGCCGCCAATCTCGTCTGATCTGACCGGCCAGTTGCCCACCCGATAAGCGCGCCGCGCCCATTACACGCTCAGCACACGCTCGTCAGCCGGAGAGCACATGCCCGCCACCTAGCCTGGGATCAATCACCCGACAGGAGGCCGGCCATGCGCATACTCACGCTCCTCATCCTCACCACCGCCATCGCCCTCAGCCTGCGTGAACTGGGGCTGGTCCAGGCTGCCAGCGCTGCGCTCGCGCCGGCCCCGCTCGGGCTCGAATTCCAGTGGATGCGCCGGGACGGCGGGCACACCTACCGGATGACGGCGCGCGCCCTGGCCACCGTCATCGGTCCGCACACCCTGCTGACGCACAACCATTACCCGCCCCAGTTGGGCGCCCAGGCGCGCCTGAGTATGAGCCTGACCGATGCATCTGGACGCGTGGTGGAAGTCACGCTGACCCAGTCCGACCTGAGGGCCATTGACGCGGGCACCCTGCTGATCACGCTGCCCCAACGGATCGAGCTGGAGCCGGTGAGTGTGGGGGGTGCGAGCGACGTGCGGGCGGTCGTGCCCGGCGACCGGCTCACGGTGCAGTACTGGGACGAAGCGCTGGGGCAGGTCGCGCAGGCTGAGTTGGAGGTTGTCGCGGCCGAGGCCGGCGTGGCCACGCTGGCCGATCCGAGCCTGCTGATCAATTGTGGCGACTCGGGCGGCGGTGTCTATCGCCAGGGGGTGCTGGTCGGCAACACCTGGTCGGTCGACACCGACAAGGACGGCCAGCGGCTCGGTCTGGTCCACGTCGCCCTGCTGCCGGGGGCCTTGACCGGCGGGTTCGGCTCGCAGGCGCGCGCGCGGAACGATCAGTCGCTAGAGGCCGTGCTCCTTCACGCCGCCCCGGAAATGCAGTAGTGGACCCAGGGCATCCGGCGCGGCACCGCTGAGACTGGGCTGCGACAGATGGCACGGGCGGCAATACACGCGAAAGACACGGCTGCCAGGCGGTGCGCACATGCCTGCCGCATAGGCTGGCTGCAGTGAAACGGAGATGAGGCTCAGACGATTGATCCATGCAGGCCTGGCAGAGATCCATCCCGGTGTGGGCCACAAACCAACCAGTATCGCGCGTCTTGTGCTCCAGCAGGTAGTCCGCCTGCCCGTGCGGGTTCTCGAAGCTCTGCTCTCGGCCGCAGTGGTCGCACCGGCAGATCAGGACCGGGTGAAAGATCACTGACCCGGCAGCCGCAGCACGCCCCGCGCCTGATCCTCCCGGATGGCGTAGCCCAGCATCAGGCAATACACTGCCAGCTGCAGCGCCGGCCCAGCAGCCCGGCCTCCCCTGCCGCGCTCTCGATCAGCGCCCGCGCCTGCCCGGCGAACAGGCTGTTCTCGCTCAGAGCCGGAAGCGCCTGCCGCATGTGGGCCCAGGCCACGTAGTAGTTGGACTGGTCATAAACCGGCTGGGGGCCGGGGCCAGACGATGTACCGGTGTCGCCAGGCTATGGGCCGCTGCGTATCGCCACAATCTCCTGCTCATGGGACAAACTCATGGGAACCCGAATCCCGTCGAGTTCGACCCGGTAGGCGGCACCTTCACGCTTGAGGCCGGCGCCGATAAGCAGGGCGGCGGCCATGGCTGGGCCGACGTGTGGTACCGCGGCCACTTGGCCTGGGAATACAAGGGCAAGCACGCCGACCTCGACCGCGCCTACCAGCAACTGCTCCAGTACCGCGAAAGCCTGCAAGACCCGCCCCTGCTGGTCGTCTCCGACCTGGACCAGATCGTCATCCACACCAACTTCACCAACACCGTCAAGCGCGTCTACCGCCTGGCGCTCGACGACCTACTGCTGCCCAACAAACTGGCCCTCCTGCGCGCCCTCTTCACCGACCCCGAGTCGCTCCGCGCGGCGCAGACCACGGCCGAGGTCATCGCCGAAGCGGCGGCCGAGTTCGCCCGCCTGGCCGAGCGCCTGCGCAAGTGGGGGGCCGAGCCGCAGTCCGCCGCCCACTTCCTCATCCGGCTGTTGTTCGTCCCTTTTGCGGAAGATGTCGAGCTGCTGCCCGGCCGCCTGTTCACCCGCCTGGTGGAGACCGGACGGCGCAACCCGCGCGTGGTCAACGCCCAATTGCGCCAGCTCTTTCGGGCGATCGCCGTGGGCAGGGCCTTCGGCGTCGACCTGATCGCTCACTTCAACGGCGGCCTGTTCGACGACGATTAAGCGCTGGGGCTGGACAGAGACTCGCTCGACATCCTGGCCAGGGTGACGGCCCTCGATTGGGCCAACATCGAGCCGTCCATCTTCAGCACGCTCTTCGAGCGCAGCCTCGACCTCGCCATACGCGCCCAGCTCGGCACCCACTACACCAGCAAGGACGACATCCTACTCATCGTCGAGCCGGTGCTCATGGCGCCGCTGCGCCACCGCTGGGAGGCGGTCAAGGGAGAAGCATTGGCCCTGGCGGAGAAGCGCGATGCGGCGCCCGCGGGGGCGCGGCGCGACCGGATCAACAAGGAGCTGGCGAGCCTGCTGCTTGGCTTCAGTCAGGAACTGGCCGCGGTGCGCGTGCTCGAGCCGGCTTGCGGCAGCGGCAACTTCCTCTACGTCAGCCTGCGCGCGCTGCTTGACCTGGAATAAGGAAGTCATCACCCTGGCCGGCGACCTGGGCCCCAGCCGGTTCTTCCCATCCGTCTCGCCCGCCCAGCTCCTCGGTATCGAGATCACCCCCTACGCCCACGAGCTGGCCCAGACCGCCGCCTGGATCGGCTATATCCAGTAGCTGCGCGAGAACGGGTTCGGCCACCCTCCGAGCCAATCCTCAAGCGGCTGGACACGATCAGGCAGATGGATGCCATCCTGGCTGGGGATCTATTGGGCCGGCGCCCTGCAGAACGGCATTCACGCTCTGCCCATTCTTTCGAACGGCCTGCGGCTGTGGGAAGGCTACTTGGGCTCGCGCGTGTCGTACGGCTGCGTCATCCTCGGTATCGGCGAGGCGCAGACGCTGTTTGACTGGGCCGAGGTGGGGACGCCGGTGAATATCCGCTATTGAGGCAGGCGCGTGAGCAGGAACCCAAGGGCCTCAGGGGACTCGA
>JADLEU010000065.1 GCA_020845955.1 Anaerolineales bacterium
AGCAGGCGTGTTTTTCCTCGTCCGCTTCGCCGGTAGATAGCTTAAAATTCCCGCCCAAGATTCAAGATCGGCTGCTTTCTGCCTTGTGTTACACGCCTTGACGGTGCCGACTGGATAAAGTCTAGCTGAGGCATGTATGGATCTGCGTTCGTCCAGGCAGGCGGCCTGAGGGGTAGGAAGAAGGCAACGGCCCAACACGCCGCGCTTCGCCAGCCGCCGCGGTGCGCTTTGGTCGGGGGCCTCTCTGGCGCGCTCTCGCGGCGGACGAGGTCCGGCGCGGGTGGCGCGGAACTTCAGCCCGCCCATAGATGAAATTCGAATATCGGCAACGGATATGCCTCGCACACTTTGTTCGAACAACGAGGTATCGCCGGACGTTCACCGGATGCGCGCACTGGGCGGTCCGGTTTTCAACCTCGTGGGATTGCTGCTGAGCGCCATGGTATTCGCCTTGGCAGCCAATCATCCCATCGCCAAGGAGTTGGTGGCCTGGTCAGCCCTCGGGCACGGCCTACTCTTGATCATGAGCCTGTCGCCGCTGCCCGTTGTGGATGGAGGCACCCTATTGAAGTGGACACTGGTAGCCGGAGGCAGGACAGAGACAGAAGCCGATGCGATTGTGCGGCGTGTGGCTTGGGTGATTGGAGTCATGGGAGGCCTAATCGGCCTGGGTCTAGTCGCCATGAGGGTTTGGGTCATCGGGTTGATATTATTGGGCGTAGGTGTCGTTGTCATCGATGTAGCGGCAGGAAGGATTCGATAGGGTTGCCTAATTGATGGCACGCCACAATAGGAGTAGTCTGATGACTGATCCGCGGTTTTGGAGTATTGAAGGCGTGACCGGGCTCGTCCTGGTCTTGAGCAGCGTCGTTTGTTTTCCAGGCCTGATGATGTTTGTGTTTCGGGGTGGGCAGCGAGGTGGACAGCCGCCTACCCCGACCTACTACGTGTGGGAACGGAGTTTCATCATGGCGGCCGTCACTCTTGCCGTCCTCGGATTCGTGTTGCTTGACGGACAGCTTGAGACCACGGGTGGCCGGCTCCTGGCACGGTTGGGCACGACCGCTTACTTCTTTGGGGGAGTCTTGCTCGTCGCCGCCGAGGCCCTCAGCCTGACCTTTGGATATGACAAACTTTACGGGGTCATCGTCATCTACGTGGTCATGGCCTTCCTGGCTCAGGCCGCCATCGGCGGGGCCTTGCTTCAAGCTGGGTGGCTGGCGGCGTGGATCGGTTGGGCCACGATCCTTTGGAACATTGCCTGGCTTGTTGCGCTGTCGCTTCTCAGCCCGCGCGACATTTATTTCCCCGTCCTGCACGGTGTCATGCCCCTACTGATCGGGATCGCCCTGTTGTGGAAGGGGCCATCATCGTGAGGCATTTCACAGCTTGATGGTGAAGACTCCGCCGCGAGTCAGGCTTATACTTGTGGCGATGAATAAGACCAACATAGCCTGGTTACTGGCTTGGTCTGTCGCTGCGCTTACGCTGGCGTTGGCCGTCGGTGGCTTCGCCGCCGGCCTCCTGGCAACGGTCTGGGGAGCTGGCCAGCCGTGGCCGCCGCCGCATATCTGGTTCAACCCGCTTTTCAGTGCCATGTACGCCGTGGTGGGCGCGCTGATCGCCGAGCGGCATTCTCGCAATCCAATCGGCTGGATTTGCAGCGCGGCAGGGGTTTTCGCGGCGCTGACCTCGGCGGCCTTCGGTTACCGCGCGCTAGGCGAAACCGGTGTGCTGGCCCTGCCGGGGGTCGAAATCGCCCACTGGCTGAATTCGTGGGTCTGGATCCCGTCCACCCTTCTGCCCGTGACGTTCCTGCTGCTGCTGTTCCCTGACGGTCACCTGCCGTCGCCGCGCTGGTGGCCCATCGGCTGGGCGGCGGGCCTGGGCATCGCCGTTTATATCGTCTCCGTGGCGCTGCACCCCCTCCCGCCGCTCGAACCCAACCCGACGTCCAATCCCTTCGGGATCCCTGGCGCTGGCCCCGTGCTGAATGTGCTGGGGAACATCGCCTACATTCTTTTCTTCATTGCCAACGGCGGCTCGCTGGCGGCGCTGGTCGTTCGCTTCCGGCGCTCGCGCGGCATTGAGCGCGAGCAACTCAAATGGCTGGCCTACGCGGTGGTGACGGCGCTGCTGATCACCGTGGCCGTCTATGCCTGGTATGCCACCCGGCCGGACGACCCGCTGGCTTTCGAGATGCTGTTGATCAGCGTTTCGGCGTTGCTGTCGGCCATTGCCGTGGCCACCGGCATCGCCATCCTGCGCTACCGGCTGTACGACATCGACCTCGTCATCAATCGCACGCTGGTCTATGGCGTGTTGACGGCCAGCCTGACGGCGCTGTACGGGCTGACCGTCGGGGCTTTTGGCTCCCTGTTCCAAATCAATGATCCCGGCGCCGGCCTGGTCCTCACCCTGATTGTGGCCGTGCTGGTGTTCGACCCGGCGCGGACGCGCCTCCAGGGCGCGGTAGACCACCTGGCGGCGGGCGCACAGGCCCGGCCAGCGCGCGCCGAGCCTGCCGGCCAGGCAGACTCCGAACCCGCTCGCCTGCCCGAACGATGGCGCGGCATCGTGCACACAGCCTGGTGGGCGGCGCTGGCATTGGCGCTGGGCGTCGTCATCGCGTCGCTGCCCGGCGCGGCGCGCTTTGCCACGCAACCCGACCTCCAGCCCATCGACGCGCCGCCGGCCCTGGTGACGGCCATGCGCGCGGTCACCACCCTGGCCGCGCTGGGCACGGCCCTGTTGTCCATCGGGTTGGCCGTTCTGCTCGTTTGGCGCCGGCGCGCGGAAACCATGATCGTAGTGATTTCCTTCTTTCTGCTCGCGTACGGAGTTGCCATGGGCGGCGCGTTGGAGATGGCCCTCGGCGCTTGGGCGTCCCAAGAGCGCCAAATGTGGGCCAGTCAGCTCGCCAGCGCGTTGACGCTAGGCCCATTTCTGCTGGTGCTCTGCCTCTTCCCAACCGGCCGCTTTGTCCCGCGCTGGTCGCGCTGGCTTGTGCTGGCGGCGCTGCCGCTCTTGCCGCTGTCCCTGCTTTCGCCCCACGCCGCGCTCGGCGACCCGTCGGCCGGCATCACGCTGGTCAACCTCGCCGTTTGGGCGCTGGCATTCGTCGGCGTGTATGCCCAGGTTTATCGCTACCGCCATGTCTCGACCCCTTCCGCGCGCCAACAGACGAAGTGGTTTGTGTTTGGCTTGTTTGTGTGGATTGTGCTGATCGCTCTCAGCAGCCTCCCCTACGCGATCATGATGAGCGCGCCGCCTGGAGCGCCGCTGCCAGGGTGGGTGCCCATCGGCTCGCTGGGCTGGACCGTGACGATGGCCGTCATCCCGCTCTCGCTGGTGATCGCGATAACGCGTTATCGCCTGTGGGAGGTTGACCTGCTCATCAACCGCGCGCTGGTCTACGGCGCCCTAAGCCTGGCCGTCATCGCCCTGTATGGCCTGCTGGTAGGGCTGTTGGGCGCCCTCTCGCAAGCCAGCGGCAATCTTCTGACCGTGCTGCTGGTGACCGGCCTTGCCGCCGTCGTGTTTCAGCCTCTGCGCGACCGCCTGCAGCGAGCCGTCAATCGCCTGATGTACGGTCCTGGGCGCGCCGACCCCTATGCGGCGCTTGCGCGCCTAGGCCAGCGGCTGGGGGGCACGCTGGCGCCCGAAGCCGTGCTGCCCAGCATCGTCGAGACAGTGGCGCAGACCCTTAAGTTGCCGTACGCGGCCATTTCGCTGGCGCTGCCCTCGGAAGCGGTGCGCAGCGGCGCGGACTTCCCGGTCGTTGCCGCGTACGGGTCGCCGCCCGCCCTGTCTCTGCGCCTGCCGCTCGTCTATCAGGCCGAAACCATCGGCGCTCTGATCGTCGGCGCGCGCGCCGGCGACAGCTTCTCCGCGACCGATCGCCGCCTGCTCGAGGCCCTGGCGCGTGAGGCCGGGGTGGCGGCTCACGCCATGCGGCTGACGGCTGATTTGCAGCGCTCACGGAGAGAGTTGGTCACGGCGCGCGAAGAAGAGCGGCGCCGCCTGCGCCGCGACCTGCACGACGGCCTAGGCTCACAGTTCGCCGCGCTCCATCTTCGGGCCGATATGTTACGTGCGCTCATCCCGAGCGATCCAGCAACGGCAGCGGCTGTCGCCGTCGAGTTGCGCGATGAGCTCCGCGCCGCCGTTGCCGACATCCGGCGGCTGGTGTACGAACTGCGCCCGCCGGCCCTGGATGAGCTGGGGTTGGCCGGAGCGCTGCGCGGGCTGGCCGCCCAATGCTCGTCCGCCAATGGCCTGCGCGTGACCGTTGAGGCGCCCGAGCCGCTGCCGCCCTTGCCGGCGGCGGTCGAGGTCGCGGCTTATCGGATCGCGCAGGAGGCGTTGGCGAATGTGACGCGTCACGCCCACGCCCGGACCTGCCTGCTTTGCCTCCAGTGCGGCGATGAGCTGCGATTGGAAGTCAGGGACGACGGGATCGGATTGCCAGCGCAGAGCCATGCCGGCGTGGGGCTGCGCTCGATGCGCGAGCGGGCGGAAGAACTAGGCGGCAAGTGCCGCGTGGAAACGATTACCACGGGCGGGACGCGCGTGGTCGCCAGGCTGCCGCTCACGCGCGCGGTCAGCTTATCACCCAACTCCAATCACTCCGTCGCTCAAACTCCTTATGGATAGGCTGCGCGTACTCATCGCTGACGATCATCCGCTCTTCCGCAAAGGAATGCGCGACCTGCTGGAGTCGCTGGCGGAGGTGGAGGTCGTGGGGGAGGCGGCGACTGGCGAGGAGGCCATCGCGCTGGCGTCCGGCCTGGCACCCGACGTGATCGTGATGGACCTGCAGATGCCGGGTGGCACCGGGATCTCGGCCACGCGCCAAATCTTGGACGCCAGTCCACACATCCGCATCCTGATGGTCACGCTGTTCGACGACAGCGAATCGGTCTTTACCGCGCTGCGCGCCGGGGCGCGCGGATATGTCGTGAAAGACACCGATGCCGGCGAGATGGCGCGCGCGGTTATTGCCGTGGGCCGGGGCGAGGCGATCTTCAGCCCGGCCATCGCCAACCGGCTGATCGACTTCTTTGCCATACCGTACCCGACTGTGCCGAAAGAGGTATTTCCCACACTCACCGAGCGTGAGCGCGAGATCCTGGGCTTAATCGCCGAGGGCTATGCAAATCCCGACATCGCTGAGCAGTTGTCGTTGAGCGTGAAGACCGTTCACAACTACGTCTCCAACATCTTCAGCAAATTGCAGGTCGCCGACCGGACGCAGGCCATCCTGCGCGCGCGGGAGGCCGGGCTGGGCCAGAACCCGGCCGCGCCTGCGCGGGGCCAGGCAGATAGTTGACAGAACGGGAAGGTGTCGCGGCCCATGCCAGCAGCCATCGCTGACCAATGAGTCAGTAGCGCCTGGTCAGTCCCCGCGCTCAAGGCGCGACGGCGAACTCGCCGAGCAAGACGCGGTTGGCGGGCAACTGCGCGGCTTGCCCGCTGACCGGCAGCCGGGCAAGCGAAGGCCATTCGTAGACACCCACGGCCAGGATCGCCGACGGATCGGCGTAGTCGGCCGGGATGGTGAGCGCGCGCGGGTCGACGACGATCTCGCCGGGCTGCAGGCGCGTCGTGGGCCAGGCCTGGCCGCAGGGGGCGCCGTCGTGCTGCGCGGCCGGCTGCTGGGCCGTGCTCTCGGGGCCGGGCGGGTAAAGGTGGACGAACATGACCAGCTCGGGCAGGGGCGCGGCCAGGGCCTGCCAGCGCAGCGTGATCGGCAGCGGCTCACCGCGGCGCGCCTGCGCGGGGTCGAGGTCAAAGCCAACCAGGCGCAGGGCCTCGCCGAAGACGGCGTCAACCGCGAAGGCCGGAGGCGCGGCCGCGGCGCCGGCCGGCACCAATTGCCGGGTGTACTCCAGGTGGTCGTCGGGCTGCGCCAGGATGGGCGGCAGCGATTGGACGGCGGGGAATAGGGCGGCGACCTGGGCGGTGGTGGTCTTGTCGCGCGGCACGAAGGCCAGGTAGGTCAGGGGACGGTCGGGCCGGTCGCGGTAGAGCAGGCAGCCGCCGCCGGGGAAGTCGCGCACCGGGCCGCCGCGCAGGAGCAGATCGAAGCTGGCGTGAAAGGGATCGCTGATCAGCTCGGGTGAAACGTAGACGGTTGCCGAGCGCGACTGCGCCAGCGCCCAGTGGGCGGCGGTCCAATCCTGCACCAT
>JADLEU010000066.1 GCA_020845955.1 Anaerolineales bacterium
TCCGGCAGCTTCGCGCCGCCATCACTACTGCCGGCTACGACCGCCTGCTGGCCTTTTGCACCGCCGGCCGGGGCCTGCAGCCGGTCGAACTCTGGACCACCGCGGGCTCGCCGCTTCGCCGACCAGCTTCAGGCTGCCGGCTGCCCAATCCGCGACGAGGTCGTCGCCAACCAGGCCCTGGTGGCCTTTGGCGACGCCGCGGCCACCCAACGCGCCGTGACCGGCATCCAGGCCGAAGGCGCCTGCCGGTGCGGCGGCACGGTCGGGCAATGCCAGACCGCCATGCGCATCAGCGTTTCGTCCTGGGCCACGACGGAAGCGTGCTTCACCTATTGACTCTTTGCGGATGTGCGTCTATATTGGAATGGTCATTCCGTTGGAATACTAATTCCGAGAAAAACAGGACATCAATCAAGGAGATGAAAGCGATGGGAAGGGAGAAATTGACGGGGATCTTCATCCCGATGGTTACACCTTTCAATGCCGATGAAACCATCAATTTCAACGGTATTAAGGAGTGCGCGGATTTTCTCGTTGGCAATGGCGTCAGCGGTATCATCCCCGCCGGCAGCACCGGCGAGATGATCGCCCTGACGACTGAAGAGCAGGTTGAGGTCAACCGTGCTACCGTGAAAGCAGTCGCCGGCCGGGCCAAGGTCCTCTGCTCCACGGGCGGCTATCGCACCCGTGATGTTGTGGCGATGTCCATCGCGGCGCAAGCCGACGGCGCCGATGGCGTGATGGTCGTCACGCCCTGGTATATGGCGCCGAATGAGAAAGAACTCTACAAGCATTATGAGGCCCTCCGCAAGGCCATCGACATTCCCATCATGGCCTATCACAACCCCTACTATTCGACCTGCCTCATGACCGATGAGTTTATGGCGAAGCTGTACAACGAAGGCCTGATCGACGCCATTAAGGAGCGTCAGGCGGACCTCTATCGCCAGCAGGACCTTCGGTATTTGACCGACGATGGCTTTGGGATTTTCTACGGCTATGACGTATGCCCCGTGGAAAGTCTGAGCTGCTGGGCAGACGGCTGGGTTTGCGGCACCGGCAACCTCTTCCCGCAGGAAAACACCGAGGTCTACCACCTCGCCAAGCAACGGAAGATGGAAGAGGCACTGAAAGCGCATTTTGAGAAGGTTCGCCCATACTTGCCACTGTTCACCAAGCCCACGGCTGAGGGGCTGCCGACGCCGTGGCTGCAGATCATCAAGGAAGGCATGAAGCTGCGCGGTGTTGATGCGGGTTACTGCCGCAAGCCCGTCATATCGGAGTTGCCCGCCGACGTCAAGCAGAGCCTGACGACCGTCCTCAAGGGGTACGGTTATCTGGCGTAACGCACCTCGCATCGGCAGCGTGTGATTGTCGGCGGCATCTGCGCTGGCAGGCTCAGCGCAGATGTGATCAGACCCGTGATCGTTGATGGGGTTGGGACGGCGGGCAATGTGACGCTGCCCCGCCCGGCGACGCTCGCTACCTGAAAACTATAGCGTGTAGGAGTTGGCAGAATGCAATCGAAAGAGGTTGATGTTGTGGTGGCGGGCGGGGGGACCGCGGGCGTTATGGCGGGACTGGCAGCTGCTCGAAATGGAGCCAAGACTTTGATCGTCGAGCGGCAGCGCTGCTTGGGCGGCCAGTTTACTGCCGGCAGTCAGGGTGCTTGGGTCGGTTTCAGCGACAAACAGAAGCGCATCGTCGACGGACTTGTTTGGGAATTGCGTAACCTGCTCAAGGAACGCAACGCAATCGTCGAAGCCGATCCGGAAACGGACGTCTGCTTCCTGTATGACACCGAAGTTGCCAAGGTCGTGTTGAACGAGATGCTCGCCAAGGAGCCTGGTCTGGCGACGTATTTCAACACCTCCATTGTAGATGTGCTTGTCGAGGGAAACACGGTCGCCGGCCTGGTTATCCTGTCTGAGATGGAGCAGATGGAAATCCGAGCCAAGGTCGTGATTGACTGCAGTGGTGACGCTGCCGTCGCCGCCCGGGCCGGGGTTCCATTTGAAATCCGGGCTAAGAAAGACATTCAGCCGATGACACTAATCGGGAGAATGGCGGGTGTCAACATCGAACGGGTCCAGCAGTACTACCAGGCCCACCCGCCCGTGCATGATGGCGCGGTCCCGCCGGCCTGGCGTGACTATAAGACGTTCCCGGGCTTCATGCACTACGGTCTGCGGGATGAGCTTGAGGACGTTGATCTTCACCCGCATTTGGAATACCTGCGCAACTGGCTGGCCATCTTTACTTCGACCCCGAACCCGGGCGAGGTCACGATCAACTGCTCCGGCGCCATTGAGGCGCACAGCATTGCCGGCTTTGAAGACCGGGCCAGACAGGAAATCGACTCGCAGCGTTGCCTCTACGATGTGGCCGAGGCCCTGCGCCAATTTGTGCCCGGCTTTGAAAACGCCTACCTGTCGGTCATTGCCAGCCAGTTGGGGGTCCGCGAAAGCCGCCGGATCGTCGGCGACTACAAAGTCACGCTGGAAGATTTCCAAGCGGCCAGGGAGTTTCCGGACAGCATTGGCCGCGGCGCCATGCCCGCCGGCGCGCACACGGCCGATGGCGTGACGATGTCCGTCTATGACTTGCCCGCCGGCCAATCCATGACCATACCCTACCGATGCATGCTGCCGCAGACCAAAGAGGGCCTGCTGATTGCCGGGCGGTGTGTCTCCTATGAGCCACCAGTCGCGAACTGCATCCGCAACATGGCACAGTGCATGGTCATGGGTCAGGCGGCCGGCACGGCTGCGGCGCTGGCCGTGCGGCACGGCGCCACGCCTCGAAACGTGGACATTCCGCTGCTCCAACAGACGCTGCGAGAGCAAGGCGCGATTCTGTAATCCGCGCACCTTGTGCCAGGGTTTGGAGAAAGATCGATCGATTGGAAAAGGAGACCGCTTCAATGAACAACTGGCTAGCTCGACTATTAGCATTTCTGATGATGGCGTCCGTGGTGGCCTGCACGACGGCCCCACAGACCAACGTTGCCGCCACCGAGCCGGCTGCTGCCACCGAGCCGGCTGCCGCCACTGAACCGGCTGCTGCCACCGAGCCGGCTGCCGCCACTGAGCCGGCGCCACAGAAGCTGGTGATTTGGACCAACCTCACAGCCGAGGCTCAGGCCAAGATCCTTCAAAAGCAGTTCAGCGAAGTGGCCGCGGAAATGGGCATCGAAGTCGAAATGGTGACCATTTCCTTCAGCGATATGTACGCGAAGCTGGCCACGGCAGTGCAGTCCGGCGACGTTCCTGACATCATGCATACCAACTTCGCTGGTGTGGCTTACCTTTATTCACAAGGTATGGTCACACCCATGGACGACGTGATTGACGCAATTGGCCGTGACGATTTTATTTCGACTTACCTGCGCGTTCTCACCGTTGACGGCGCAACGTGGGGTGTGCCCGACTGGGCCTTGCACACTTCCGTGTGGTATCGGAAGGACCTGTTTGAGCAAAAGGGTCTGGCCATCCCCACGAATTGGGATGAGTTTGAGGCCGTGGCCCAGGCTCTCAACATTGACGAGAACAATGACGGCAATACCGACGTATACGGTTTCGCGGTGCCCATGCACGCGGTGCAGGTAGCTCCTCAGACCTACTATGAGTTCCTGTATTCCGCCGGCGTCTACACCTTCGATCCGCAAACGGGCAAGTATGTCTTCGGTGAACAGAAGGAAAAGGCGGCCGAAGTCCTCGACTACATGATCGAGCTTTACAAGACTGTATCGCCGCCCTCCTCAACCGAGTGGTCCTGGAGCGAATATCGCAATGCCCTGGTCGAAGGCACGGTCGCGATGACGCTCGATATGGGCGCCGTCGTTGGCCTGGCCAAGGCCAACAACCCGACCATGGTTGAAAACCTGGGCCGCTTCGACTTCCCGGGCCAGCATGGAACAAAGCCGGCTTCGTTCGGAAGCGGCTATGCCTTTGTGGCCAGCAACCAGGGTTCCGAGGCGAAAGTCCAACTTGCCGAGGAATTCATCCAGCGGCTGTATACGCCGGAACTGGCGGCCGAGCGCGCCCTGTCGCGCCCGATGTTTGCCTTCCCCTCGCTGTACCCGGCGCTGGCGATCTACAAGCAGGATCCGTCGGTGGCGGAGTTCCAGGATGAGATTGCCACCATCAGCGATGCGTTTGAGCACAGCAATTGGTACTGGTACGGCATGGAGCACGGCCTGAGCCAGATGTCATCGCAGATTGAGGCCACCACGTTCTTCGGCGAAGCGATTCAGGGCGTGGCGCTCGGCATGCAAACGTCGACAGAAGCCGTCGACTATATCGATCAGCAGCTTCAGGAGCAGCTGGCAGTCATAGAGCAGTAAGTTGTATCCGGCTTCGACGGCATGGACGCGGAGCCCAATACTGACTGCGGTTATCAAGTGGTAGCGCACTGTCCGGCTCCGGCGGCGTGTACGCCGCCGGGGCCGGAAAAATGAGCAGATTGGTGTTGCGGGTGCAGGTTACAGAAAGTTCGGCTCATGGTGCATCAGGGACGTAGTCTGAAGCGAAATGGCGTAAACTACAGGGTGTCCGGTAAGGGGCGCATCCCCAACACAGAGGGCACACCATGGTCACGTTTCGGGTCCAAACTCCGGTGGGAGAGCAGGCGCGACAGGATTACTGGCCGGCAGTGGCGCACGCCAGCGGCCGGCAGTACCCTCCCGAGACATCGACTGCTGCTCGATCACGGGACGCGTGATCGGTATCGTGTGCCGCCTGTGCACGCGCCACGGCACGCCGCGGCCCAGTTAGCGGTGAGGCGGCCGATCAGCTGGCGGCCGACGCATTCAGCCGATCAATCGGCACAAGTGGCCTGTCAATACGACCTCGATCTGCCGGCCAGCGAGCGCCGGTGCAACCCCGGCGCCCTATCAGGCAACTTCTGGCTCCAAGTGACCGGAGCGCAAAGGCCCTTGCGGCAACCCGCCTAGATATCCTAAATGCGCGACTTTACCGTGCCTGGAACAGCAACACATGGTTGGGTGCTCTTGCGTGGAGACTACTTTCTGAAGCGGCGGCGAGTGGTATTCCTTTTTGTGGCGCCCACGGTTCTGTTTCTGGCAGTGTTTGTTCTGTACCCGGTGCTTTTTAATATTTGGCTAAGCCTGACGGATGCGAAACTGCTCCAGGACACGCCGTCATTTGTTTGGCTTGACAACTACAGAAAGCTGCTGTCCAGTGCGGTGTTCCCCAGATATTTACGGAACACCGTGGTCTGGACGGCGTTTTCTGTTGTCGGGCAGTTGTTGCTTGGCTTTGGCCTGGCACTGCTGATCAATCGGACGAATATGGGCTTCGGAACCGCTTTCCGGAGCTTTCTCTTGATCCCGTATGTCGTGCCTGTGGTAGCCCTGGCGCTGGTAACCAAATGGTTGATGAACGGTGATTATGGCATTGTCAGCACATGGCTGCAGAACCTTGGGTTGATCGGTCACCGGCAGTCGCCATTGGCCTTGCCGGGCAGCGCCATGGCTGTGCTGATCATCATCAACGTTTGGAGGTCGTATCCCTTCCCCATGCTGATTTATTGGGCGGCGCTCAAAGGTATTGACAAGGAGCTCTACGAGGCTGCCAGCGTGGACGGAGCAGGACGCTTCCAGTCGTTATTACATATTACTCTGCCTCACCTCAAGGATACTACGCTGGTATTGGCGGTGCTGCGCATCGTCTGGACAGCAACCTATTTTGACTTGATCTGGATGGTGACCGGCGGAGGACCGGCTGGTTCGACAACGCACTTGCCAATCATGATTTATCAGGCATCGTTCGGAACCTTCCAGACGGGATACGCCGCAAGCATCTCCGTCGTCTTGGGTATCTTGCTCTTCATCGCCGTCGCTTTTTACGTGAGAAAGTCTGTTGCGCCCGAAGACTGAGCGGCGTCTGAAAACGACAAATATGAATGCCTGGATCAGCAAGAAAGCGGGCAGGCTCCTAAATCAATTCGGAGTGTGGTTGTTGGCGCTGTTTGTGCTCGCTTTGGTCAGTTTCCCGCTGTTGTGGATGGCACTGAGTTCGCTGAAACCAGCGGTAGAGCTATTCAAGACGCCACCCACCATTTTACCGAAGAACACCAGTCTTGACTGGTACCGCGAAGCATTCGGCGACTCGACCGTGGTGCGATATTCCCTAAATAGCCTGATCGTCGCCGTGTCCACGATGATCATTGACGTTGTGCTTGGGACTTTGGGGGCCTATGGTCTTGCGCGTTTCCGATACCCAGGACGAAGGGCGATTATCGTTAGTGTCCTCTCGGCCTACTGTATCCCGCCAATTATGCTCATGACGCCCCTGTACCGAATTATTGCAGGACTGGGCTTGAATTCCAGTTACTTGGGCGTCATTATTGGCCATGTCACTGTAACGTTCCCTTTCTGTATCTGGATTCTGGTCTCTTTTTTCAAGCGGATACCCAGCGAGATCGAGGAGGCCGCCGGTGTGGATGGAGCATCGATCTTCACGATCTTCTATCGCATCGATCTCCCACTGTGCCTCCCGGGCGTGTTGAGCACGGGCATCATGGCGTTTATTCTGTCTTGGAATGAGTACCTCTTGGCAAGCGTGCTGGTTTCCAGCGATACGATGAAAACGCTCACCGTAGGGCTGGCAAACTACATTAGCTCAACAGAAATCAACTGGGGCGTCATCATGGCGTTAGGCACGGCGACAACGATTCCCGTCATCATCCTGTTTACGGCCATTCAGAAGTATTTTGTCGAGGGTCTGACGGCTGGCGCAATCAAAGGCTGATTTAGGAGGCTGGATTCATGAGATCACTCGACCTGGATGAATTGACCGGGCAGGGCGTTGAAACTATCAAAATGGTGGATCGAGCATTGACTGTGCTGGATATGCTGCGGCTGACCCGCAAGGGCTTAGGCGTTAATCAAATCGCCAAGCAGTGCGGCTTCAGTCCATCCACCACATTCCGCATTCTAAAGACCTTAGAATTCAATGGCTGGGTGTTCCAGTGCAGCGACGGATGCTATATCGCCGGTGAAAAATTGAGCTTTGTCGTAGAGAAGAACAACCTCTATTTAGCGCTCAAAGAAGTGGCGGCGTTTGTGATGGAACGCTACACCACCACGCACAATCAGGCGATGAACCTGACTGTGCGGGAAGGTGTGCGCTGCTATATCCTGCAACAATCGCGCACGAAAAATCTGGTGGATTACGTTCCGCCACTCTACTCCGACCTGCCGTATTACGCGAGCGCAGGCGGAAAAATCCTGCTGTGCGAGCTGCCTAGCAGTCTGGTCGAGGAAATCATCCGTGCCCGTGAAATGCATTCGCTGACACAGAACACCATTACCGACGCCGACCTATTCAGGCAGGAGTTGCGTACGGTTGCCGAACAAGGGTACGCGATTGACAACAAGGAATCGGCTGAAAACGGCAGTTGTATTGCCGTGCCCGTCCGTGACTGCGAGGGGAACATCATCGCCGCGCTTTCCTTTAGCGGTTTTGTTGGAATCGCCGACAGAACCGAGCTGTTGCGGTACATCCCGGCGCTCCAGGAGGCTGCCACGGAGATCTCGCGGAGTCTCTATCGCTGCTGGGGGCGCTGACACGCACACAGGCAGTGGTTCAGATGTTCCGAGCAAGGCGTGCTCGCTCTTAGCCCCGAGCCGGCCGGCCGCTGTTCCTGCGCCGCGCGCCCCATGCGCTCGACCTGGCTGACGGTCACGCACGGGCCGGGCGGCGCTCCATGACCGATCCCACCGCGACGCCGCGAGCCGCGATCCACGGCGGTGCCGGCCCGGCCGGCTGGGCGGCGGCCGTCGGGTCGTCGGTGGCTCTCAGCACTGCGCCGGTGATCGGCAAGGCCATCCTCAAGACCGGGCTGCAGCCCACGGAGTTGCTGGTGCTGCGTCTGTGGATCGCCTCCGCGCTGCTGCTGGCCACCGTGGCGCTGACGAGGGATCTGGGGAGCTTGCGGCTCGACCAGCGCGGCCTGCTCGCCTCGGCGGTCGGTGGGATGAGCAACGGGGCCGCAGTGCTGCTGTTCTTCCTATCGCTGGCTCTGCAGGACGCCTCCATCTCGGCGCTGCTGTACGCGCTCTACCCCCTGGCCGTGCTGGGTCTGCTGGCGCTGCGCGGCGAGAAGTTCACAAACCGCAACCTGGTGCGCCTGGCCCTCGGCCTAGGAGGCGTGTACGTGCTCATTGGCCGGCCGGAGCCGGGCGCTCTGGTGAGTTGGCTGGGCGTTGTCGTGGTGCTGCTGTCAGCCGCCGGTGCGGCCCTTCATTCGGCGCTCACCCAGTGGTACCTGCAAGGCTTGACCGCCCTCACCGTCACGCTCTACACCGTGGTCTTCATGACCGTGGCCGTCACCGGGCTGTGGCTGGCTCAGGGCGCGCCCTGGCAGGCGCCCACCCCGGCGGCCTGGGCCGGCATCGTGGCCCTGGCGGTGGCGCCCACCTACCTGGCTCGTCTGTGGATGTTCGCCGGCATTCGCCGCCTGGGGAGCGCCCGGGTGGCGCTGCTCGGGCCGCTCGAAACGCTCCTGACCGTGGCCTGGTCGGTGCTATTCCTGGCCGAGCGGCTCAGCCTGCCGCAGTGGGCCGGCAGCGTCTTGATCTTGATTAGCGCGGGCTTGGCTACGGCGAGGCTGCGCCGTCCGCCAGAAGCTCGGCCGCGGACGTGCGACGGGGCGGCCCGGTCGGACCGATAAGGGCGCACAGCTGCAGCCGGTCTCGCGTGGCGGTTGGGTTTGGCTGACGCTACGTCCGACACCCGGCGCAGATCGGGGCCTGGGCAGAGCACCCTGCCCGGTGCAGACCACTTCCACCCCCTGCCAGGCCTTAGCCGCCACTTCGTCGGGATGCTGCGCCGCAACGTGAGCCAACAGCCGCTGCGGCGACACGGCCCGCGGCCTGTCCAGCAGGCGCGCCGGCAGGGCGCCGTGCAGCAGCATCAGGATCTTGATTGGATTGGGCAGATGGGCTTCACAAACTGTGCAGGGCTTGGGCCAGGTCGGCGATCAAGTCATCCTTGTGTTCCAGGCCTACAGAAACGCGGATAAGGCCCGCGTCGACTTCCAGCGGCGAGCCCTGTGTGGAGCCGTGGGTCATGGCGGCCGGCAGCTCGATCAGCGATTCGACCCCGCCCAGCGACTCGGCCAGCGCAAACAGCCTGGTGCGCGCCACCAGCGCCCGCGCCGCCCCTGGTCCGCCGCGCACAAAGAACGACACCATACCGCCCGCGTTGCGCATCTGCCGGCGCGCCAGCGCGTGCTGGGGGTGGCTCTCTAAGCCCGGGTAGATCACCTCGGCCACCTGGGGATGATCGGCCAGGAACTGCGCCACCGCCAGCCCGTTCTCGCCATGGCGCTCCATGCGCACCGCCAGGGTCTTAATGCCGCGCAGCACCAGGAAGCAGTCCAATGGCCCGGGGACAGCGCCGGCCGCGTTCTGCAGAAAGGCCAGGCGCGCGTGCAGTTGTGGGTCGCTCGTCAGCACCGCGCCGCCCACCACGTCGGAGTGCCCGCCCAGGTACTTGGTCGTCGAGTGCACCACCACGTCGGCCCCCAGCGCCAGCGGCTGCTGCAGGTAAGGGGTGGCGAAGGTGTTATCGACGACAACGCGCACGGCCGG
Source organism: Anaerolineales bacterium (assembly GCA_020845955.1). GTDB lineage: Bacteria > Chloroflexota > Anaerolineae > Anaerolineales > UBA6663 > JADLEU01. The sequence goes on from JADLEU010000066.1 coordinate 9,620, forward strand.
GTCGTGGTCGTGCGCCGCCTGCGCGATGGCGCGCAGATCCGCCACCTTCAGCCGGGGGTTGGTGGGCGTTTCGAGCCACACCCAGCGCGTGTTCGGGCGCAGCGCCGCCCGCACCGCCTCCAGGTCGGTCGTTTCGACGTAGCTGAACTCGATGCCATACTTCTTATATTGCTTGTCAAACAGCCGGAAAGTGCCGCCGTAGACGTCGTTCCCGGCCAGCACGTGGTCGCCTGGGTCGAACACCTTGAGCAGCGTGTCGATCGCCGCCATGCCCGAGGCAAAGGCCAGCCCGTGCGCGGCGCCCTCCAAGGCGGCCAGGCAGGCCTCCAGCGCCGTGCGCGTCGGGTTGCCGGTACGCGCGTACTCGTACCCTTTGTGTTCGCCGACCCCCTGCTGCACGAAGGTGGAGGTCTGGTAGATCGGCGTCATGACCGCGCCGGTAGCCGGGTCAGGCGCCTGGCCGGCGTGAATCGCCAGGGTCTCGATCTTATACCGCTCGGGGTTGCGGGCCGTCATTCGGAGGCCAGCGCCGCTACGGTCGTGTCGTAAATCGGGAACAAGACCTCCAGGCCCGCCAGGTCGAGCACATCGCGCACTCGCGCGGACGGCTGCGACAACGCCAGCCGCCCGCCGCGGGGCTTGAGGGCTTTCTGCGCCGAGATCAGCACCCGCACGCCAGCGCTGCTGAGATACTCCGTTCCGTCCATCTCCAGCACCAGGTGTGCCTGGCCGTTCTCGATGTATTCGTTGAGCTTCTCTTCGAGCTGGCTGTACGTGCTGGCGTCCACGCGGCCAGTAACACGGATCACGTTGCTGCGCTTATAGTCGCGGGTGGTAATCTCCATTGCGGCTCTCCTCTATCGCCGGTCGCCAGGGGCCCAGCCCCGGCACGGCAATTAGACAATCGCTGGCCTCGTAGGACGCGCTTATTATAACCATCTTCTCGAAATGATCCTGCCGGCGGCCGCATTTCCCGCAAGGTATAATCCAGCCTATGCCCGACATCCCCCTCGACACGACCGGCGACGACGACGCTCCGCGGGCGCGTGCCGGCGTTCGTTTCACCGGCGTGGCCATCAAACCCTACCCGGACGGCCGGCGCATGAAGCTTAGCTTGGGCCTGACGCCTTTTCAGCAGCGGCCCAGCGTCGAAATGGTCGTGACGAACGCGGCCGGCCAGGACGTGGCCGCGCTCAGCCTGATCGAGGCCATGGACACCCGCTTTGACCTCACCGTTCACTTGCGTGGGCCTGAGCCGCGCGGCCCGCACACCCTGCGCCTGACCTTGTATTACCGGGCGAGCGACGAGCCCGAGGCCGAGCGGCAGGTGGTGGACGAGCACACGCTGACCTTCGTGCCAGCGCCGGAGGCGGGCACATGAGCCTGGCCGGCGCCGCCCTCTATGATCTGCTGGCCGCGGCCCACACCATCGCCGTGGTCGGCCACTCCGACAAGCCCGACCGCGCCAGTTACTCGGTGGCCCGCTATCTGCGCGACGCGGGCTATTGGGTCTACCCCGTCAATCCTAACCTGCGCAGCCTCGACGGTGACACGGTGTATCCCGATCTGCGCGCCGTGCCCGGCCGTATCGACATCGTCAACGTCTTTCGCCGGCCCGAGCATTTGTGGCAGATCGCTGAAGACGCGATTGCCATCGGCGCCCGCGCTCTGTGGACGCAGCTGGGCGTCGTCCACCCGGGCGCGGCGCAGCGCGCCGAAGCCGCGGGCCTGGTCGTAGTTCAAGACCGCTGCATTATGGTCGAGCACCGCCGCCTGGGCCTGCCGCGCCACAGTTAACGTTTTCCGCGGCATTCATGGCCACTGCATTTGGAACAACACTTCGTCGAACAGCCGCGCCAGGCGACGGGCTGGATCTGCTCGTGGCGGGCGTGGGCTTGCGCGGCCAGGCGCCCAACCTGACTACCGCTGGGCATGAGGCAGCCGGCGTGAGCGGCACCGCCTGGCGGCGCCTGGCGGCGCCGGCCTACAGTCTCCTGGGTGTGCTGCTGGTGAGCATCGCGGTGCTCCGCGGCGAAGCCGGCACGCGTGCGCCGCTGCTGGTCAGGCTGGCAGTCAACCTCGCCACTGTCGCGGTGGCCTGGGCCTTTACCCATGAGCTGTTCGGCCCGCCCAACCTCAGGATCACCAGCTCGGCGCTGGACACTGCTCGAAGTCTGGCGCGCGGGGCAACCGCCCCGTCACAGATCTCAGCGCTCAGGCCTTAAGTCTCCCCACCGGCTGTCAATGCAGCTCTTCAGCGCGCTCTCGCACCGCCCGTTCGCCCTGCTGTGGGCCGGGCAGACCATTTCGCGCCTGGGTGACAGCGTCTACCGGGTAGCGCTTGCCTGGTGGGTGCTGGAGGCGACTGGCTCGGCCGCCGCCATGGGCACCGTGCTGATCTTTTCGTCTGTGCCGATGCTGCTGTTCCTATTGGCGGGAGGCGTGGCCGTTGATCGGCTGCCACGACTGCCCGTCATGGTGGCGGCCGACGCCCTCAATGGCCTAGTGATGCTCGCCGTGGCGGTGCTGGCCGCGGCCCAAGCGCTGGCCATCGGGCACGTCTACATTGCTAGCGCCCTTATTGGCCTGGCCGAGGCCTTTTTCTTCCCGGCCTATCAGGCAGCGGTGCCCGAGCTGACGCCGCCGGCTGTCTTGCCGAGCGCCAACTCGCTCACCAGCCTCAGCCAACAGCTTAGCGGCATCGCCGGGCCGGCCCTGGGCGCGGGCATTGTGGCCGCCGGCGGCACCGCCTCGGCCTTTGGGCTCAACGGGCTCTCATTCTTCATCGCTGCCGCCTGTTTGCTGCCGCTGCTGCGCACTATCGTGCTCCGCCCGCTGGCGCCGGGCGCCACGGCCAGTCCGCTAAGCGACCTGCGTGCTGGATTGGCCCTGATCCTGGCTTCTCCCTGGCTGTGGATTACGATCCTGGTCTTCAGCCTGGTGAATGTCACCTCGGCCGGACCGCGATCGGTGGCGCTGCCTTTCCTGGTGGAAGACACGCTGGGCGCGGGCGTGGACACCCTGGGCTGGCTCTACTCAGCCGGGTCGGTTGGCTCTGTGTTGGGTGCAGTGATGCTGGGCCGGCTCAGCCGCATCCGCCGCCGCGGCGGGCTGGCCTATGGCGCCAGCATCCTCGGTGGGCTGGCCGCGCTGCTCATCGGCCTGGCGCCGGCCATGGCTACGGCTTTGCTGGGGTCCTTTATCATGGGGCTATCGATGGTGGTCTTTGGGCTGGTGTGGACCAACACGGTGCAGGCGCTCGTGCCGCGCGAGGCGCTGGGCAGGGTTTTCAGCCTCGACGCGCTGGGCTCGTTCGTCCTGCTGCCGGTCGGTTTCGGCCTGGCTGGTTGGGCCACCGATTGGCTCGGCGCGCCGCTGGTCTTCGTGCTGGGCGGCGCGCTGACGGCCTTGCTGTCTGCCCTGCCGCTGCTGCACCCGGCTATCCGCGGTCTCGACTGAACCGCATGAAGATCCTGCTTCGCCTGCTGGGCGCCTTGCGCCCCTATACCCCGCGGCTGCTGGTGCTGCTGCTCAGCGTGCTGGCCGTCACGGCCGCCAGCCTGGTCACGCCTGGCATTATCCGCCAGGTGATCGATGAGGGCCTGGCCCGCCGCGACGCCGGGCTGCTGGCCCGCTCGGGACTGATCATCGTGCTAGTCGGTCTGCTGCGCGCCCTGTTTAACTTCGTCCGGCGCTACCTGGCCGAGTGGCTGATCAACCGCACCGGTTACGACTTCCGCAATGCGCTGTACGACAAGATCCAGCGGCTGCCCTTTGGCTACCACGACCAGGTGCAGACGGGCCAGCTGATGAGCCGCTGCACTGAAGACGTCTCCTCGTTGTCGCGCTTCATCGGCCAGGGCGCTATCGAGCTGCTGAACGTCACGCTGCTGCTGGCGGGTATCGTGATTCTGCTGTTCAGCGAAAGCCCAACGCTCACCCTCATCGGCCTGGCGCCGCTGCTGGCGCTGATGGGCGTCACCATCATCCTGGGCCGCCTCATCGGCCCGCTCTTCCTGGGAATTGACCAGGCCCTGGGCGATGTGTCCTCGGCCGTTCAGGAAAACCTCTCCGGCGTGCCAGTGGTACGCGCCTTCGCCCGCGAGCAGTATGAGAAGGATAAGTTCGCGCGCGCTAACCGCAGGCTCTGGAAGGCCCGCGTGCGGCTGGTGAGCACCTGGGGTTTCTTCATGCCCACCATGACGATCATGGTGATGGCGGCCACCGCCCTCATCCTTTGGTTCGGCGGGCGCATGGTCATCGCCGGCGCCCTCAGCCTGGGCGAACTGGTCGCCTTCAACGCCTACTTGCTGCTGCTGGCCGCCCCGGCGCAGCAATTGGGCTTCGTCGTCAACACGGCCGGCGAGGCCGTGGCCGGCGGCCAGCGCATCTTCGAAATCCTCGATCTGCCCGAGGAAATCAAGAGCCCGCCCAACCCCGTGCCCCTGCCCGCCCTGCGCGGGCACGTGCGCTTCGACGACGTCTCCTTTGCCTATCGGGGCAGCCGCCGCGCCTTGCGCCACGTCAGTTTCGAAGCCCAGCCCAACCAGGTCATCGCCCTCATCGGCCCCACCGGCAGCGGCAAGACGAGCCTGATCAACTTGATCCCGCGTTTCTACGATGTGACGGGCGGCGCCGTCCTGGTTGACGGCCTCGACGTCCGCCAGGTGGACCTCAAGGCGCTTCGCTCGCAGATCGGCCTGGTGCTGCAGACCTCGCTGCTCTTCTCCACCACGATCCGCGAAAACATCGCCTATGGCCGCCCGGACGCCAGCGAGGCCGACATCGTCGCCGCCGCCCGCGCTGCCCGGGCCCACGACTTCATCACCGCCTTCCCGCAGGGCTATGCCACCGTGGTCGGCGAGCGCGGCGTTACCCTCAGCGGCGGCCAGCGCCAGCGCATCGCCATCGCCCGCGCCCTGCTGCTCAATCCGCGCCTGCTGATCCTGGACGACGCCACCTCCAGCGTCGATACCCAGACCGAATACCTGATCCAGCAGGCCCTGGATGCCCTGATGCAAGGCCGCACGACGTTCGTCATCGCCCAGCGCCTCTCGACCGTTAGGCGCGCCAACTTGATTTTGGTGCTGGACGACGGCTGCATCGTCCAGCGCGGCCGCCACGCCGAACTGGCCGCCCAGCCAGGGCTGTACCAGGATATCTATAACCTGCAGCTCAAGGACCAGGAGCAGTTCCAGCGGGAGATGCTCTTCATCAGCGCCGCCGAGCCAGTATCGACCCACATCGGGGTGGCCGAACAGGCTGAGCGGCCGGATGCGCGCGAGGCGCCCCTGCGGCCGAGCGTGCTGGAATAGGACAAAGACCGGCCACCCGGGCCGAAAGGAAGGTTTGCGAATGCGCGCGATAGGCGGTCTTGCTGGACCCCAATCTGGGAGGCGACCCGAGCAGACGCGCTGCCAGGGGCGCCGTGGATGTCAAACGTCAGGGGGGCGGTTGTGCTGGGGCTAGACAGCGCAACCGCCCATAGGCCGGGCGAGTAGTTCGCGGAGCCCAATGACAGCAGCCCAAGTCAAGGGCGACGACGAAATCCTGGGCAAAGCCTACGACGCTCAGATCGTGCGGCGGCTCTTCGGCTACCTGCGCCCCTACCGCCGCCGCCTGTCACTGGCCCTGGCATTCATGATCGCGGCCACGCTCGCCAACGTGTCAGGCCCGTACTTCGTCAAGATCGCGCTGGATGGCGGCGTCGCCCCGCGCAACCCGGCCGTGCTCGGCCAGGCCGTGCTGGGCTATGCGGTGGCCGCCCTCGTGCTGTGGTTGGGCACCTTCGTGCGCGTGCGCCTGATGGCCGTCACTGGCCAGAACGTCATCTACGATCTGCGGCGGCAGATGTTCGACCACCTCCAGGCGCTTTCGCTCGGTTTCTTTAGCCGCTATGCCGTCGGCCGGCTGGTTTCGCGCATGGTGAACGACGTCAGTGTCCTGCGCGAGATGATCGTCTGGGCCATGCTGGCCGTCGTGCGCAACCTGTTCGACCTGGTCGGCATTAGCCTGGCCATGCTCAGCCTGCACTGGCA
>JADLEU010000067.1 GCA_020845955.1 Anaerolineales bacterium
CGCGAAAACCGTTGCAGAACGCCTCCACCTCTACCAGGTCGCGCACGTAGCCATAGCCGCGGCTGCCGGCCAGCGGGTGGTTCTCGCGCAGAAAGGCCGAGTTGGTCGGCTGGGCGCCGTAGACCAGGGTGCTGCTCTTGAGGATGACTTTGCGAACACCTGCTAGGCCGCAAGCCGCCAGCGTCTGGATCGTCCCCATGACGTTCGTCTCAAAGGCCTGCTCGCTGGGGCGCGTGCTGTCGACGAACGCCAGATGGCAGACCGTGTCTACCTGCTCGTCGCGCAGCAGCTCGCTCAGCAGCGGATTGCGGACATTGGCCTGAATGAAATCCAGTCCCTTGATGTCGTCCTCAGGCGGCGTGTCGTCCAGGCCAATCACGTGAAAGCCAGGCTGGGCTGCCAGCCGGGCCGCCAACTGGCCGCCCCAATAACCGGCCACGCCGGTTACCAACACCGCGCGGGCACTCGCCATGTCTTGCTCTCCTTGGTTCAATTGGGTGGTCATGACTTCGTCAGGCGCCAGGGGCGCCACAGCCAGAGGCCGAGCACCCCGAGGCCGGCGGCCACCCCGGCCCAGCGGCGCATGGCGCGCGGCCGCGCCTGGATCCCCTTGGACATGGCCGGGATACGCGCCAACGCCTGGGCAGCCACCGCCTGCGCCTGCTGGAAGCATGCCGGGTCGGCGCGCAGTTCGTGAGCCAGGGCCCTGCGCCGCGCGATCTCCTCGGGGGTCAGATACTTCCCGTGCGACCGCAGCCCGGCGAGCTGGAAGTGATGCTTCTTGAACAGGCGATAAATCTCCTTCACCCGTTCGATCTCGATGTTGCGGCCCAGGGTATAGTCCTCAAAGCGGCCTTCCATGGCCAACAAGGCGGTCTCGGCCAGGCAAGCGTAAGAGGTGCGCGGCGGGAGCCCGATGTCGTAGCCGAAGTCGACGTCGCCAGGGATGAGGACCTCGCCGCTTTCGACCACCAGCATGTCGGGCCGCAGCGCCGCCTCAGCCGCGCTGATGTCGGGCGGTCGAGCCACGTCGCAGATGACGGCGCCCGGCTTGCAGCGCGTGATATCGACCACGCGCTGGCCAAAGGCGGAGGTCGCCGTCACAATCAGATCACAATCCGCCAGGAGGGTATCGGCGCGGGTCGCAATCGACACGCGAGCGCCGGGCGTCTCGGCCCGAATGCGCCGCTTCAGGTCGATCAGCTTCTCGGGCTCAATGGACACGAGCACCACGTCGTAAATCGCCTGGGCCAACAACCGGGCGCAGACCGCCCCGATCGAGCCAGTGGCGCCCACGACCATCGCCTTGCCTCGGGTCAAGTCGGTGGTGCCCATCTGCTGCACGGCCTGCTTGGCGGCCTCCAGGGTCGCGGCCACGGTTAGACTGTTGCCGCTCGTGATGGCAATGTCTGCCTCGTGGGCGACGGTGATGCCCGCATCGCCGACGACGCTGGTGAAGGCACCCAGCCCCATCAAGCGCGCGCCGAGGCGCTCGGCCAACCGGGCCGCCTGGTTGAGGCGCTTGTAGGTGAAGCGCTCGCCGCGGGCCATCATTTGCCGTGGGGTTGCCCCTAGCGTCAGAAGATAGCCCTGCACCCGTTGGCCCGTCGCCGGCGATTGCGCGCCGGTGATACGTGACAGGTACAGCGGCGGTAGGCAGGCGGCCACCGCCTCCACCAAGTCATCCGGCAGCCAACGCGTCCAGCCGAGCCACCGATGCTGGTGAATAAACTCCACGTTAAGTGGGTGTATCACAAATGCGAACTTGTTCAGCCCGGCATCGTCCGCGCGCAAATAGCGCACGTGCGGCGTCCACTCAATTTGCGAAATCATGTCCAGATACGTGTTTTCTGTGAGCGGAAGGTCGGCGCTCGGGCGCAGCGCCACCAGGATCGCCTCAATGACGGCCGCCGAGGCGGTGCCCAGGGCGCCTGGTCCCGCGAGCCCGGGCATCAGGGTCACCACGATCGACACGCCGCGCTTCTGTAGATCGTCGAGATCAGCTTCGGTGGCAGCCTCGGCTACCACGGTCTTCCGGTCGAGGCGCGAGGGCGCATAGCGTCGGATGGCGCCGATATCGCCGGCCAGCACGTCGGCCTCGACAAAAGCGCCGCTGGCGCGCGGCACGCCCGGCCGTCCGGCTTGGGGCACCAAGCGTCGAAACGGGAAATCTTTGGCCTGATCGAGGGTCGCCGCGGCCACCTGGTCCAGGGTGCGCCGGGCGCCAACACCGGGGATGTCTGGGAGCGCGAAGTAGATCAGCGGGTCCGCATAACGCAGGCGCGAACTGCGGCGGAGCAGGGATTGAGCCAGTCCCGTGTGGTTGAGGCCCGGCACCATCAGGATGCGCTTTTGAGCGAAGATGCCCGGCTGGGCCCGATCGGCCAGGATGATGGCCCAGCGTTCCAACCCGTCACGGATCCCTGAGCCATCGACCACCGGGGAGCGCTTGGCGTTGAAGGCCAGATCAGATCCAGCCGTATGCGGGCGTGATGCCGTCCCCAGTTTGACGAAAGCCGGCAGCCCGTCCAGACCGATGGCTGCCACTTGCCCATCGGCGGCGGCAATCAGCGCCCGGGCGCGTTCTGGATCGCCGCAGCAGCCTCGGCGCAGAATAGTGAGCGGTTGGGCCAGAAAGCTGGCGGCCTCCACGGTGTCGCCGTCCCCCAGATGGATGACCAGGATGCTTTTCATGGAGCGGCTATCTCAAGGCGAGGTGCGCCAGGCCTTTTTCCCGCAGCAGCGCGGGATACTGCTTGTATAGCGGCTCAACCGCCGGCAAGAGCTTCAAGATCTTGGGAATGGGCCCGCTGGCAATGATGTCGCGCTTCGCCAGGGCAGCCACCAGGTTGACCCGGCCGTGCCAGAAAGCGTGCGAGACATCGGCCTTCATCGTCATGACCACGTCGGGCTGAAGATCGGTAGGCCCATGGATCACGTCCACAAACGCGCCGGCTTGTGTCGGCCGGGCACGCGCGTTGATGGTCGTCACTGCTTGGGGATCGGTGTAGCGAAACTGGATGATGATGCCCGACTTAGCGATCTTTGGGCCGACGGTTGGATCGCGCTTGGCGCGTTCCATCAACTCGCCCACGCAGGCATAGAACTGCTCACTGTCGGTGAAGACGCTCATAGAGACCTCTCGGCGGGTTCCAACCGGTATCGAGCCAAACGGGGCACTCAATCGGACCGCGGGCCCTACCCCCTTATTGTCGTAAGGCTCGCCGATTGGCAAAAGTGATATTCTGCGCCGGAACAGCTGCCATCTGTCCCAATCTTCACAAAGGCTATTGACTCGTATGACGCAGTGTGTTATTTTGTTTATGACGCAACGCGTCGTGCCTGCAATCCACACGACCGCCGGTCGTGAGCCAATCAGTTCGGAGGACACCATGCCGAAGACCGTCGCCAGAAAGCACAAGATCGCCGAGATCGCCGAAATCGAGGAGATGGAGGCCGACCGCAACCGCTTGTTTGAGATGGCCCGCAAGGTTGTGTTGGCCGCCGTCGGGGCCGCCGCGCTGGCACAAGACGAGGCCGTCGACTTCGTCAACCGCCTGGTCGAGCGCGGCGAGATCGCCGAAAAGGACGCGCGCAAGCTGATCCG
>JADLEU010000068.1 GCA_020845955.1 Anaerolineales bacterium
GCGACGTGCAGCGGCCCGCGCTCGCGCTGCAGCAGTTTCAGCGCGGTGAACAGCGGGCGCTCTGGGCAGCCCGTGCAGAAGCCGGGCGGGCGCGGCGGCATCACCACCGGCAGCGGCGCGGCGGCCCGGGCCTGGGTGACGCGCGCCTGGAGCGCTGCCTGCCGCGCGCCGGCAAGTTCGGCGACCGGCGGAGGCGCGGCCCGCGACAACCACGCCTCCAACCCGGCGCGCACGGCGTCGGCGGTGTACTCGCCCGCTTCCGGCAGCACGTCCTTGCCCCAGACCCGGCAGGCAAGGTTGGCGCGCTGCGCTATCGCGCAGACCTCTTGCTCGATGAAGGCCGGGTTGCCTTCCTCGACAATCAGCACGTGGTCTTTGCCGCGCAGGAACGCTTCGATCTGCTCGGGCACGAGCGGGAAGACGGCGTTGAGCACCAGCAGCGGGACAGGGCTGCTGCCGAACGCGTCCGCGCAGCCGAGCAGGCGCAGGCCGCGCAGAGTCGCGCCGTACACACCGCCCTGCAGGATGATGCCGGCCCGCCCGCCGTCCCCGGCAAAGTGCTCGTTGAGCCCGCGCTCGACGATGAAGCGCCGCGCCGCCGGCAGGCGCTGCGCGAGCTTGTCCTTCTCCTGCGCATAGGTCGAGGGCGGCAGGCAGATCTTGCCGTAGTCGTGCAGCGCCCGGGGCAGCGGGTGGCGTACACCAAACGGCGGCGGGCGGTTGTCCCGGCACACGAACCGGCCGGTCATGTGCACCGCGCGGATGCGCAGGGAAAGCATCACCGGCAGGCCACAGGCTTCCGACAGTTCAAAAGCGGTCTCGGTCAGCGCCACCAGTTTCGGCAGGTGGTAGCGTGGATCGAGGAGCGGCATCCCCGACTTCAGGGCCGTGGCGTGGGTGCGCTCCTGGATCACGCTGGCGCCCTCGCCGTAATCTTCGCCGACGATGATCAGGCAGCCGCCGGTCACCCCCGCCGAGGCCAGGTTCGACAGGGCATCCGAGGCCACATTCGTGCCGACGATCGACTTCCACGTCACGGCTCCGCGCAGCGGATAGTGGATGGAAGCGCCCAGCAGCGCTGCCGCGCCCGCCTCGCTGGCCGAGGCCTCGTAAAAGACGCCCAGCGGCTCGAGGACCGCCGCGCGCGCATCGGCCAGCACGTCCATCAAGTGCGACGTCGGCGCGCCGGGGTAGCCTCCGACATAGGCCACGCCGGCCTGCAGCAAGGCCTTGGTCAGCGCGATGATGGCCTCGCCGTGGAAAGTCTCTCCCGCGCCAAGCGTCAACTGCCTGACCTCGGCCGCGAAGGAGCGCTCGCGACCTTTCGTTGCGCTCTGAGCGGGGCTGCGCACGGCCCGGCTCATCGTTCCTGCTCCTGCGGCGGTGTCCAGCCTGGCTTCACCCCCGGGCCGCCGTACCCTGGCGTGCGGGCCGGGGTGCGCGCCAACGCGAACCCCTGCGTGTAAGCCGCCCGGACCACCAGGTTGAATTTCAGATACCAGCCGCCGAGCAGCCCGGCCAGGCCGGCCGCCAGCGCGGCCAGCCCGCCGAGGCCGGGGAAGGCCAGCCCGGCCAGCACGCTCGCCAACGCGCCGGCGTGGGCGGCCAGCAAGACCGCGTTCATCCCGTCGAGCACTGCCACGGTGCGCACCGGCGCGGCGCCGGGCGCCGATAGGGCGCGCCGGTAGGCTCGCCAGACTGCCAGCCGCGCGATGAGCAGCCCGCCCAAAGCCGGCAGGAGCCAGCCGCCCGGCGAGCCGAAGTAGGCCGCCCCGATCGCCAGCAGGGAGAGGCCCTCCGCCAGCCCGCTGGTGGCGATCAGCCACAGCATGGCCGGGGTGCGCCAGGCCGGGATACCGCGGGCTTCCTTGAGCATGCGCGCCTGCGCGTACAGAAAGGCCAGGCCCACGCCGCCGGCGGCCAGCGCCAGCGCCCGGCTCATGAGCACGGCCGCGCCGAGCCCCAGGGCCAGCAGCACTGGCGCCAGCAGGGCCTCGCGCGTCAGCCACGATGTAAATGGGTTGAGGATGACGAGGAAGGCCCGCCAGCGGCGGCCGAGCTTCGCAAATACGGCCAGCAGGCCCAGACACACCAGGCTCGCCGCTATCGGCCCGGTGCGCCGCAGCCAGGCCGGATCCTGCCAGGCGGCCAGGGCGGTGAAGACCGTCAGGCTCGCGCCGGCGCCGCCGCAGGTAAATTGGACCGCCGCGCGCCAATCCCAGGCCGTCTGTGGCCGAGGCTCAACCGACCGCATCATCGCTGCTCTTCCTCTCCCACAGGTAGAAGATGTTCGGCCCGGCGCCAAGCTCGTCGTGCATCCGGAAGGTCTCGTGCGCGCGCACCAACTGGGTGACGTTGCCCTGCGGGTCGTCCAGGTCGCCAAAGTGCAGGGCATCAGCGATGCACGAATTGACGCAGGCCGGGGTGGCGTCCGGATCCTGGCCCGGGACCAGGCCGCGCTGCAGACCGGCGTCGATGCGGTCGACGCAGAAGGTGCACTTCGTCGCCACGCCCACCCGGCCGAAATCCTGGTATGCCTGTTCGCTCGGCAGAGGCGTTTCGCCGTACGCAAACGTCAGGTGGGTGGTCTTGTAGCGCGCCTGGTAGGGGCAGGCGACGATGCAGTAACCGCAGCCGATGCACAGGTCGTAGTCGATCGTGATGATGCCGTCGGCGCGCTGGCGCGTGGCCGTCGTAGGGCAGACCGTCATGCAGGGCGGCTCGCTGCAATGCATGCAGCCGACGGGCACAAAGGTGCGCGTCACGTCGGGGAACTCGCCGGCCTCCACGTCCAGCACCCAGCGCCACTGCACCCCGGGCGGCGTGCCGTTGGCGTGCTTGCACGCGATCGTGCACGTCTGGCAGCCCACGCACTTGCGCAGGTCGGCCACCATTGCGTAGCGCGTCATCGGCGGCCGTCCACGCGCGCGATCGCCACCGGCACCACGTCGGCTGACGATCCGGTCGAGTCGGTCAGGTCGAGCAGCATGGGCACCAGCGGGTTCATGCTGGGCGTCTTCAATTCTTTGGCAAAGGGCGTGGCCCAGTGGTCGAACTGGCCCACCATGAGCACGGTATCGGGCCGGATGCCCTGGCGCAAGATCGCCGGTCCGCGCGTCACGCTCAGGGCGGATCGGACTTCGATCAGGTCGCCGTCGGCAATGCCGCGCTCGGCCGCCGCGCGCGCGTTCAGGATGATGCCCTTGTGGCCTTTGACGTTGTCGGCTACTTCGGCCACCATCTGTACGCCCACGTTGGCGCCCCAGGCGTACTGCATGCTGCGCGCGGTCAGCAGCCAGAAGGGGTAGTCGGCCTCCTTGCCGCCCAGGTTGGCCGCAATCGCCTGCCGGATCAACCCCGGCACGTCGCGCCACACCGGCAGCGGCTCGTACTCGGACAGTTGCTTGTCCCACCAGCCGATGTCCTGTTCGTGCAGGCGGTTGCCGAGCTGCTGGCCGATGCGGAACAGGCGCTCCTGGTAGGGCATCTCGAAACGCAGGCCCTTGTCCACGATCTCGGGATACAGGTACCACTTCAGGCGCGGGTACGGCCTGACACGATATCCGTTTGCGCGGTACCAGTCCAGGCCGTCGCTGGCTTCGCCGCTCGTGACCTCGCTGCTGGCGGCTCGGCAGATTGCGTCCCAGATCGCTTCCACCGAGTGCGGTTGAGAGACGTCCAGCGAGAAGTCATAGCCGTCGCCTTGCAGCGCCACGCTCGTCGCGCCGCGGTTGATGGCGGCGTTATATTTCTCCAGCAGGCCGGCGCGCCGCGCGAGTTCGGTCGCGATCCAGGTGAAATCTCGCGCGCCGGGGTTGACCTCGGCGACGGGCTGGCGCAGCGCAAAGCCCTGATAATCCCAGAAGTACTCGATGTACTTGGTGCCTCCGATCCGGTAGAGCTGCAGGCCTTCGAGGTCGGTGGCTTCGGGCAGCAGCACGTCGGCCATCCAGTTCGTTTCATCGAGCGTGTAGGCGAACGCGACGACGAAGGGGAAGGTGGCCATCACCTGGGTGACCTTCACGTTGTCCCAGTACGAGATGGCCGGGTTGGTGCGGTACACGAACCACAGCTCGGGCACGGTCGGATCGGGCCAGTGCGGGAACGGGTTGAGCTGCTGCATCCAGGCCAGGTGGGTCGGGCCGAGGGCCTGGCTCCAGGGTGAATCGGCCGAGAGCGGCACCAGCGTCTTATAGCCGTGCCGCACGGTAGGGCGCGGCAGCCAGTGCGCCTTGTCGGTCGGGTTCCACGGGAATTCCATGAAGCCGTCGGGCCCGCCGATCACGCTGCTCTGCCGGTCCTTGGCCGGGCGGTTGAGGCGCACGATGGTGCCGATGGTGCCGCCGGGCACGTCCAGCCCGCCGACCAGGCAGGCCAGCAGGGTTCGGGCCCAGGCGCAATCGTAGCCGCCCCAGCCGTTGCTCACGGTCTTGCCGAGCGTGACCGCTACCGGGCGGAAGGGCAGGCTGCGGCCGTCCACTTCGACGGTCGCGCCGACTTGGGCGTGCTCCAGGAATTCGAGCGCGATGCGCCGGATGGTGTTGGCCGGGACGTCGCAGATCAACTCGGCCCACTCGGGCGTGTTGGGCGCTTCGTGTTCGAGCAGTTTTACGAACGCCGGCACGCAGGTGGCGTCCTGATGCTCCCAGGTCTGCCCGTCGGCCCCCACCTCGACGCCGGATACGACGAACTCGCCTTCCAGCGCGGGGTCGGTGCCCGGCGTGTCGAACGGCACGGCCGCGCCGCGCCGCGCGTCCCACAACAGCGGCTGGCGAGTGCGGGGGTCGCGCAGGTAGAATCCATTCGGCGCGACCAGGTAGGGCGAAGCGGTGCGGTCTTTGAGGAAGGGCACATCCAGCCGGCCGCGCGGCACTTCGTGCAGCAGGACGTGCAGCATGGCGTGCAGAAAGGCGCCGTCTGTCTTGGGCCGGATCGGAACCCACTCGGCCGAGCAGCCGCCGGTCACCGACAGGTGCGGCTCAATCTGCACGCGCTTAATGCCGCGCTCGCGGGCCTGGGCGTGGCGCCACACGCCGCACACGCCGCCGGAGGCCTCGATGTTGGCGCCCAGCGACACGATGTACTCGGTGCGCGGGGTGTCGGCGCAGACGGTGAAGGCGCGGTGCCATAACTCGCCGTACAGGTGCTCGGAGTGGTAACACTTGACGCCCTGGCCGCTGCCGAAGCTCATGTCCACCGGGCCTAGCGCGCCCAGGAAGGCCGGGAACGTGCCCATGTAGGCGATGGCGGTGCCGGCGCCACCGAAGCTGGCCGCGATGCGCGGGTAGCCCGACTCGTCCAGCCCGCCCTTGGCCCGGATGGTCTTGATTTTGTCGGCCACCAGGTCGAGCGCCTCGTCCCAGGTGATCGCCACAAAGCCCGGATCTTCGCGCCGTCCCTTCTTGGGGTTGGTGCGCTTCATCGGCGACTGGATGCGGTGCGGGTTATAGAGCTTCTGCACCAAGCCGTAGGCTTTTACGCACACGGTGCCGTCGGCCGGGTGGATGCCCCGCGCCCCCAGGTTGGGCTCCACCTGGGTGGCCACACCGTCCTCGACTTTCACCGTCATCAAGTCGGGCCCGGCCACGCACTGGTAGCAGTAGGTGGGGACGTGGCGGATGTCTGCGGGCTTGTTAGGGTTCATTGGGCCTCCAACTGCGGGGCGCTGCCTGGCCGGCTACGCCTGCCGGGCCGCCTCCAGCTTGCCCTTCAGGCGCTCGGCCAGCTTGGCCGGGTTGACCACGAAGCGCGCGTGGCGGCCGCGCGCCACCACTTCCACGTCATCGCGCGCCTCGAAGGCCAGCAGCACGCGCCGGCCGTCGACCTCCAGCACGGTGGCCGTGATCTCCACGCCCATCCCCATGGGCGTGGCGGCCAGGTGGTCGAGCTCGATGCGCGTGCCGACCGAGTCTTCATCCGGCTGGCTGTGCGCCAGCAGCAGGCCGCGGCAGGTGATTTCGATATCGCGCACCAGCTCGGGCGTGGCATAGACGCGCCCGGCCTCGCCCAGAAAGTCGACCGTGCGTTGTTGGTCAATGGTGATGCGCGTCGTGGTGGATAGGCCGGCCTTGCATGTGTCTTTCATCGCAGTCTCTCCGTGTGGCGGGTCACGCCTCCAGCAGCTCGTCCAGCTCGGCCAGGCGCTTAGCCGGCAGGCGCCCGTCCGGCGTCCAGCCGCGCGCCGCGTAGTATTCGTCGAGCATGATCTGAAACTTTGCCCGATCGATCGCATGGCCCCTCGTCACGCGCGCGGGCATCGGATCGTCGAAGTAGCGCTTGGGCAGCGTGTCGTCGGCGCGTGTGCGGCCCAGCTCGAGGTTGATCTGCCGTTCAAGGTCCACCACGCGGCGCCCAACGCCGCGCAGCTCGTCGGCCGTCAGCGCCATGCCGGTGGCCGCCTGGATTAGCTCGGCGAAGTGACCATAGCCCAGCAAGTTCGGCGAGTTGAAACCGTGTGTGACGAACTTGCACACGCCCAGGCAGTCGGCCACGGCGTAGATGTCGTCGTGCCAGGCGACCATGCCGGCTTTGCCTTCGTAGGCCGTCGGATCGGCGCTGGTCTCAACGCCGAAGATTTCCTGCCGCACCTCGTCCGGCAGGTTAAGGATGTCGAGCGTGGGGCGGTTGCGCAGGTGGTCGGCGCCGCGGGAGGCGACGGCGATGCCGAGCGCAAACGACTTGATATAGCGCACGTCGTGCGGGTCGGATTGGGGCAGGTCTTTGACGGCGATCAGATAGTCGGCGGCCTCGGGCGGGAACAGGCGCTTGGCCTGGGTGCTCTCGGCCAGCACGGCGCCGAACCCGCGCCGGAAGGCGATGTCGCCGATCAGCGCGTGGATGCGCTCGTAATCGCCCCACTCCAGCGGCCCGCCGGTCAGGCTGTCGTCGATGATGCCGCGCTGGTACAGTTCCATCGCCCAGGCCAGGATGGTGCCCACCGACGAGGCATCCAGGCCCAGGTCGTTAACCAGGTTGTTGAGCGCGATGACCTGCTGCGCCGGGGCCAGGCCGAGGTTGGCGCCGAGCAACCCCACGGTCGAGTACTCTGGCCCCTCGCCGCCGAGCGTGTTGCGGTGGCGGCAGTGGACGACACACGACGTGCAGGCCAGCATTTTGTCCGAGTACTGCTCGATCTCGGCCGCCACCAGCGTGTCGGCAAAGTGGTTGTCCTGGCTGTTGCGCGTGCGGATGGCGCCCAGGTGGTTGGAGACCTCGTACAGGAACGGGGTGCCCAGCTTGCCCAGCACCCGGACGACCTTCGACTGTTGCAGGTAGCGCGTCTGCTCCTTACGCGCTGCGCTCAGCGCCGCCGGGTCGGCCGTGACCAAGGGCTTGCCCCCGCAGGCGGCGATGGCCTTGAGGTTCTTGCTGCCCATCACCGCGCCCATGCCGCCGCGGCCGGCCGTGTTCTTCAACCCGGTCATCACCGACGCCATCCGCACCTGGTGTTCGCCCGCGGGGCCGATGACGGCGCTGACCGTCGCGGGGCCGTGTGCGGCCTTCAGCAGCGCCTGCGCTGCGGGGGCGGTTGTCCCCCACAGGCCTTCGGCCGCGCACAGGCTGACGGCGCCCTCTTGCAGGAGCAGGTACACCGGACGCTCGGCGCGCCCCAGCACGATGAGGCGGTCGAAACCTGCCTTGCGCATCGCCGCCGCGAAGAAGCCCCCGCAATTCGCGTCTCCCAGGCCAAGCGATTCGGGCGACTTGGCGCTGACGTTGAAGCGGGCCGCGTTGGGCGCAATGGTTCCAGTCAGCAGGCCGGCCCCGAAGATGAGCGGATTGTCAGGCCCCAGCGGGTCGACCGCGCGAGGGTCGCCGGCCGCGCGCAAATGGTAGCGCAGGTAGTGCATATTCATCCCGCGCCCGCCCAGCAGCGCGCGCATCAGCCGCTGCGGCGTGGGCGCAATGTCGATGTGGCCCGTGGTCAGGTCAATCAGAGCTGTGTTGAGTCTCATCCGCCACTCATCGCCCAGAGGATGTATAGGTGCGCGCCGTCTTGCAAGGGGGTCTCCGGCCAGACCTGGTTGTCGCCGGCAAACAGGGCCGGCGGCCCTTCCGCATCGTCAAGTTCGGTCCGCAGCGCCGGGTGCAGTTGCACGAGCGCGGCCAGCGCCTCGGCCGCGGTGGCGCCCTCCGGAAGCCAGACGGTGACCTGGCGCGTGCCTGCGCAGCGCCAGAAGGGCTCGCCCAGGTGCAGGATGATGTTCATACAAACTCCGCCAGGGTCACGGGCCGCAGCCGGGCCGCGCTGGCGGCCCCCAGTAAGGCGACGATGCCGGCCAGCGCGAAGGCCGGCGTAAACGTCCCGGCAGCGTCGGCTATGGCGCCGGCCACGCTCGGGCCGATGGCCTGCCCCAGCCCGAAGAACAGGGTGATGAAGCCCAAGGCGGCCGGCGCCAGGCGCGGTCCGAGCAGATCGCCGCAGGTGGCCGCCATGATGGCCGGCACGCTCCACGCGGCCAGCCCGAACAGGATGGCCGAAAGGGTGAAGCCGGGCGCCGCGGGCCACACGCCGAACAGGCCATAGGCCGCCGCGTGAATCAGGTAGACGCTGATCAGCGCCCGCTGGCGGCCGATGACGTCCGACACGCTGCCCCAGATCAGGCCGCTCACCAGGCTGAGCCAGCCCAGCAGCATGAACAGCGCGCCGGCCGCGGCCTGGCTGTAGCCGCCGTCGGCCATCAGGCTCTTGGTGAAAAAGGTCATATAGATGATGTAGGCGAACCCGAAGGCGGCGTAGACGAAACCCAGGCGCCAGACGACCGGCGAGCGGTACACCTGGCCCCACGGCAGGCCGCGCCGGATTGACTCGGCAGGCGACGGCTGCGAGCGGCTGGCAAGTGAACGCCTCTCGGGCCGCGGGCCAGCCGGCGCTAGCTCCAGCTCGTCCGGCCGGTCGCGCAGCGCCAGCCAGCTCAGCAGGGCCAGGGCGAGCGTCGTGCCGCCGAACAGGAACCAGGCCAGCCGCCAGCCGGCCTCGCCATAGGCATCCAACAGCCGCGGCACGAGCGGGCCGGCAACGATCAGCCCCACCGACGAGCCACCGACGACCAACCCGGCGGCCAGGCCGCGCCGCCCGGCCGCAAACCACGCGGCTAACAAGCCCATCACCGGCACGTTGCTCGCGCCGCTGCCGGCGCCCGTCAGCCCGCGCAGAACGAGGGCGGGCAGGAAGGCCTGAGCCCAGCCGGTGAGCAGCATGCCCGCTCCCGCCACAGCCAGCCCCACGACGATGACCCGCCGTGGCCCATAGCGCGCCGCCAGCGCGCCGCTGGCCACCGCGACGGTCAGGTAGCCGATCAGGTTGGCTGTCGCCAGCGCCCCGGTCTGGGTATTGGTCATGGCCAGGCTGGTCTGCATGGCGGGCAAGATCACGCCGTAGCCGAAGCGCGCCAGCCCGAGCGCGCCGAATGAGACCAGCGCGCCGATCGCGAGGATGATCCAGGCGTAGTGCGCGCGGGCGGTGCGGACCGCGAGGGTCGTCATCGGGGTGAGCCCCACAGGCTACAACTCGCGCTTGTCGATCACGCGTTTGGCCTTGCCCTCGGAGCGCTGAATGGATTTCGGTCCCATCAGCTTGACCGAGGCCGTGATGCCCAGCGTCTGGGCCAGTTCGACGGACACGCGGTTCTGCAGCGCGTCCAGGCGGCGCGTATCAATCGGCTGGAACAGGTGCGGCGCGGCTTCCACCCAGACCTCGAGCGTGTCGAGCTGGTCTTTCGCGCGGTCGACCACGATCTGGTAGTGGGGCTCGATGTCTTCAATCGACAGCAGGGTTTTCTCGATCAGCTGCGGGAAGATATTGGCGCCGCGGACGATGAGCATGTCGTCGGTGCGCCCCAACACTTTGTCCATGCGCACGGTGGTGCGCCCGCAGGCACACGGCTCGGGGTGCAGGCGCGTGCGGTCGCGCGTGCGGTAGCGGATCACCGGCATCGCCTCCTTGGTCAGCGTGGTGAAGACCAGCTCGCCCTCCTCGCCAGCTGGCAGCGGCTCTCCGCTGTCGGGGTCGATGATCTCGGCCAGGAAGTGATCCTCGTTGATATGCATGCCGTTGTGCTGCTCGCACTCCACCGCTACGCCGGGGCCAATGACCTCGGTCAGGCCGTAGATGTCGAAGGCCTCCAGCCCCAGCTTGGCCTCGATCTCCAGCCGCATCCTCTCGCTCCAGGGTTCGGCGCCGAAGATGCCGACTCGGACCTTCATCCGCCGCTTGAAGTCCACGCCCATATCGGCTGCCTCCTCGCCGATGACCAGCGCGTAAGACGGGGTGCAGGTGAGCACGGTTGCGCCGAAGTCTTCCATGAGCATCACCTGTCGCCGGGTCAGCCCGCCCGAGATCGGCACGACGGTGGCGCCCACTAATTCGGCGCCGAGGTGAAAGCCCAGTCCGCCGGTAAACAGGCCGTAACCGTAGGCGTTATGGATTACGTCGCGGCTGGTGACGCCGGCGCTGGCCACCGTGCGCGCCATACATTCGGCCCACAACGCCACGTCGGCCCGCGTGTAGCCTCCCACCGTGGGCTTGCCGGTAGTGCCCGACGACGCGTGGATGCGCACCACCTGCTCCAGCGGCACCGTGAACATGCCGAACGGGTAGACGTCGCGCAGGTCGCGCTTGTCGGTGAACGGCAGCTGCCGCAGGTCGTCGAGTGACTTGATCCGGTCCGCCGAGACATTGGCCTGGGCAAACTTCTGGCGGTAGAGCGGCACACAGGCCGCCAGGCGCGGCAGCAATTCTTGCAGGCGCTGGACCTGCAGCTGCCCCATCTGCTCGCGCGGCAGCGTCTCGCATTCTGGGTTCCAGATTGGCATGGCGCTCTCCTTACCCTGAAGTCAAGGAATCCGGACCGCCGAGATCAGGCCGGCGGCGGTGGTTTGTCTGGCCTAGGTATGCCCGCTGAAGACCGTCGTTCGCCGCCAACTCGCTGGCCGTCCCCCGGAGTGCCACGCGGCCATTCTCGAGGACGCAGCCGCGGTCGGCGACACGCAGGGCAGCGCGGGCGTTCTGCTCGACCAGCAGGATCGTGGTCCCACTGCGCCGCAGACCGGCGAAGATTCGGAACAGCTCCTGCACGATCAGCGGCGCCAGGCCCAGCGCCGGTTCGTCCAGCAGCATCAGCCGTGGGCGTGCCATCAGCCCGCGCCCCACGGCCAGCATTTGCTGCTCGCCGCCGGACAGCGTCCCGGCCAGCTGCCGGCTGCGCGAGCGGAGCGCGGGGAACAGCTCGAAGACCTGCTCGCTGTCGCGGCGGATCGCGGCCGGGCCGGCGCGCCGCGCTCGGCTGTAGGCGCCCAGCAAGAGATTCTCGCGGACGTCAAGCGAGCCAAAGACCTGGCGGCGCTCCGGCACGTGGCTGATACCCAGCCGCACGATTTGCTCGGCCGGCAAACGCGAGATGGGCCGGCCCTCAAACCGAACGACGCCGCCCGCCGCCGGGACCAGGCCGGAGATCGTGTTGAGCAGCGTCGTTTTCCCGGCGCCGTTCGCCCCGATCAGGCAGACAATCTCGCCGGCCTCGACCGTCAACGAAACCTGGTCGAGGGCGCGGATGCGCCCATAGCAGGTGGTGACGTCGCACACTTCAAGCATAGGCCGGCGCCGCATCCCAACCCACCCCCAGGTAAGCGCCGATCACGCGCTCGTCGGCCTGCACTTCGGCCGGCGTGCCGTCGGCCAGTTTGCGCCCGTAGTGCAGCACCGCCACGCGGTTGGCCAGCCCCATCACCAGGTTCATATCGTGCTCCACCAGCACGATCGTCACGCCCTCGGCCTGTATGCGCCGGATCAAGCTGTTGAGCGCGTCGATTTCTGGCCGGGTGAGCCCGGCCGCCGGCTCGTCCAGCATGAGCAGCTTTGGCTCGGCCGCCAGGGCTCGGGCGATCTCTAGCAGCCGCTGCTGGCCGAACGGCAGGCTGCCGGCCGGCTCGTCGGCCCGGCCGTCCAGCCCGACCACCTTCAGGTAGGCCTGGGCGCGGGCGCGCGTCTCGCGCTCTTCGGCGCGCACCCCCGGCCAGCGCAGCGCGGCCGTGACGAAGCCCGTCCGCGTATGCATGTGGCGGCCCACCATCACGTTTTCCAGCACCGTGAGCGTGCCGAAGATCTGCAGGTTCTGAAACGTGCGCACCAGGCCGAGCGCCGCAATGCGGTGCGCGGCCTGGCCGTGAATGGCATGACCGTCGAAAATCACCTCGCCCTGATCGAGCGCGTGCGTTCCGGAGATCACGTTGAAGGTCGTGGTCTTGCCGGCCCCGTTGGGACCAATCAGGGCAAAGATCTCGCCGCGCTGAATGGCCAAGTCGACACCCGTGACCGCCTGCACGCCGCCAAAGGCTTTGTAGATTTGCCGTGCTTGCAGCAATGTGTCGCTCATCGTCTCACAGGCCACGCGCTAAGCCGGTCACGCGGTCAGGCGCGCCGGCGGTCCACCACGCGCACGGCTTTGCCTTCCGGCCGGGGCAGTTCGCCGGCGCGAAGCACCTTCACCTCGGCGCGCAGCGCCAGTAAGTCGTACAGCTCGTCCGCCAGGCGACGGGCGAGCTCGGCGCCCGGGGCCATGACGCTGGCGCCGTGCTCCGCGCTGGCGGCTGCCGCTTCGACGCTGACCGACAGGTGGTCGGCGCCGTCCACGCGCTCGATCACGACCAGGTAATCGGCCCCCACTTCGGGGTGCCTGAGCAGCAGGCTTTCGACCTGGCCCGGGTAGAAGTTGACGCCCTTCACCTTGAGCATATCGTCGGCGCGGCAGGCCAAGCGCGCCACGCGCAGGCTCGTGCGCCCGCAGCGGCACGGCTCGCGGCTGACGATGCGGGTGATGTCGCGCGTCCGGAAGCGGACCAGCGGCAAACCCTCGCGGGTCAGCGTCGTCACCACCATCTCGCCCCACTCGCCATCGGGCGCCGGCTCACCTGTCTCCCACTGGACGACTTCGATCAGATAGTGGTCCTCCCACACGTGTATCCCGGCGTGCTCAGCGCAGTCCAGCCCCATGCCCACGCCGCCGGTTTCGGTCATTCCAATGATGTCGTAAGTTTCGATGCCCATGCGCGCTTCAATACGCCGGCGCATTTCGTCGCTCCAGATCTCGGCGCCCAGGATGCCGATCCGCAGCCGGGTGTCGCGGCGAAAGTCGAACTGCTGCTGTTCGGCGACCTCGATCAGGCGCAAGGGATACGACGCGATGGCGGCAATCGCCGTCGTGCCCAGGTCGCGCATGAACTGGAGCTGCAGCGCGGTGCGCCCGGCGCCGATGGGGATGATCATTGCCTCGATGGCGCTGGCCCCGTAATGGAAGCCGAACCCGCCGTTGAACAGGCCAAACGAGGGCGTGATCTGGAGCACGTCGGCGCGCGTCAGGCCGGCTGCCGTCAGGCAGCGGGCCATGATGCTGCCCCACTGCGCCACGTCGGCGGCAGTCTGTGGACAGATAATGGGCGTGCCGGTGGTGCCGGAGCTCATCTGCATGCGCACGAAGTCGCCGGGCGGGGCGCAGGCCAGCCCGAACGGATAGCTCTGGCGCACGTCGTCCTTGGTCAGAAACGGCAGCCGGCGCAGGTCATCCAGGCGGCGAAGCTCGTCAGGCTGAATGCCGTTCAGGCGCTGCGCATACTGCGGGTTGTTGGCGGCAATCCGCCCCAGGGTCTGGCGTAGCCGCTCGAGCTGCAGCGCCTCCAGCTTGGGCCGGGGCAGGGTTTCAACCTGTGGTTGATAGATACGCTGCATAGGACCTCGCGCTTGCCGCCCGTTCAGGTCTGGTCGCGCGCGGCGCGCAGACGCCGCGTGATGGGCCAGGCACGCAGGACCCTCAGCCCGCCCACCGTCAGCCCCTCGGGCAGGAAGACCATGATGACGACCAGCAGCAGACCGAAGACGATGATCTCCTGCTCGCCGGAGGCGCCGGCCAGCAACACGCCCATGCGGTCGCGGATGAACTGGGCCAGCAATACCACGGTTGCCGCGCCGAAGATCGAGCCCCAGACGCTGGCCAGGCCGCCCACCGCCGCCATGGTCACCAGTTCGATCGACACCAGCACGTCGAAGCTCGACGGGCTGATGAAGTGAATGGCCTGGGCATACAGGCCCCCGGCCAGGCCGGCGAACCCGGCCGCCATCGCAAACACCTTCAGCTTATAAGCGTTCGCGTCCACCCCGAGCGCCTCGGCGGCGACTTCGCTGGCGTGAATGGCCCGCAGCGCTCGGCCGACGCGCGAATTGACGACGTTGAGGGACAGCCACAACACACCCAGCGTGACCGCCCACACGAGGTAGTACATCTTCACATCGCTATCGAACGTCAGGCCGCCCAGGGCCAGCGGCGGGATGTCGGTGAAGCCCGATGGGCCGCCGGTCACCTCGGCCTCGTTCTTGAGGATGAGAATGAAGATGACGTTCAGCCCGAGCGTCGCCATGGCCAGGTAATGGCCGCGCAGCCGGAAGATGGGCACGCCGAGCAGGTAACCGGCCAGCGCCGTCAGGCCCGCGGCGGCCGGCAGCGCCAACGCTGGCGGCCAGCCGAAACGGGCGCTGAGCAGCGCGGTGGCATACGCGCCGACGCCGAAGAAGGTGGCGTGGCCGAGCGACACCTGGCCGGCGTAGCCCATGACCAGCGATAGGCCCACGGTTAGGATCGTGTCGACCGCAATCAGGATCAGGATGAAGATCTGATAGTTGTTGCGAACGAGCAGCGGGATGACGGCCAGAGCGATTACTAGCCCGAGGCCGGCCCACTGCGCGGGCGCTACCGTCTTCATGGCTGCTCCCCGGTCATAACCCGGCCCGCTCCAGGGCCGGCCCTCGCCGGGCGCCCAACAGCCCGCCGAGCCGCACGAGCAGCACGACGAACAAGACGACGAAGGAAAAGGCGTCTTTGTAGCCGGATGAGAGCAGGCCGGCCGCCAGCGACTCGATGACCCCCAGCGCGATGCCGGCGATCACCGCGCCGACCGGGCTGGTCAGGCCGCCCAGGATCATGGCGACAAAGCCCTTCAGGGCCAGCATCAGTCCGCGGTCGTAGGTCATGAAGGTGATCGGAGCGATGACGATACCGCCCAACGCGCCCAGGCCGGCGCTGAGCACAAACGCCAGCAAGCCCATGCGCTGGATGTTGATGCCCATCAGCCGCGCCGCGCCCGGGTTGGCGCTGCTGGCCCGCAGCGCGCGGCCGGTCAGCGTAAAGCGGAAGAACAGATACAGGCCCACCACGGTGACCACGGTCAGGCCCATCACCCAGACGCTCTGCCGCGTCACAACCGCGCCCAGCAGCCGCAGGGGCTTGCCGGCCGAGAAGGGGTCCAGGCGGTAGGGATCGGTGCCCCAGGCCAGCAGCACCAGTCCGCGCAGCGCAATCGACGCGCCGATGGTGACCACGATCTGGCTGAGGGGTGAGGCGTTGCGGGCCGGTTGGATGCCGGCGCGATAGAGCAGCGCCCCGATCAGCACGGCGGCGATGACGCCAGCCAGGATGGCCGCCGGCAGTGGCCACTCCAACCCCACCGCGGCCTGGCCGCGGAAGAGTGAGACCTTCTGGGCGGCGGTGATGGCCACAAAGGCCCCGACCACGGCAAACTCCCCCTGGCTGAAGTTGATGATGCCCGTGACGTTATAGATCGTGACAAAGCCCAGGGCAATCAGCGCATAGATGCTGCCGAGCGTGATGCCCGAGACGATGTACTGCGCGAGCTGTTCGAGAAGGGTCATGGTATGGCCGCGCGCCGGCGGGGCAGTGGGGGCGCGCCCACCGGGCGCGCCCCCATCGCCGGCCGTCTCCTGGCCGCTACGGCACGCTCGCGTACTGCGCCGGATCGACGTACTTCCAATCGCCGTCGGTGATCTCCACCAGCACGAGCGACTCCTTGCCGATGCCGGTGTGATCCTGGGCCGTGATGTTGAAGATGCCGCTGATGCCCACGAAGTTGGTGATCTCGGATTCCAGGTAGCCGCGGATGGCGGCCGAATCCGTGCCCACGGCCTCCAAGGCGCCCTTGACCATCATCACCGCATCCCAGGCGTGGCCGCCGAACGTGCTGGGCGGCTTGCCGAAGCGGGCCTGGTAGTCGGCCTGATACTGCAGCAGCGTCGCCTTCTGCGGATCGCTGTCGGGCAGTTGGCTGGCCACCAACAGCTTACCGATGGGGAACAGCACGCCCTCGGCCGCGTCGCCGGCCGTGTCGATAAAGGCCCGGTTGCCGATGCCGTGATTGTGGATGATCGGCATCTCCAGGCCCAAATCGCGGAACTGCACGGTCAGCGGCGCGCCCTCGCCGGGGGTGGCGTGGACGACGAGCACCTCGGCCGGAGTGCCGGCGATGGCCGTCAGTTGAGCGTTGAAATCGGTGTCGCCGGCTTCAAACGTGCCCTCCCACACGATCTCCATCCCCTCTTCGCCCGCCAGCATCTTCAGCGCCGCCATCGAGTCCGCTCCGAAGGCGTTGTTGACGCCCAGCGAGGCGATCTGGTTAAAGCCGTGGGCCGCCATCCACTCGTACTGCACCTGCGCGACCGGCAGGTTCTGCTGCGGCGTCTTGAAGACCCATTGGTGCTGCGAGCCGTCGTCCTTGGTCACGATCTTGGACGACGAGGCCACCGAGACGAACGGTACGCTGGCGCCCGTGACGGTCTCGATCACGGCGATGCTGGCCGGACTGCCGCTGCCCCCGACGATGACGGTGACCTTGTCTTCATCGATGAGCTTCTTGACCACTTCCACCGCCACGGTGGCGTCGGACTGGTCATCGTACATCTTGACTTCCAGTTGGTGCAGCTTGCCGTCGGGACCGAGGACGCCCCCCTGGGCGTTGATCTGCTCGGCCAGCATCGTCACGGTGTTGGCTTCTGGTTCGCCCAGCGACGAGGCGGGGCCGGTGGTGGAAAAGAAAGCGCCGAGCAGGTAGGGCTCACCCTGCTCAGGCCCAGTCGCTGGCGCCGAAGTGGCCGCCGGCGCGCTGGTGGGGGCAGCGGCCGAAGGCGCCCCGCCGCAGGCGGAGACGGTCAGCGCAGCGAGCAGCAGGCCGATCAGTACGTAGGTTCGCGGGCTTTTCATGCTCTCCTCCATGCGAAGTGCAAGTAGACAGATGGTCCATCGCAACACGAGCCAGCTTCGCTGGGCGCCTACGCGTTCAGGACAATGCACCTCCTCTCCGGCGGCGGGGACTGAGCCGCCCTATTGGGTCTAGCCTCGGTCTTAGCGACAAGTGTCCAATCGCAAGACCCTGGCCGCGGTCCGCCACAGGATCTTTTCCTTGGTCGCATCCTTGAGCGGCAGATCGATGATCGCGTCCACGTTGCGGCGCAGGTACGGGTTAGCGGGCCAGTCCGAGCCGTAGATGACCTTGTCGGCCAGGCGCTCCAGGTCGGGGAAATAGTCGAGCAGCTTCTTGGCCGGCAGCCCCGACACTTCTAGGTAGACGTTTGGGTGGCGCCGCGCCATCCAGAAAGCCTGCTCGTACCAGAACGGCCGGCCCGAATGGGCCATGACCAGGGTCAGTTCGGGAAAGTCGATGGCCACGTCGTCCAGGTGCAGCGGATCGCCGTACTTGATGCGCGCGCCCTTGAAGACCGACGAGCCGGTGTGCACCAGCACCGGGATGCCCAACGCCTGGGCCCTGGCGTACAGCGGATACAGGCGCGGCTCATGGACGTAGTGGTGCTGATAGACAGGGTACAGCTTTAGCCCGCGGAAACCCGCCTCTAAGACTAACCGCTCCAACTCGCCCGCCAGGTCACTGGTCAGGTAAGGGTTGACGCTGGCAAACGGGATCAGGCGGCCGCGCGGGCCGGCCTGGGGGTCGGGCAGGGCGTTGGCGCGCGCGCACAGGTCGGCCACGAAGTCGCTGGGCGTCACCCCGGTTGTCATTGGGCAGTTCTCGGCCAGCGCCACGGCCCAGTCAATGCCGTTGGCCTGTAGAAACGGCCGGATGGCTTCCGGCGTTACCACGGAGTCCACCAGCGGCCAGAGCTCGCCGTCGTACTGGCTCTGCGTGAACTCCAGAACCCAGGGGCGCTCGTGCTCGCTGCGCGAAACGTGAAGGTGAAAGTCAATCAGCACGCCCGGCCTCTCAGGGCGTGACTACCGACCGGATTCCTTCGCCACGCCGGAGCAGGTCGAAGGCGGCGTTGACGTCGTCGAGCGCGAAACGGCCTGTCACCAATTCGGCCACCTTGATCTTTCCTTGCCGGGCCAGCTCCAGCACACGCGGATAGTCCACCGCGCGGCAGCCGAGCGAGCCGATGATCTCCAGTTCGCGGTACATCACGCGCCCGGCCTGGAGCTGCAACGGCTCTTCCGAGAAACCCACGACCACGAACCGGCCGCCGGTGCGCAATGAGGCCATCGCCTGTTCCTGGGTCGCCGGCTTGCCGATGGCTTCGAAGGCGATATCGGCGCCCCCCCCGGTCAGCTTGCGCACTTCCTTGTCCACGCGCTCGACGCTGGCGGCGTCCACGGTGGCCGTGGCCCCGAACTGGCGCGCCCACTCCAGCTTGCGGGCCACGACATCCACGGCGATTACGCTGGCGCCCACGGCGGCGGCGACCTGCACCACGTTCAGGCCTATTCCGCCGCAGCCGAACACCACTACCTGGTCCCCGGCCCGCACCCGGCCGCGGTTGACCACGGCGTGGTAAGGCGTCGTAATCGCGTCGGCGATGATGGCGCCCTCGACCAGGGGCACTTCGGGCGGCAGGGGCAGGGCATCCTTGGCCGGGGCCAGTATGTATTCCGCGTACGCGCCGTCCACGTTGTTGCCGAACATGACCATCTGATCGCAGATGTTCTCGCGCCCGGTGCGGCACATCCGGCAGCGGCCGCAGCCGTAGACGGCCGGGAGCAGCACGCGGTCGCCCTCGCGCCACCGCTGGCTTTCGGGGCCGACCGCCGCGACAACGCCGGAAGGCTCGTGCCCAAGGATGAGCGGCGGCTTCTTGAAGGTGGGTACGCCGTGGTCGATGTAGTGCAAGTCGGTATGACAGACGCCGCAGGCCGCCACGCGGACCAGGATTTCGCCCGGGCCCGGCCGGGGGGTGGGCCAATCTTCCAGGCGCAGCGGTTGGTGTGGGCCATGAAACACCGCAGCTTTCATCAGCTGTGACTCCACACGGGGGGACGCTTCTCCAAGAAGGCCGCCACGCCTTCGGCGGCGTCCGTGGTGGCCATCAATCCATCAAGGTAGAGCTGTTCCACGGTCCCCAGGCCCGTCTCCCAGTGCCGCTCACCCTGGCGGAGGGCCTGCTTGCAGATGCGCAGGGCCGCCCCGCTTAGCGCGGCCAACTGGCCAGCGAGCTGCTCGGCTGCCGCGGCAAGTTCGGCGGCCGGAACGGCGCGGTTAATCAGCCCTATTTCGGCCGCCTCGGCCGCGCTGATGGCTGAGCCGGTGAAGAGCAGCTCTGCCGCCCGCCGATAGCCGACGAGCCCCGGCAGCCGCAGCGCGGCCATTGGCGCAATGGTAGCCAATTTGATCTCCGGCTGGCCAAAGGTGGCTCCCTCGGCGGCCAGCACCAAGTCGCAGCTCAACGCCAGCTCGCAGCCGCCCCCCAGCGCGTGACCGTGAACGACGGCCAGGGTTGGGAGGGGAAAGCTGGCCAGCGCGCAGCACACGGCGTCAAACAGCGGGATCATGGCGCGCACCCGATCGGCCGTGTGGTCGGCCACATCAACGCCGGCCGAGAACACCCGCAGAACCGGGTCGGCGCGCAGCACGAGGACGCGTAGCGACTGCTCCGCGGCCAGCGCCCGCAGGGCGGCCTGCAGCTCACGCAGCATGCCGAGGTTCAGAACGTTAAGCGGCGGGCGGTTCAGGCTCACCCAGCCCACGCCGTCCGCGACACCCCAGTCCGTGCAGGGCCGCCCTTCAGTCATATTTCACCCCCGCTCGTCGCATCAGCCAGACCGGCGCCGCCGGCGCCGGCCTGGCTGATGACGGTGTGACAGGCTGAGCTCGCCACGCCGGAAATTCGCTGCCGGCGGCCGATGGCCCAGAACGCGCTGGCCCGCCGGCGTCGCGGCCTTCGGCCGCGGAGGCTCTAGGCCAGCGCGCCCAGCGGCTCGGCCAGGCCGGCTTGAAGGCCGCCGGCCGCCTGCACCTTGTTCAGCCTTTGCCAGGCCAACAGCGCGGCGCCAAGCGCTGCCGCAAACTGCACCATGTCGCCCTCGGGCACGTTCACGCCTGAGCCCAGCTTTTCGCTGATGATGCGCACCATGGTTTCAAAGCGCAGGATGCCGCCGACCAGCGTAATCTCGCGCTCAATCTGCACGCGCTTCATAAGCTGCAGCGATCGGTCCACCAGTGACGCGATCGAGCCGTGCATGATGTCGGCCGGGGAACTGCCTTGGGACAGGTGGTTGATGACTTCCGACTCGGCGAAGACGGCGCACACGCCGGAGATGGCCACGGCCTCTTTGGAGGTGGCCGCCAGCGGCCCAACCTCCTCGGTCGAGAAACCCATGTAGCGGGCGGTCTTTTCCAGGAAGGCCCCGGTGCCGGCGGCGCACTTGTCGTTGAGGCGGAAAGAGCGCACCTTGCCATTCTCGTCCAGCCGGCTGGCCTTCATCGTCTGCCCGCCGACGTCGAGGATCGTGTGCGTCTGCGGGAAGAGGCTGCGCGCGCCGCGGGCCGTTGCCGTCAGGTCGGTGATATTGACGTTGCGGAAGGGCACTTGGAAGCGGCCGTAGCCGGTGGTGGCGATGTAGGCCACATCGTCCCGCTGCAGGCCGGCCTGCTCCAGGGCGGCTGTAAGGGCGCGCTCAGCCGCATCGCCTAACTTGAACCCGGTCTTGATCAGCGCCCGTCCGACGATCACGTTGTCGCGGTCGAGGAGAACGGCTTTGGTGTAGGTTGAGCCGACGTCGAGGCCGGCCACCGTGGCGGGCTGGTTTGTCATAGGGTAGCCTCCTGAGCCGGGACGCGGCCGCTCAGGATGCGGTCCATGGCGAACAGCGCGGCGCCCAGCGCGCCCATGAAGTGTGAGTCGTCGCTAACGTTGACCGGAAAGCCCAGCAGCGCATTCAGCGCCGTGATCATTCCGATGTTTTTGGCCACGCCGCCGGTGAAGGTCACCTCCGGCTCGATCCCGACGCGGCGCATCAGGCCGAGGGAGCGCGAGGCGATGGACTGGTGCACGCCCAGCAGGATCTCGTCGATGCGCTTGCCCTTGCCGAGCCAGGAGACGACCTCCGACTCGGCAAACACCGTGCAGGTGGTGCTGATCTTCACCGGCTTTTCGGCGCGCAAGGCGATCGACCCCAGGTCGCCGAGCGGCACCTCCAGCGCGGCGGCCGCCGCGCCCAGGAAGCGCCCGGTGCCGGCGGCGCACTTGTCGTTCATGCAGAAGTCGACGACTTCGCCGGCCGCGCTGACGCGGATGGCTTTCGTGTCCTGCCCGCCCATGTCCACCACCGTGCGCGTGGCCGGGAACATGTGCACCGCGCCGCGGGCGTGGCAGGAGATCTCGGTGATTTGCGTATCGCCGAAGGTCACCTTATAGCGCCCGTAGCCGGTGCCAACGACATATTCGACTTCCTCTTCACGGATGTTACCGCTGCGCAGCGCGGCCACGTGGGCGTTCTCGGCCGCTACAACGACGTTGGCGCCAGTGTCAATTAGCGCCCGCGCCGCGATCTCCCCCTGTTCGTTGATGATGACGGCTTTGGTTTGCGTCGACCCGACGTCGACGCCGGCAGCATAGGCCATAGGATCTCCCTGACTGGTTTCGGATGCCGGCCAAGCGGCCGGTGCTCACGGTTACGCCTGGACCCGCTTCATCTGCTTGCGATTGGCCAGGCCCTCAAAAAAGGCGTCGATGCGGTTCTTGAGCTGCGCTTCGGAGACGACACGCTTGTCCATCATGTCCGACTCGATGAATAGGCTGCCCACGTCGCACGCCGCCAGCACGGCTCGGCGGTTGTCGGCCATCCCGGTCGACGTCGTGCGGCAAGACTTGATCGGGTGGTAGACCACTCCGTCGATTTGATAGGGCTCCACCATGGCAATCAGGCGCTGGTCCTGGAAGAACATGCTGTCCATCGCGTCGCGCACGCCGAGGAGCACGCCCTCCGCCAGGCTTTCCAGCGGCCGGCTCAGATCGTACTGGAAATCTAAGTCGGTGCCGCCGGACGCGAACCAGAGGTAGGTGGAGCTGATGAAGGCGCCGCCGTGCTCGGTGAACATCTCAGTAAAGCGGCGGAAAATGGGATAGCACGGCACGCCAACGAAGATCAGCCGGTACACCTCGTCGCGGGCCGTGCCCAGCCCGCGCGCGGCCTTGTGCTCCATTTCTGCTACCAACCGGGTGAAATACTCGGCGCCGGCCGCCGTGCCGCGGAAGCCGTTCGATACTCCCAGGTATACCGTGCCGTCGGTGACGGCGTTGAACGGCGCCGGCACGTTCTGGTTGAGCGCTAGCACCCGCCGCCAGCTGCGGCTCATGGTGTTGGCGTGGCCCATCGTCTCGCGCAGCCGGTCGATGTCGAACTGCTTGCCCGACACCTGCTCGCACACGCCGATCAGCTCCTTGATCTGCGCCAGCACGTAATGGACGTCATTGTCGAAATCACGGTGGCCGGGCCAGGTCCGCCCGCTGGCGGCGCGGCTTCCGGGCACGTCGAGCGTAAAGCACGGCACCCGGTAGAAGCGTTCCCAGATTTCGGCCCACTTGATGTAGGTGTTGCAGGCGTTGGTATAGACCGCCAGGTCGGGCCGGGGAATGCGGCCCATGGGGTGCTGGCCCCCCTGCAGCTGCATGGCCACGTCGGCCTTGACGTAGCCGCAGATGTCGGGCGAGTAGCCGTAGTCTTCGGCCGCATTGAGGTACTCGTGTGCTACGCGCCGCACCGCCGTCTGCAGCGAGTTGATCTCGGGAAAGACCATGTGGAAGTCAAAGACGCGCAGGATTTCGGCCAGGCTGCCCATCACGAACACGTAGGCCGACTGCTCGCCGCGCTCAGGCGCCTCCGTCAGGCGCTGGAACCACTGCCGGAAGAGGTCGGCGCCCTCGCGGCTCCCGCGCCCGACAATCTCGTCTGCCTTGTGTCCATCACTCATCGCGCCGCCTCCGCCTCCGGGGAACGCGTGGCGCCCGCCACCGTGCCAGCCGCTCGGCCTGCCGGCCTAGGCGAACAGGAGGTTCTCGACGAAGGTCTCCAGCTGGATCTGCATGTGGTCGAAGCTGGTCATGTTCTCTTCGAACTCGCTGATGAAGTACGGGATGTGCGCTTCGTCGAGCGCCTTGGAATAGGCCACCTGCTCGTCGAGGCCCGGCTCGCACATCTTGGCGGCGGTGATGATGGCAGCGTCGGCGCGCGCGGCCTGCAGACGCTGCAGCAGCATCTTCTCCTTGGGCTTGCGCAGGTCGTGTTGCACCGGGCTGTAGGACGAGTTCTCCAGGTAGGCCTCGGCCAGGTTGTAGAGCGGATCGCCGTCGAGCGGCACGTCCTGCTGGATCCAGCGTAATCCGATCAACAAGTCGTCGTCCACGACGTAGCAGAATTGCGCGATCGTGCGCAGCAGGTCCAGCGGCGGCTGCTCGCAGAACCCGCCCTCGAACACCACGCGGATCCGGTCCTGCGGCTTGGCCGTCCGGGCCGTAATCTGTGGGATGACCCCGCGCAGCAGCTCGTTGTGCTCCTCGCGCGGGATCAGGCCGCCGACGGCCATCAGCACGTAGGCCTCGTCGGCCGACAGCAGCCAGGGCGTGTCGCGCTTGATCGCGTAGAGCCGGTGCAGCAAGGCGCGGTTCTCGTTGAAGACGCCGATCGAGGCGCGCAGGTCGTCGTCGCTGAACGCCCGCCCAGCCACGGCTTCGACCTCGCCCTTCAGCCGCGCGTACTCGTCACGCAGATACTGGGCCGAATGCGCCGAGTTGGCATTCTGCGGCAGGTAGAGGATCTGGCACGGGTACGAGAAGTTTCGGCCGAAGACCGCGGCCAGGTTGCGGGCTGCGTCGCAGATTGGGTGCGACACGAACATGTCCAGGGGCACCCGGCCGCTGAGGGCCAGCTCCAACGACGTCTTCAAAATCGAGCACAGGTAAGAACCGAAGCGGGCTTCGGCTTGGCGCGCCTCGATGGGGGCGCCGCGCATCTTGACTGGCAGCAGCCCGGCGGCGTGGGCGATCTCCTCGGGAAAGTAAACCTGAAAGTGCCCCAACACCTTGCCGCCGGCCTCCCGCCAGCGCTTCACCGTCGGGAAGTCGGTGTCTTCCATCAGGTCGCGGCACAGGTGCAGGGCATCGTCGAGGGACAGGTCATGCTGGCCGTTGAGCACGCGGATCGTCATTCGTTGTCTCCGGTAGGCCGCCGCTCGGCGAGCGGCGGCCGGCTGTCTACGCGCTGGTTCTTCCGTGACCGTTCAGCTCGGCGCCGCACTTGCCGCAAAACTCGAATTCGTCCGGCAAGTGCTTACTCCCACAGTCGGGGC
This sequence comes from Anaerolineales bacterium, assembly GCA_020845955.1. Taxonomy (GTDB): domain Bacteria; phylum Chloroflexota; class Anaerolineae; order Anaerolineales; family UBA6663; genus JADLEU01. Next base: position 24,409 of record JADLEU010000068.1, read on the forward strand.
AGGTGCGCGTATAGGGGCCCCAGGGAAATTCCGACGATTGGCCGCTCGCGGCTCGCTGGCGCAGCATCTGATAGCGCGGCGCGCGCTTCTCCACAAACGCCCCCATCCCCTCCAGCGGTTCCCACGCCGTGAAGTGCAGCGAGAGCCAATCGCGCGCGTGGCCGATCGTCTGGTGCCAGGCAAGGTCTTTCCAGAAGTTTGTCTGTTGCTTGGTGTAGCGGGCGCACTCGGGGAACTTATCGACGAGTTCCCGCGCCAGGCCCGCCACGGCGGCGTCCAGCCGCGCCAGGTCAATGGCATATCCGTCCTGCCCCCGCGCGGCTTTGGCGATCTGCTCCGGCGTGGCCCGGCTGATAAACTCGCCATTCAGTGTGACCGACGGAACCACCTCGTTCACCAGCCCCCATTCCAGCGCCTGATACGGCGGAATCTTGCGGTTGAGCATGAGCATCCAGCGCGCCCGCCGGTCGCCGACGAAGATCGGCAGCCACTGGGTGGCCCCGCCGGCCGCCACGCTGCCGACCCCGGTGCCGGCCTGGCCCACGTAGGCGTGCTCGGCGATCACCGAAAGGTCGCAGGCCAGTTGGCTCTCGTTACCGCCGCCGACGGCGATGCCGTTGAGCCGCGCGATCACCGGCTTGCCGCTGTTGAGGATGCTCTCGATATAGGCGCTGAATAGCCCCATGTACTTCCAGTAGTCGTGTGGGGAGCGCGTGAAGACGCTCTCATACTCCTTGACGTCGCCCCCGGTGCAGAAGGCGCGGTTCCCGGCTCCGGTGTAGACGATCACGGCCACCTCGTCGTCGAAGGCCGCCTGGCGGAAGGCCGCCGCCAACTCCTGCAGCGTATGGGTGGTATAGGCGTTGTAAGCCTGCGGGCGATTGAGCGTGATGCGGGCGACCCAATTGCCCTTTTCGTAGCCCACGTCGGTGAAGCTGGTCTGCTCGGCAATCAGCGTGCCCATGTTGTGTTCTCACCTCCAATGGCACCGCCACCGTCGATAGGAGATAAATTAGATTGCCTTTGTCGTAAATCAAAAGGCCAGCCTGGTTTTTCAGGCTGGCCTTTTGGATGGCCCAAACTTGGGGGGTGGCCCCGCTGATATTTGGGGCCTCTCAAAAGTGCGTCATTGGATCTCATAACGACATGTTTCAGTCTTGAGTTACAGCGCACAAGAAGTGAGACACGTCCAGAATAACATGAAACCACGCTCTGTCAACATTGTGATGTTAGTCACAATGGCCGTGGCGATCCATGCCCGCGCCGTGATCGCCCCGGCGTCCTGCCTGTGCGCGCTGGCGCCCGCGGCGGGCATGGCCTGTCGCCTGGGCTGTGGATCGAGCAGTGGACTTGCTACAGTTGCGCCGCGCCGGGGCGGCAGGGCCTGGCGGGCCACACGTGGGGGCGGCCCCGATTGTGGGCGCCGGCCTTTGAGATCGACGGACCAGCACACCCGGCCGCGCGCCCTACACGCCAGCGCTGGCGCCGTTGGCGCGCTCGACGAAGAAGCGGTGTGCTTTTAGCTCGGGCCGCGGCAGGGTGCCCGAGGGGACGAGGCGGACGTTGGGCCGCAGTGACAGCGCCTGATGTGTTTCTCGGCCGATGTGGTGGAGGACGGCCGGGTCGGCGCCCTCCTCCAGCTCGACTTCGATATCCATCTCTTCCATCTCACACACCCTGCGGATCAGCACCCGGAACTCGCTGACCCCTGTGAAACGCCGCACGATGTTCTCGACGGCACTCGGGAAGACGTTGACGCCCCGCACGGTCACCATATCGTCGGCGCGGCCCAGGATGCCGCCCTCAAAACGCGCCAGGCTGCGGCCGCAGGCGCACCGAGCCGGGTTGACCTGCACGATATCGCCGGTTCGATAGCGCAGGACTGGAAAACCAACCCGGCCCAGGTTGGTGATCACCAATTCGCCCCGGCCGCCATCTGGCGCCGGCTGGCCAGTCGCCGGCTCAATGACCTCGACGATGAACTCGCTTTCAATGACGTGGATGCCGCCCGGCTGGGCCTCGCATTCGAACGAGTGTGCGCCGACCTCCGAGGCCCCGGCATGATCGAAGCACTTGGCGCCCCACAGCGTTTGGATGCGCGCCTTCGTGGCGGGGATGTTCGCGCCGGGCTCGCCAGCGTGGATCGTGGCGCGGATCGGAATGTCGCTCAGGTCGAGGCCGGTCTCGCGCGCGACTTCCGCGAGGCGCAAGGCGTAGGTGGGCGTGCAGCACAGCGCTGTCGGACGCAGCGCCCGCATCATCTCGAGCCGCTGGCGCGAATCCTGTCCCCCGCCCGGTATCATCAGTGCGCCGATCTGCCGCGCGCCCTCGGCGGCGGCCCAAAACCCAATGAATGGCCCAAACCCAAACGCCATAAAGAGCCGGTCATCGGGCGTCAGGCCCGCGCCCGCCAGCACGAACCCCCAGCAGTAGCCCCACCAGTCCCAGCTTTCGCGCGTGTCGAGCACGCGCAGGGGCGTGCCCATCGTTCCCGAGGTCTGGTGGACCCGGACGTAAGCGCGCTGCGGATAGGTGAGGTTGGTGCCGAACGGCGGGTGCTGTGCCTGGTCAGCCAGCAACTCGTGTTTGGTCGTCAGCGGCAGCTGCGCCATGTCGGCCAGCGAGCGGATGTCGCCCGGCGCAAGGCCGGCCGCCCTCAGCTTGGCCGTGTAGAAGGGGTTGTGGCCCCAAACCCCATCGAGCAGGGCACGCAGTTTCTTGATCTGAAGGGCCCGCAGGCGATCACGGTCGAGCTGCTCAATGGTTGGCTGAAAGTATGGCATCCTGGTGCTCCCGCCGTTGTTCTCCAGGCCTGGCTCAAGGCTTCAAGTTCAGCGGCAGCCAGCGCGCTCCACGCTCGATCCAGGCCTGCTCGGGATGATCGGCGGTTGCCAGGCGAATGATCTCGCCGAAACCGGGCTCACCCGGATCAAGGCCCAAGACGTGGCGCAGCAGGACTCGCATCACTCCCGAATGCGTGACCAGCACCCAGTGGCCGGGCCCGCCCTGGTTGGCCAAAGCCATAATCTCGGCCAGGCGGGCGCGCAGCCGGCCCCAGACTGCCGCTGGCGCCTCGGCGCCGCACCCGTCTTCATGGGCGAGCCAATAGCCCATCGGGTCCGAGCTGGCCCAGAAACCCTGGTAAAAGGCGGACTGTGCCGGGGCGAACTCCCCGCGGGCGCGCGAGGTTTCCGCGAAGACTTGCGACGGCTCCCTGGGCTCGCGGCCCGGCGCCAAGAGGAAGCGCACGTTGTGCAGCGCCGGATCGGGCCGAGGCAGACAGCGCCGGTGGCGGTCCACGCCGTCCCGGGCCGGCGTCTGCTCCAGGCTGGCGGCCAAGATTTCGGCGGTCTCGCGCACGCGAGTGATGGGCGAATACTGCACGGCCACCGAGGCGCTCACCGGTATCTCCTGCGCCAGCCGCTGCCCGGCCAGCCAGGCCTGTTGGCGCCCACGAGCGGAGAGGCTCAGGTCGGCGCGATGATGCTCGACCTCGCCGTGGCGCACCAGGAATACCCTTGCGTTCATTGGCGGACGCCGGCTGGCCGGCTAGCGCGGGCGCGCGGCCTGCGCTTCCACCGC
>JADLEU010000069.1 GCA_020845955.1 Anaerolineales bacterium
ACTTGGCTGAAGCCCGCCGCATCCTGGACCAGCTGGACGCTGCGGGCATCGAGCGCCTGGCCGCCCGGCTCGCCGATCTGCGCGCGCGCGGCGGCCGTTTGTTTTGCCTGGGCGTGGGCGGGAGCGCTGCCAACTGCTCGCACGCCGTCAACGACTTTCGCAAACTGGCCGGCATCGAGGCTTACGCGCCCACCGACAACGTCTCGGAGCTGACGGCGCGCACCAACGACGAAGGCTGGGCCACGGTGTTCGTGGAATGGCTCCGGATCAGCCGCCTGCAGCCGGCTGATATGCTCTTTGTTCTCTCGGTCGGCGGCGGCAGCCTGGAGAAAAACGTCAGCCCCAACCTGGTGAAGGCGCTGGAGTTTGCCCGCCAGGTGGGCGCCCAGATCATCGGTATCGTCGGCCGTGACGGCGGCTACACCGCCCAGGTGGCCGACGACTGCGTCATCGTCCCCACGGTCAACTCCGAGACGGTCACGCCGCACGCCGAGGCGTTTCAGGCCGTGGTCTGGCACCTGCTGGTGTCGCACCCGGCGGTCAAGCGGGCACCTACCAAGTGGGAGTCGACGCCCTGATGGCTCCCGCGGCGGCGGGGCGCCGCGCGGCGGTGTTCCTGGATCGCGACGGGGTGCTCAACCGGGCCATCGTGCGCGGCGGGCGGCCCTATCCGCCGGCAGGTCTGGCCGAGCTGGAAATCCTGCCGGGCGTACCGGCGGCGTTGGCGCGTCTGAAGCAGGCCGGGTTCTGGCTGGTGGTGGTCACGAACCAGCCCGACGTGGCGCGCGGCAGGCAAACCCAGGCCGGGGTAGAGGCCATCCATGCGGTCTTGCAGGCCCAATTACCTCTGGATGACATCCGGGTGTGCTATCATGATGCCCCAGACGGCTGCGACTGCCGCAAACCCGCCCCGGGGCTGCTGCTGGCGGCCGCCCAGGCCCACGGCCTCGACCTGGGGGCCAGCGCCATGATCGGGGACCGCTGGCGCGACGTCGTCGCCGGCCAGCGGGCCGGCTGCCAGTGTCTCTTCATTGACTACGGTTACGCCGAACCGCGGCCGCAGGCGCCATACCTGCGGGTCCAGTCGCTGCCCGCGGCAGCAGACCTGATTCTGGCCCAGCAACCAGGTCTGGTCCGCCAGGGCCGGGCCTGCCGCGGCTGGGGGGAGACAAGCAGAGGGCGCTATGACCGACACCATTAATCCGACGACCCTGGTAGTCCCATTTCAGGAGGCGCCCAGCCAGGCGGCGCCGTCTCAACCGCCGGATCTCTCGCAGCTGCGGGTCAAGATCTTTGCCGACGGCGCTGACCGGGCTGGCATGCTCGAGATGTACGCCAAACCCTACATCGCCGGCTTTACGACCAACCCCACCTTGATGCGCAAGGCCAACGTCAGCGACTATCGCGCCTTTGCGCGCGATGTCCTGGAGGCCGTCACCGACCGGCCGGTCTCGTTCGAGGTCCTGTCCGACGATTTCGCCGAAATGGAGCGGCAGGCGCTGGAGATCGCCAGTTGGGGCGACAACGTCTACGTCAAAATCCCGATCACGAACACGCGGCGCGAGCCGTCGGCCGCGCTGGTGCGCCGGCTGAGCCGGGCCGGGGTCAAGCTCAACGTCACCGCGCTGCTGACGCTGGCGCAGGTGCGCGAAGCGGTCGAGCAGGTGGCCGGGGGCCCGCCCTGCTTCATTTCGGTCTTTGCGGGCCGCATCGCCGACACGGGCCGCGACCCGGTGCCGCTGATGGCCGCGGCGCTGGAACTGCTGGCGCTGGCGCCCGGCGCCCAATTGATCTGGGCCAGCCCGCGCGAGGTGCTCAACGTGCTGCAGGCCGATGCCATCGGCTGCCACGTGATCACAGTCACCAACGATATTCTGAAGAAGCTGGCCCTGATCGGAAAGGACCTGGACGACTATTCGCTCGAGACGGTGCGCATGTTCTACACCGACGCGCGCCTAGCGGGGTACGATTTTTGATGCGGCGTGTTCGAGCTCCGTCTGGCTCGCCAACGACAGGCGCCCCCAGGCCGTTACCCCCCGACGGCAGCCCGTAGACCCAGGTCAGCTGGCAGGTGATCCCCACCCTGGCGCAATGCGGCGCGCCGATCGGCAGCAACGGCAGCGTGCCGTGCGGCGCCTTCGCCATCGCCGGCGCGGCTTCGCGTGAAGCCTCCGCCTCGGCGTAGCGGTTGTCTGCCTGTTACCGCGGCGATCCCTCATCGTGATTTCACCCCCCACGCCCGATCGCTCATCGTTTGTGCTCAACTGGCGCGCGCAGCTGCGCAGCGCTCTGCCGCGCCTGGCGCTCGGGGCGGTGCTGGGCCTGCTGGGGCTATGGCTTGCCTTTCGCGAGGCCGATCCCCAGGTGGTGTGGGCCACCCTGCGCCAGGCGAACTACGTGTGGGTCGGCCTGGCGCAATTGTCGGTGCTGGGGACGCTGCTGGCGCTGACAGCGCGCTGGCGGCTGCTCTTCTATCCCGACCACCGCCAGCGCGGCTGGCTCAACTTGCTCGGCGCTATCCTGGCCGGCCAGATGCTCAATATCCTGGTGCCGGTGCGGTTGGGCGAGGTGGCGCGAGTGTACCTGGCCGGGACGAGCGAGGGCCTCAGCAAACTGCGCGTCGCGGCCACCCTGGTCGTCGAGAAGGTGGCCGACCTGGCGCTCTTCAGCCTGAGCGGTGGGCTGCTGGTGCTGAGCATGTCGCTGCCGCCCTGGCTGCGCCAGTCGAGCGACACGCTGGTCATCACCGGCGCGGTCGCCATTGCCGCGGTCCTGGGGCTGAGCGCCTGGGGCCAGCCGCTGCTGCGCTGGCTCGAGGCGCGTGGGCCGCGCCTGCCGGGCGCCTGGGGCGAGCGCATCTGGGGCTATGGCGACCGCGCCCTGGGCGGCCTGAGCGCGCTGCGCAGTTGGCAAGCCAACCTGGCGCTGTGGGCGCTGTCGCTGCTCGTGCTGCTCTTATCGGCCAGCACCAATTACCTGCTCTTCCTGGCGTTTGGACTGCAGCTTCCTTTGGCCGCGGCGCTGTTCGTGCTGGTCGTGCTGCAGGTCGGCACCGCACCGCCGTCGCTGCCAGGCAAGCTGGGCGTATTCCACTACCTGGCCATACTAGCGCTGTCCTTCTTCGCCGTGGACCACAGCGTGGCGCTGGGGTATGCCATTGCGCTGTATGCCGTGGCGCTGCTCTCGAAGGTGGTGTTGGCCGGCGCGTGGCTGGCGTTTATGCGCTGGCTGCCGGATCACGCCCGGGCCGCCCCGAGCGCGCTGCCCGCGCCCGATGGCTCAGGCGCGCCGCGCTAACGACTCGGCATGGATGCAACTCAAGCTGCCAGGCTGCTGTTCTGGGCTTGCGCCGGTCTGATCGTTTACACCTATTGCGGCTACCCGCTGCTACTGTGGCTCTTCGCGCGCCGGGCGCGGCGCGCCGTACTGCCGCTGCCGGTCGGGGACCTGCCGTTCGTGTCGGTGCTGATCGCCGCATACAATGAGGCCGCCGTGCTCCCGGCCAAGCTGGTGAACGGCGCGGCGCTCGACTATCCGGCGGAACGACTGGAATTCCTTTATGGCTCAGACGGTTCGGACGATGCCACTGGCGACCTCATCCGGGCGCAGGGCGGCAATGTGCACCTGCACCAGTACCCGGCGCGCCAGGGCAAGGCAGCGGTGCTCAACAAGCTGGCGCCGCACGCGCGCGGTGAGATCTTGGTCTTCACTGACGCGAATTCGATGTTTGAGCCAGACGCGGTGCGCCAACTGGTGCGCCACTTCCAAGACCCGCGCGTGGGCGGCGTTTGCGGCCGCCTGGTCCTGCAGCGCGCCGGAGGCGGCGCCGGCCCCGAAGCCGACGAAACGCTGTACTGGCGCTATGAGAGCTGGATCAAAGCCTGGGAGGGGCAGCTCGGCCTATTGGCGGCCGCCAACGGCGGGATCTATGCCGTGCGCAAGCCACTCTTCCAACCCCTGCCCACCAGCCGATTGGTGATGGATGACCTGATCATCGGCGGCCGGGTGCTCCTGCAGGGCTACCAGGTGACCTTTGCGCGCGGGGCCGTGGCGCGGGAATCCATTGCCCCTGACCGCCGGACCGAGCTGCGCCGCAAGATCCGCATCAGCGAGGGGGTCTTCAACCTCTGGCCCCAACTCTGGCCGCTGCTGCTGCCCTGGCGGGGCGCCCGCGCCTGGATGTTCTGGTCGCATAAGGCCCTGCGCTGGATGGTACCCTTGCTCCTGATGGGGGTGCTGGCGGCCAGCTTTGGGCTCTGGCGCGAGCCATTCTACGGAGCCGCACTCCTGGCGCAGATGGCGTTCTACGCCGCCGCGGCCTTGGGCGCCTGGCTGGAAGCGCGCGGCCATCACCCCGGTTGGCTCAGCTTCCCCTATTACTTCACCGGGGCCAACCTGGCGCTGGTGCTGGGCTTCGTGCGCAGCCTGGCGCGGTCAAACCGCCCGACGTGGGCGCGGCTAGGGCGTTGATGGGGCCGGCTGGGCTGCGACCGCTGGCAGGCGCGCCGCTGGCACTGCCGGGGCGCCCGCGGCCGGCCAACCTGCTGGCCGCGCCGATTTGGCTGGTGCTGGCGGTCGGGCTCGCGCGGGGGGTGCTCTACGCCGTGGTGACGCCGCCCTGGCAGGCGCCCGACGAGATTGCCCACTTCGAGCACTCGCTCTTGCTCGCCCGTCATCAACGCCCGCTGACGCCCGCCGACGCCTCGGCCGAACTGGAGACCGAGATCATCGGCACGCTCTACACATTCCGGGCCTGGGAGTACCTGGGGGCCGAGACGCCGGCCGCCGTGCCGGCGCGGCTGGACGACGTGCCGGTCTTTGGGATCTCCCGTACTATTGACCGGTTCTCCTGGGGTTATGTACCCTATGCCTTGGTCGTTACGCCCTTTCTGGGCGCTGGCCTTCTGACGCAGCTCTACGTCATGCGGCTGTTTTCGGTCTTGCTAGGCGTCGGCACGGCGGCGGTCGCGTTCGCCACGGCGCGCCAGCTGGAGCCGGATCAGCCGGCGCTGGCCGTTGGCGCGGCGCTATTCGTCGTTTTCTTGCCGCAGCACAGCCTGATCACGGCCTCGGTCAACGACGGCAACTCGGCCGAGTTGGCGGCCAGTTTGGGGCTCTATTGGCTTGTACGCTTGTTCGTCCGGGGTCTCTCGGCGCGCCGGGTCGCGGCCTGTCTGGTGTGCGTCCTTGCTGCAATTTTGTCGAAGGCCACGGCTTACTACCTGGTCCCTGTGCTGGCAGTGAGCGGCCTGGGGCTGGGCCTGCGCTGGTGGCGTGGCTTTCGGCCCGGCTCCGTGGCCGCCAATTGGGCTCGCCTGGCCGTGCCAGTTGTATTCGCGGCCGGTCTGGCTGGGGCCGCGCTGGTCTTTTGGGACCGGTTCTCGACGATGCCCGTCTTCGGTCGAGGGCCGATTGTGCCGGCCTACATGTACAGCCCGCAGGGCCTTGTCGCCCAACTGGCCATCCTGAACGCCGATAATAGGCTGTTCAACGCGATGTGGGAGACGTTTGCGAGCTTTTGGGCATACCTGGGCTGGATGGTGCTGCCGCTGGGCGCGGTGTGGTACAAGGGGCTGCTGGGCGCGGTGGTCGTTGCCATTATGGGCTGGTTGGCGGGGGTGCGCCGGCGCGTGCCGGGAACTTCGAAGGCCGCTTATTCCCTGATCGTCCTGGCGGCGGTCTTGCCGATCGCGGTCGTATTCGGATGGTTCGTGTTTTCGCCAATCGGCGCCGAGTACTCTCAGGGACGCTACCTGTTTGCGGGCCTGGTCCCAATCGCCCTGGTGCTCGTGCGGGGTTGGCTGGCCCTGGTGTCCGAGCGGCGCGCCAATGTCGTCACCGCCCTCATGCTGGCCGCGGGCGTGCTGCTGGATGCGGTGGTCGTCTGGGGCCTGGCGCTCCCTTATTTCTACTCATCTGGCTAGGCAGTGGAGGTTATGGCATGAAACAGAACCGAATCGCGACGACTTTGATCACCTCGGTCTTGTTCCTGGCCGCGCTCGGCTCAGCGGCGCTTGTGCCCAGCCCCGCCCAGGCCCGCGGCAGCGCTGGACCAGAAGCGCCGGCTGGCGCCACCACCTACCCCGTCTATCTGCCCATGGTGGCCAGAAATCTGTTTGCGGGCGAATCGCCGTTTGGGATCGCCATGTATGGCGGCGTCAATGCTGCCTCCGGGCTGGACCATATGCAGGCCGCCGGCAGCCGCTGGGTAACGGCCTTTCTGATCTGGAACCAGGTGGAGCCGAATGCCCCCGACAGCGGGAACCACACGTACAATTGGAGCAGCCTGGATACCAAGGCAGCCGCGGTCCAGGCGGCCGGGATGCAGCTCTTCATCCTGGTCACGCACAACCCGGCTTGGGCCGCCACTTATCCGGGCGGGCCGGTCAACAACGTGGCGGACCTGGTGGCGTTCATGACGGCGGCGGTCGAGCGCTACGACGGCGACGGTGTCAGCGACGCCCCCGGCGGCCCGCGGATCGACTACTGGTCGCTCTACGCCGAGCCCGACAACGGCGCCGAGTGGGCGGCAGTGCAGGGCAAGGGCTATTGGGGCCATAACGGGGCCGGCTATGCCGACATGCTGGCCCAGGTTTCGCCCGCCATCCGGGCGGCCAACCCGCGCGCCAAGGTGCTGATCGGCGGCCTGGCCTACGACTCGTTCGAATCCGAAGGCGGCATCTTCGTGCAGAGCTTCCTGGGCGACACGCTGGCAGCGCTCAACACCAAGCCGGGCGGCGCGGCGAACTATATTGACGCCGTGGGCTTCCACTTTTATCCTATCAGCACGGCCCGCTGGCCCGGCATCAAGGAGAAGGCGCTTGAGATCCGCGGCATCTTGGACCAGCATGGCGTTGGCCAGCTAGACTTGACTTCGCCTGAAATGGGTTACTGGGTGGACCAGGCCAACGGCAGCAGCTTGGATATTCAGGCCAAGACTCTGGTCAAGATGTACGTCCAGGGCCTGTCGGTCGGGCTGACCCAGATGTCGTGGTTCGAAGTGTTCGACGCCGGGACGGGGATGGAGTCGCACGGTCTCTTTGCCAACAACGACTTGAACCAGCCGCGGCCGGCGTATCATGCCTATGCCACGCTGACGGCGGAACTGACCGGCGCGGCCTACCTGCGGCCATTCAGCGGGGCAGGGGTCGAGGGGTACGTCTTCCGGCTGCCCACCGGCGCCGAAGAGACAGTGGTGTGGGCCATCGGCGCCTCGGCGCGGGCCGATCTGCCCCTGGCCTGCGGCCGCTCAGTCGATCGATTGGGGACGCTCGCGATCGTCGCCGACGGCTCGCCGGCCGACGCCGACGGGGCCGCGAATGGCCGGATCGGTCTAAACCTGGGCAGCACCGCGGTGGTGTTCGTAAGACCGTGCTGAGGCAAGACTAAGTGGCGGGTCAGCGCTCGTTTGCCATTGGCCAGTTTGAGCTGCCGCGCTGGGGGCTGCGCCTCTCCGAGCGCCGCGCCCTGCTGTTTGCCGGCGATCTGGCCTGTGCGCTACTTGCCACGGCGCTTTCCTTGTGGCTGTGGACGCTGACCTCCGGCAGTTTGTTCTCGCTGGATTACCTGCGCGACAAGGCCCAGTGGTTCTTCGTGCTGGTCCCGGCCTGGATGGTGCTGAACCTGGGCCAGTACGACCTGGGCCGGGCGGCCTTTCCGCAGACCACGCTGGCCGGGCTGCTGTCCATTGCTGGGCTGGTGCTGCTGGCCTACCTGGGGGTCTACTTCTTGGCGCCGCGCGGCGCCCTGCCGCGGCTGCTGGTGCTCTACTTTGTCCTGTTGGTCTTCAGCTTGCAGCTGAGCTGGCGGATGCTCTACATCCGTGTTTTCGTCTCGTCCTTCTTCCGGCGCCGCGCGCTGGTGGTCGGCGCCGGCTGGGCGGGCGAGGCCATCATCCAGGCCGTCGCCCAGTTTCACGCCTGGCAGTACGATATCATCGGCATCATCGACGATGACTCGGCCAAGCACGGCCGCCTGGTCGGCGGCGTGCCGGTGTTGGGCGGCCACGACCGATTGTTGGAAGTCGCCCGGCGCGGGGAGGTGTCCGAGCTCATCCTGGCGATCACGGGCGAAGTGCACGGCGGGCTGTTTCAGACGCTGCTCGACTGCCAGGCGAACGGTCTGCCGCTCGTGCGCGTGCTCCGCCTGTACGAGCAGATCACTGGCCGGGTACCTATCGAGCACCTGGAGGCCGACTGGGTGATGACGGCCTTTGTCGAGCGCGTGCGGTTCGACGCCGCCTTTGTCTTCGCCAAACGAGCTATCGACCTGATCGGGGGCGTCATCGGGCTAGCCGCGCTGCTGCTGCTGCTGCCGTTCATCGCCCTGGCCATCTGGCTGGAAAGTCGCGGACCCGTTTTCTACACCCAGGTGCGCCTGGGGCGGGGCGGCCAGCCTTTCCAGGTGTGGAAATTCCGCACGATGGTGGCCGAGGCCGAGGCCGACGGCCAGGCCCGCTGGGCTGCCGTGGACGACGAGCGCGTCACGCGCGTGGGCCGGATCCTGCGCCGCATGCGCCTCGACGAGCTGCCCCAGTTCTGGAATGTCGTGACGGGAGAGATGAGCTTAGTGGGCCCGCGCCCAGAGCGGCCTGAGATGATCGCAATTCTCGAACAGCACATCCCCTTCTACCGGGCGCGCCTGCTGGTCAAGCCAGGCCTGACCGGCTGGGCGCAGATCAACTACGGCTACGGCAGCTCGATCGACGACGCCCTGGCCAAGCTTCAGTATGACCTCTACTACATCAAACACCAGGCGGGTTGGCTCGACCTGACGATCATCATCCGGACTGTCGAGGTGGTGCTGGGGATGAAGGGCACCTGACGCGCTCCGGCAGGGCGGGCGCGCCACGAACGAGAACGGGCCGGGAAGCCAACAGGCTTCCCGGCCCGTTTTTTGTCACCTGCCCGCCGGCCGCGGGTAAGGCACTACCTGGTTCGTTTCGGCATCGAGCTCCAGGCTTAGCGCCGCCTCGCCGGCTGCCTGCTCGGCCTCGGCCGGGCTGACGATCCTGGCCCGAAAATCGTCACGGCCCGTGGCACGGTTGAGCTGAAAGAGGCCGTGGTTCAAGACCTTGAAGCCCGGCATCAGGAAGATCGAGTATTCAACCTGGCCAGACGGCGGCTGGACGAGCAGCAGCAAGCCGTCGCGCGGGATCTCAGCGGCGTAGCCCGCCACGCTCTGCAGAATGGCTTCGGCCCGTTCGCCATTAGCGCGCATCAGGGCGCCCTTGCTCCACACGGCCGACACATGCACGACGAACAGCGCCGTCAGGCCCAAAGCCAGCAGGCCGCGCGCCACTGGCCCGCGCAGCCGCGCGGCCAGGCCTCCCAGGCCCGCGCCCGCCACGACCGCCACGGCGGGCATGGCATTGTAGACGTAGAGCTCGCTGGCCTGATTGAGCGGCACCGCGATCAACAAACTGGCCGCGCCAGCGGCCCCTGCCCACAGCGCCAGGCGCCGGCGCGGCGAGGTTCGCAGACCAGCCGCCAGTGCCAGCAGCAGCGCGCTTGTGGCCAGAGCCATCAGCAGCAGCGGGCCACCGTCGCGCGTCCGGAGCGCCGCGTAAGCAGCCACGCTGGAGCCGGCCAGCCATGCCTGTCCGGTCAACAGCATCGTGTTGACCAGCAGGTTTAGGCCGAAGCTGAGCTCGTGCGGGGCCGAGCCGAGCCGCGCGCCCGGCAAGCCCACGGCCTGGCGCCAGCCCCAGTACAACAATACCGCCAGCCCAAACGGCGCCGAGCGCCCCAGGCTCCGTGCCAGGGCAGAAGCAGTCCAGCGCGGCGGCGGGTGCGCGGCCACGCTGATGCCTGCCAGCGGCAGCCCAAACCCCACGCTGGTCTCCTTGGACAGCAGCGCTAGCAGGAAGAGCGCCAGGCTCAGGCCGTACAGGCCGAGCGCGGACCGGCCGCGCGGCCGCGCCGCCGCGCCGGGCGCCCGGCGAAACAGCGCGCGCTGTAGTGCCCAAAGGCTGAGGTATCCGCACAGAGCGCCGCTGATCTGCGAGAAGGTGTCGTTGCTCAGGATGGCGTGCACGTTGGCTTGCGACACCAGCATCATCAGCGCGCCCAGCGCCGCTTCGCCGAGCGAAAAGCTGCTGGCCCGCATCCACTCATAGACGGCCCATGCCAGGCCGGCGTGCAACGCGATCTGCAGCCCGTGCAGCAGGCGGGTATCCGCGCCGCTGGCGGCCTGGATCGTGATGAGCAGCGCGGCCTGGATGGGGCGGTATGCGTAGGTATTGTTGGGGTTCGGCTGCGAGAAGTAGAGCCAGGGGTTGGATGGCGGCGGGTCGAAGTAGAATTGGAAGTCGTCGCCGTAATACTTGAGGCCCAGGCCGAAACCGTACAGCGCAAAGGCCAGCGCCAACAGCGCGGCCAGCGAAGCGGCTGCCGCCCACAGCGGGCTACGAGTCCGCACCCGGGCTGGCGCTTTCAATACGGTCTGAGCCTGCCTGGCGGAAATCGGCAATCACCTCGTCCAGGGTCTGGTCCAGCAAGATGGTCGGCTGCCAGCCGATCGCCGCGCGGATCTTGTCAATGCTCGGCACGCGCCGCTGCATATCCTCAAACCCCTTCTCGTAAGCCTGTTCGTAGGGGATGAAGTCAATGGGGGCGGCGCTGCCCGTGCGCGCCCGCACTCGCTCGGCCAATTCGCCGATAGTAATCTCTTCTTGGCTGCCGACGTTGTAGATCTCGCCCACGGCCTGCGGCGTGGCCGCCAATTGCCACACGGCCCGGACCGTGTCGCGCACGTTGCAGAAGCAGCGCGTCTGCTGCCCGGTGCCGTACACGGTCAGCGGCTGGCCAGCCAGCGCCTGCTGTACCAGCCGGGGAACGACCATGCCATAGGCGCCGGTCTGCCGCGGTCCAACCGTGTTGAAGAACCGGCAGATCATGACGGGCACGTCGAACTGGCGGTGATAGGCCAGGCCCAGAAACTCGTCGATAGCCTTGGATTCGGCGTAGCTCCAGCGGCTGCGCGCGGTCGGCCCCATGACGCGATCGGCGTCTTCCTGGAACGGCACCTGGGTGCTCTTGCCATAGACCTCGGAGGTGGAGGCCAGCAACACCTGGCGCCGGTAGCGGCGCGCCAGCCGCAAGATCATTTCAGTGCCCTGGATGTTGGTCTCCAGCGTCGCCACCGGGTTCTTGACGATCAACTCGACGCCCACCGCCGCGGCCAGGTGGAAGATGGCGCTGCAGGCGCTCACCAGGCGGTCCATCACGGTCTCGTTGGCAATCGATTCGTGCACGAACTGGAAATCGGGCCGGCCGATCAGGCCGGCGAGGTTGGCGTAGCGGCCGGTGGAGAGGTTGTCCACCGCCGTGACCGTGTGGCCTTGCGCCAGCAGGGCCTCGGCCAAGTGGCTGCCGATAAACCCGGCGCCGCCGGTGATCAGCATGTGCATGGCGAGTTCCCTAGGAGGCAATAACCGGCCGCTCGCGGTGCGTGTGCCGGATTCGCCACAGATCACGGACCATATTCACCAGCCCCTCCAACACTCGCACCTTGCTGCCCGGCGCGTCATTCCATTGCACGGGCATCTCGACAATGCGGAGTCTGGCTCGATCTGCCAGGTACAGGATCTCGATGTCGAACATGAAACGGTCGACGACCGCCAGCGCGAACAACTGCCGCGCGACCGGCCCGCGGTAGGCCTTGAAGCCGCACTGCGTATCTGAGATGTGCCGGAGCCCAACCATCGCCCAGCGCACCCAGCGGAAGAGCTCGGAGGCCAGCCGCCGGAAGGGAGGCTGCGGCACGCGGATTCTCGACCCTGGCAGGTCGCGCGAGCCGATCACGATCTCGGCCTGGCTCAGCCGGGCCAGCGCGCGCGGGATCTCCTCCATTGGCGTGGAGAGGTCGGCGTCCATAAATATCACCTGCTCGCCGCGTGAGGCCAGCACACCGGTGCGAATGGCGCAGCCTTTGCCGCGGTTGGGCGTGTAACTTACCAGGCGCGCGCGCGGCTCGCCCGCCAGGGCGGCGCGCACCGCGGAGGCCGTGCCGTCACGGCTGCCGTCGTCGACCACGATCAATTCAAAAGCCGGGTAGTGCTGGCACAGATAGGCCAGCACATGTGCCAGATGTCGCGGGAGCCGGTCCACCTCGTTGTACGCCGGGATGATGACCGTCAGCGCGGGGACCGGCCCGGCCGGGATGGTCATGCGGCCGGCTCTTGTTCGAGGCGCGCCCGCAGCACAAAAGCCAGCACGTGGTTGAGGATCAGGTGCCCATCTTCCTGTTGGCCGATGCGATCGCTGGGCACAATCACCCGCAGA
Organism: Anaerolineales bacterium; assembly: GCA_020845955.1. GTDB lineage: Bacteria > Chloroflexota > Anaerolineae > Anaerolineales > UBA6663 > JADLEU01. The sequence goes on from JADLEU010000069.1 coordinate 12,285, forward strand.
TCGGCCAGGTGGGCCAGGCGGCCACCCGGCTGCCCGCAAAACCCAATGACCGTGGCGCCCTGGGCGCGGGCAAATTCCACCGCGCGCACCACGTTCGGCGAGTTGCCCGATGCCGAGATGGCGATCACGGTGTCGCCGGGCTGCAGCAGGTTCTGGAGCGGCTCCACGAAGATGTCGGCGTAGCTCTGGTCGTTGCCCACGGCCGTCAGCAGCGGCATGTTGTCGGTCAGCGCCAGCGCCCGAAAGCGCGGCCGCCCGGGGACGCTGGCGTACTTGTTCAGATCGTTCATCATGTGGGAAGCCGTTGCCGCCGATCCGCCGTTACCCAGGATGAAGACATGCCGCCGCGCGCGCCAGGCCGCCAGCAGCGCCTCGACCACCGCCTCGATGTCGGCCCGCGACAGCCCCCGGACGACCTCTTCTAGCTCGTTAAGGTACAGATCGACTAGGCTCATGCGTCCAACTTTCCCCAGCGTCCCCGCAGGGTCACCAGCACCGCTTGGGCCAGGATCTGCAGGTCCAGCCAGACAGTCCAGTTGCGGATGTAGTAAAGCACGGCGCGCATCTCTTCTTCCAGGGCCGCCACCGGCACAACGGCCCACGGGCCGGTGACGCCGGGCTTCACGGAAGCCAGGGAGGGCAGCCAGCGCCCATAACGCGACCGCTCGCCGGCCGGGATCGGCCGCGGCCCTACCAGGCTCAAGCGCCCAGCCAGCACCTGCCAGAGCAGCGGCAAGCGGTCGAGACCGGCCCTGGCCAGCGCCTCGTCGGGCTGAACCGCCAGGGTCTGGGCGCGGAACAGCCGGCCGCCAGTGCCCACGTACTCACGTGTCACCAGGGCCGGCCGCCGGCCCAGCCGGCTGAGCACGATCACCGCCAGCAGCGGCAGGGTCAGCACGAACACCATCCCGCCCAACCCGTAATCCACTAGCGCTTTCAACACTGCGTCAAAGCCTGAGAGCCGGGCCGAGTCTACCACAAAGAGCGGCACAAAATTGCGATGCGCTACCCGCGGCGTCGTCGCCAGCAGGTCGTAATAGCCCGGAGAAAGCCGGATGCGCGGCCCGCCTCCCAGGGTGATGCGCTCGAGGATGGAGTGGAACGACTCCCAGGCCATCGCCCCCGGCACGACGACGATCTCACTGACGCGCTGTTCCTGCACCAGCGCTGGCAGCACGCCCGGGTGGCCCAGCACGGTCAGCGGCGCCTCGACCACGGTCCCGCGCGGTAAGAAGTCGTCCACAAAGCCCAAGACCCGCAGGCCCGAGTCCACTTCCGAGCGCAACTGCCGCGCAATGGCGCGGCCCTGTTCGTCAGCGCCCACGATCAGGGCGCTGGCCATCAGGTGGCCGCGCCGCCGCATGGCGCGCACGACCCGCCGCATCAGAAAGCGCCCCGCGCCCACCGCCAGGAGGCTGCCCACCCAGCCGGCGAACAGCCAGCGCAGGGCCAGCCCGCTGTTCCCGGCCAGCGTCGCGGCGACGATCAACAGCAGGATGCCATAGGTGCAGCCGGTGGCTACGGTGGCATATTCCTGCGAATCCTCCAGCACCGTCTCAAGGTCGTAGAGGCGCAAGGCATAAAAACAGAACAGCCACGGCAGCAGCCCCAAGGCCACGGCCTGGGCGTAATCACCCGGCAGCGCGCCCGGCCCGTTCGGCTGGACACCTGCCCCACTCCAGGTGCGGGTCAGCCAAATGGCGCTCACCAGCGCCAGGCAGACGGCGAACGTGTCGGTCCCCAGCAGCGAGGCCAGCAGCAGCAGCCGCCCGCGGCGGCTCATGGCTGGGCCTCTGCCGGCGCGGCCCGGTCTCCAGCCGCCACAGGCGGCAGACGCAGCCCCGCGTTCAGCAGCACGCGCGCCCCGCCTTCCTCAAAGCGGAAGTCCATGCGGCGCAGGCCGCGCTCCGACAGCGCCTGGGTGACGGCGGCTTGCGCGCCGTCGCGACAGTAGATCATCATGAAGCCCCCGCCGCCGGCCCCCGCGATCTTGCCGCCCACGGCGCCATGGGCGCGCGCTGCCGCGTAGGCGGCGTCGATGGCGGGGCTTGAAACGCCCGTGGCAAAACGCTTCTTTTGCTCCCAGCCAGCGTGCAAACACTCGCCAAAGCCCGCCAGGTCGCCGCGCGCTAGCGTATCGCGCAGCGCGTAGGCCATGCCGCGGACGGCTTCCAGCGCCCGCAGCACGTCGGCCTGGCTGCGCTCGGTGCTCTCGCGCTGGCGCGACAGAATCTTGGACGATTCGCGGGCGGTGCCAGTGAAGAACAGCAGCAGGTTGCGCTGGAGCGCGTCCACCGCGCCGGGCGGTGTGCGCAGTGGCGTGACCTTGACGCCTTGGTTGGAAAACTCGATGAAGTTTAGCCCGCCGAAAGCCGACGCATATTGGTCCTGGTAGCCTATCGGCATGCCCATCTTCTCCAGTTCCACGCGCGTGGCCAGTTGGGCCACCTCGGTCTGGGTCAATGTCTGACCGCGCGCCGCGCTGACGGCCTTGACCGCGGCCACCGTCAGCGTGGAACTGGAACCCAACCCCGTGCCAGGCGGAACCTCCGAGGCCAGGAACATCGACACCCCGTTGTCGATGCCGAACTCGTGTAGGATCGCCTTGGGCAAGTTGAGATCCCCTTCCCAGAAGAGGGCCTGGCCCGGGTCGTGGCGGTAGAAGGTGCGGTAATCAGAGGAGAGGATCTGCAAGCCCGGCCCGCCGTGGACCGTGAGGATCACGTAGACGTACTTGTCGATGGTGGCGCTGACGACCGCGCCGGGCTGGCGGCGGAAGAAGGCTGGCAGATCGGTGCCACCGCCCGCGAATGAGATCCGCACGGGCGCGCGCGCAATGAGCATGAGGACCGGCTTGTCTAGCGGCCGCGGACCGTGCCAACCTGGCGCATATAGGCGCGGGCCTCGTCGGCGTAGTTGCGAAAGTCGGGCTGCTGGCTGGCCCAGGCCAGGTATTCGTCCACGTTCGCGGCCAGGCTGCCGCGCGGCTCCCAGCCCAGGGCCCGCAGCCGGGTGATGTCGGAGACGATGTGGCGTGTGTCGCCAAACCGATACTCGCCCGTCACCCGCGGCTGGCTGCCGGTGCCGGCGCGCTCGGCCAGGCACTCGGCAAAGGCCAGCACCGTGCCGGCGCGGCCGCTGCCCACGTTGAACACCTGCCCGGCCGCGCGCGGGTCTTCGAACACCAGCAGATTGGCCCGCGCAACGTCCCCGACGTAGACGAAGTCGCGCAGCTGCTGCCCGTCCTCGTAGACCGTCAGCGGCTGGCCGGCCAGGGCCTGCATGGCAAAGATGCGCATGGCGCCGGAGTAGGCGTTCCGATAGGATTGGCGCGCGCCCTGGGTGATGCTGTAGCGCAGCGCCACGGTCGGCAGGTTGTAGCGCTCGCCAAGCTTCAGGGCCAGCATCTCCTGGGCCTGCTTGCTCATGGCGTAGGAGTTGTGCGGGTGCAGCGCGTCGGCCTCCGACGCGAATTCGGCTTGCATCGGATCGCCGCAGACGGGACAGCGTGGCTCCCAGTTGCCAGCGCGCAGCTGGGCCTCAGAGCGCGGTCCAGGGTACTGCGCCCCGTCGCGCGGGCAGCGATAGCGGCCCTCGCCGTACACCGCCTGTGATGAGGCGACCACGATCTTGTGCAGCGGCAGCCGCTGCTCGACCGCCACCTCGTAGAGCAGGGCCGTGCCCGCGGCGTTGACGTGGAAGAACTTGGCGAAGTCGGGCAGGTAATCCTGGTAGGCGGCAAAATGAAACACGGCCTCGACGCCGTCCAGCGCGCGTTCCCAGTCGCCGCGACTGCGGACGTCGCCGTGGATCAGCTCGGCCTCCGGCGGCAGGTAGTCTGGCGGCGCCCCGTCGCGATGCACCGGCGGCGCCAGCGCGTCGAGGATGCGCACGCTGTGCCCGCGCGCCAGCAGCAAGTCGACGGTGTGCGAGCCGATGAAGCCGGCGCCGCCGGTGACAAGAACCTTCATGTGCGTGTGTCTTTGTTACCTGCCCATCGCCCGCGATGCTATAATCGTCACTCGTGCCCCTATTGCCTGCTCGGCCGCACCCGGCGATCTTCCTGGATCGCGATGGCGTTATTATTGAGAATAGGGCCGACTACGTCAAAACGCAGCAGGAGATCGTCTTTATCCCGGGCGCCCTGGCGGCGCTGGCACTGGCAGCGCGCGAGCCCGGCTATCGCCTCGTGGTGGTGACGAACCAATCGGCGATTGGCCGCGGCGTCCTCAGCCCGCTAATGGCTGAGGCCATTAATGATTACGTGCGGCAGCAGGTAGTGGCCGCCGGCGGGCGGCTGGACGGTCTCTACGTCTGTCCGCATGCGCCGGGGGCGGGCTGTGCCTGCCGCAAGCCGGAGCCCGGCATGCTGCTGCAGGCAGCCGAGGCACTGGGGCTTGACCTGCCCGCCTCGGTGATGATCGGCGACTCGCTCAGCGACATCCAGGCCGGCCGCGCGGCCGGCACCCGGACGCTGCTGGTGCGCACCGGGCTGGGCGCCTACTTCGAACCCCGGCTGGCTGAGGCCGGCCTCAGCTCGGTGCCGGTCCTGGCCGACCTGGCTGCCGCGCTGGCGTACTGGCTGTCGTAAACCAGGCGCACAAAAACGCCCCCAATGGCGGGGGGCGCGACGGTTCCGCCCGAAATTCTACCATAACCCCCGTCACAGTTCAATCGGCCGCTGCAGGAATCTCGTTAGCAGCGCCACGCACGCCTGCACGTCGCCCAGCTCAACCATCTCGGATGGCGTGTGAATGTAGCGCGTCGGCACGGCGATTGCGCCGGCCGGCATTCCTCCGCGCGCGATCTGCATAGCCGCGGCGTCGGTTGAGCCGCCCTCGAGCACCTCGCGTTGGGTGGCCAGCCCGGCTTCGCGCGCGCGCTGTTCCAGCAGTTCCCGCACGCGTGGGTCGGCGATCATCCGCGCGTCACGCACCTTGATGGCCGGGCCGCCGCCCAACCGCACTTCCATGCGCGGCCCGTTGGGGGTGTCGCCGGCGCGCGTCACATCCACCGCTAATCCCACGTCCGCCTCCAGGCCAAAAGCGGCGGCCCCGGCCCCGCGCGTGCCCACTTCCTCTTGCACGCTGAACACAAAGGCCACCTCGTGCGGCGTCTGTTTCAATGACCGCAAGGTTTCGATCAAGATCGCCACGCCGATGCGGTCATCCAGGCTCTTGGCAATCAGGCGCCGGCCGGCCAGTTCCATCGGCCGCCAGAAACCAGCCGCGTCGCCCAGGCGCAGTGGGCAATCGGCGGCGTTGGTCGCTCCCACATCAATGTACAGTTCGTTCACGGCTGGGACTTTGGTGAGGTCGTCGCGCCGGGCCTCGATGCCAATTACGCCCAATCGCCCATCGGCAAACCGCACCCGGCTGCCGACGCAGGCCAGCGGGTTGACGCCGCCAAACAACTGAACGCGCGCGAAACCTTGCGCGTCGATGTGGCTCACCACAAATCCAACTTCGTCCAGGTGGGCGGCCAGCATGATCTTCTTGCCGCTCTTGGCCTTCTTCTTGACCACGGCAATCAGGTTGCCTAGCGGATCGATCGTCACGTAGTCAGCCAGGCCGCGGATCTCGCCGCGTACGACGTCGCGTATCTGGTCTTCCGAGCCGCTGGGGCCGTAGCTTTCCGTCAGCCGCCTGATCAAAGCCTGCATCGTCATGGCCTCTTCAGCACGCTGGCCGTCCAACCCGCCAGCGCCAACTGCAGCAGCCGCAGCGTTTGTTCGGCATCGGCGGCACGGGCCAGCGCGGCCGGGCCGTGCAGGTAACGTGCCGGCACGGAGACTGAGGCCACGGGCACTCCGGCACGCGCCTGTTGGAGCGCGCCGGCGTCGGTGCCGCCGCCGCCCGGCTGGCGGTACTGGTAGGGCAGGCCGTTTGCCTCGGCCGTTGCCGCCAGGTGCTCGACCAGGCGGTGGTCGGCAATGGCGCGCCGGTCTGCGCGGTACACGACCGGTCCATGCCCCAGCCGCGCGTTGTACTGGGTATTCTCACGCCCGCGGCTATCGGGCAAGTCTTGGGCCGGGGTGCAGTCCAGCGCCAGGGCCGCGTCAGGCGCTAGCGCGTAGCCGGCCACCCGCGCCCCGCGCAGCCCGACTTCTTCCTGCACCGTAAAGGCGGCGTGAAGCGTGACCGGGTAAGGCCCCCCGCGCAGCAGCGCGACCAGCGCCGCACAGCCTAAGCGGTCGTCCAGGGCCTTGCCGCGGAACACGCCGTCCAGCAGGTCGAACTCGGTCGCAAAGGTGGCCCGCTCGCCCAGCGCCACCTGGCGCCGCGCGGCCTCCTGGCTGCCCGCGCCGATATCGATACGCATCTGCCCCAGCCTGGTGACTGCCCGGCGACGCTCAGCGCTCACTAGGTGCACCGGCGCAGCCCCAATGACGCCCGGAAGGCGCCTGGGCCCAACCCAGACCGGCTTGCCCAGCAGCATCCGCTCGTTGACGCCGCCTACCAATTCAAAGCGCAGCGCGCCGTCGCTGTCGTGATCCACGATCATCAGGCCGACTTCGTCCATGTGCGCGGCCACCAACACACGCGGCGCCTGCCGGCCGCGGGCGGCCGGTTTGACCGCCAGCACGTTGCCCAGCGCGTCCACCCTGGCTTCGGCCGCGTAGGGCCGGATGGCTTCCAGGATCAGCCGGCGCACGGCGCCTTCATCGCCTGAGACACCCGCCGCGTTGGACAGCTCACGCACCAAATCCAGGTCCAGCGGCGCCAGCGCCGGCCCGCTCTTGGCTGCCCGCGCGGCCGTGCGCCGGGCGGGCAGCCGGGTATTGGACGCTTTGCGCGGCGGCATAGCTCTAGTCCAAGGCCAACTGGCCCATGAAGCCGGGGTCCAGGCCGGCGGCGAACTCAGCCAGCAGGCGGCCTGTGCGGATCACGTCGGCCAGCGCGACGATCTCCACCGGCGTGTGCATGTTGCGCACCGGGATGCTGATCACCATCGTGGGGATGCCCTCGCGCGCCACCTGGATACCGAAGGCGTCGGTGCCCGAGTGCTCCCACATCACTTCCAGGTTGTAGGGGATCTCGGCGCGCTCGGCGGCCGCCTTCACGGCGCTGTGCAGGCCGGTGTGGATATTCGGTCCCAGGCCGAGCACCGGTCCCCCGCCCAACGGAAAGGTGCGGTAAGCCAGGTCGCGCGTGTTCGCGTCGCGGCCGAAGGTCACGTCGATGACGATGGCCAGATCGGGCGCTAGGGCAAACGCGGCCGGCCCGGCTCCCCTCAGGCCGAACTCCTCCTGCACCGTGGCCACGGCCACGACGTCCCAGGCATGCGCCCGGGACTGCAGCTCCGACAGAGCCAGGGTCAGCGCCGTCACTGAGGCCCGGTTGTCGAGGCCGCGCGCTGCCAGCAGACCGTTCTGCAGTTCGCGCGCCGGCTGTGCCAGCGAGACCAGATCGCCCGCTTGCACCAGGGCGCGCAGCCGCTCGGCCGGCAGGCCAGTATCGACCACCAGCTCGCTCAGCGGCGTCACCTGTTCGCGGCCGTTCTTGGGCAGCAGGTAGGCCGGGGGCTGGCCGATGACGCCAGGCAGGTCATGGCGCCCATGCACGGTCACGAGTTGTCCGGGCAGCGTGCGCTCGTCGACGTCGCCGAGCCGGCTCATCCGCAGAAAGTCGCCGTCCAGGCGCGTCACCAGCATGCCAATCGTGTCCACGTGCGCCGCGAGCATCAGGCGCGGCCGCGGCCGCGGGCCGCCGCCCTGGCGCGTGGCGCACAGGCTGCCCAGCCGGTCGGTTTCCAGCCAGTGCGTCAGGGGCGACCAGGCCGCGCGCAGCAGGTCGCGCGCTGGCGCCTCGTGTCCTGGCAGTCCCGGGGCGGCGCAAAGAGCTTTGAGGTGCGCCAGGATGTCAAATGGCATGCGTCAGGGCGCCTGCGTGGCGGTCGGCGTTTCGGTCGCCGTGGCCGTCTCGGTGGCTGTCGCGGTCTGAGTCTCAGTCGGCGGCAGCAGGATGGCCGTGGCGCTGGGGGTGGCCGTTGCGGTCGGCGGCACCTCGGTCAGCGTTGCGGTCGCGCTGGTCGTGGGTGTGGGGGGCACGCTGGTGGCCGTGCCGGTGGGCGTGGGTGTGCTGGTCAGGGTGGTGGTCAGCGTCGGCGAGGCCGTCACGGTTGGCGTGGGGCTGGGCGTCAGGCTGGTGGTGGGGGTCGGCGTCAGGGTCGCGGTGTTGGTGGGCGTGCGCGAAGGCGGCACGAACTGGGTCGGCGTGGCCTCAAAGGTGCCGGTAGGCGCTGCGGGCGTGTTGGTCAGGGTCGCGGCGGGAGTGCTGGCCGTGCCGGTGGCGGAGGGCAGCCCTGTGACCGTCGCCAGCATCGTCGGGGTCTGTTCGGCTGGCGTTTCGAGCGGCACCATGGACAGAACGATAAACCCGATGCAGTAACATGGCAGGGTCAACAAGATGATGGCAGTCAGGATGGTATACGTCCGCCGCCGAGCGCTAGTCGCCGAGTACTCGCTGACCATACACCTGAGATTGCGGTTGTGGCTGCCTGTGGCCCACCAGAGTGGGGGTGTTGCGTGGGCTTAAGGCGCGCATGATAGCAGATGTGCCGGGGGGCGGCAAGCCGCGCGCGAGCCGTGGGCCCGGGCTTCCTTAGTCTTTGATGAGTGCGGCCAGCGCCTGAACGAATCGCCCCGCCGCGGGGTAGAATATGAGCGCAGATCAGGAGGGTTTGAGGTCCGCATGCTGAAGCTGGAAGAAGGTTGGTTCACTGTCCTGCTCCTGTGCGCCATGCTGGTGATGGCGGCCGGGAGTGTGGCCGTGGCGGGCTGGGCCGAGGGGCTCAATGCGGCCTGGGTGACAGGCATCGTGGCGGTGCTGGCCGGGCTGGCGCTGGCCAAGAGCCGCTTTGCCGGCAGCACGGCCTTCCTGTTTGCGACGGTTTACGGCCTGTTCACGGTCGGTTTCTTCATTTGCCTTGGCCTGGAGGGCGATTGGCACGCTCGCAGCGTCGAGTTGGTGAGCCGGCTCAACGGCTTCCTCTACAAGGGGCTGCACGGCGGCACCTCGCGCGACGCCCTGCCTTTTCCGGTCGCGGTGGCCCTGATCTTCTGGTACATCGGCGTGCTGATGTCGTGGTCGGTCTTTCGGCGCGGCTCGGTCTGGCCGGCCATCCTCCCGGCTGGGGTCGGGCTGCTGGTCAACGTCTACTACTACCTGGGTCCCGCCCGGCTCGATCTGTACTTGGCCGTCTACGTGCTGCTGGCGCTGCTGTTCGTGGCGCGTATGAACCTGCTGAGCCGCGAGCGCGAGTGGCAGACGGCGCGCGTCAGCTACAGCACCGACCTGCGCCTGGACTTCCTGCGGGCGGGACTGGCCGCGGCCCTGGCCGGCGTCATCATCGGCTGGGCCGGGCCGGGCCTGGCGGCTTCGCCGCAGGCCGCCACGACCTGGCGCCAGATGACGGGCTCGTTCAGCGTGGTACGCGAGGCGTGGATGCGGATGTTTGCTGCCATTCGCGGCTATGGCCAGGCCTATAGTGACTTCTATGGCGATTCGCTCGTCCTGGGCGGCCCCGCTCGCCTGAGCGCCGAGCCGATCATGGATGTCCGTGTCAACGTCCCGGAAGACGAAAAGGTCGACGAGGTCCTGGCCAGCGTGCCGCGCTACTACTGGCGCGCGGCCGCTTATGGCAGCTACTCGGACGGTAGTTGGGGCCTGGGCGAGGTAATTTACAAGGAGCACGATCCCAATCGCAACCGGGCACAGGGGCAGGTCTATCAGTTGCGCCACCAGGTGAGCCTGGCGGTCACCATGCACGTGGCCGCTTCCAGCCGGCTCTACATTGCCCCGCAGCTGGAGTGGCTCGATCGGCCGGGTACGTTCGAGGTCACCTTTGACCCCGAAGGCGGCGCCCGCTACGACGTCACCGCGGTCCGCTCGCAGCAGGTGCTGCGCCGCGGCGAAACCTATCAGATGGTCGCCTCCGTCTCGGTGGCTGACGATGAGAGCCTGCGGGAAGCCAGCCGGAACTATCCAGCCTGGGTGCGCGCCAACTTCCTGGCCGTGCCGCCGGAGATCACCAGCCGCACGCGCGAACTGGCCCGCCAGATCGTGGACGAGGCCGGCGCCGCCAACCCCTTCGACCAGGCGCAAGCCATCACCCAGTGGCTGCGTGACAACATCGTTTACGATCAGGGCATCGAGACGCCCCCGGTTGATGTCGAGCCCATCGATTACCTGCTCTTCACCTCGCGCCGCGGCTACTGTAACTACTACGCCTCAGCCGAGGTCATGCTGCTGCGTTCGCTCGGTATTCCGGCCCGGCTGGCCGTTGGGTTCAGCCAGGGCGAGCTTGACCCGCGCACCGGGGTCTTCCACGTGCTCGAGCAGAATGCGCACGCCTGGCCGGAGGTCTTCTTTCCCGGCTACGGCTGGGTCGAGTTTGAGCCGACGACGTCGGAGGCGCCGCTGGTGCGGCCTGAACGCGCGCCGGAGGCAGAGGCCAGCGGCAGCGGCAACTCGTCCGGCGACGAAGGCTTCGAGCGCGGCCCGGACGACAGCGGTCTGCTGCTGCCGGAGGAGATCGAGGGGCTGGACCTGGGCCAGGGCAACGGCTTGAGTACCTGGGTCAACACTACCGTGCGGCGCGTGCCGTGGACCGTCCTGCT
>JADLEU010000070.1 GCA_020845955.1 Anaerolineales bacterium
CCGGCGAGGTCTTGGCCCAGCTCCAGGCGGTTTACGCCCCGCTGCGGATCGTCACTCACGCCCGCAATCGCGGCTATGGCGCCGCGCTGCGCACCGGCTTCAGCCACGCCACCAAAGACTGGATCTTCTACACGGATGGCGACGCGCAGTATGACCCGCACGAGCTGGTGCAGTTGGCCGAGGCGGCCGGCGACGACGTCGATATCGTCAACGGGTACAAGATCTCGCGCAGCGATCCGCTGCACCGCGCGATCATCGGCCGGCTCTATCATCACTTTGTGCGCGCGCTGTTCGGGCTCCCGCTGCGCGACACCGACTGCGATTTCCGGCTGTTCCGGCGGAGCCTGTTGAGCCGCGTGCCGCTGACGTCGGACAGCGGCACGATCGCCCTGGAACTGGTCAAGAAGTTCCATGATGCCGGCGCGCATTTTGTGGAGCTGCCGGTGCATCACTATCACCGCGCGTACGGGCAGAGCCAATTCTTCAATTTCCGCCGCCTGGCTCGCACGGCCGTGCAGCTCGGCCACCTGTGGTGGCAGCTGGTGGCCCTGCCCCGGCTGGGCGGGCGGGCGGCGGGGGTCGCGGCCGCTGGGCAGGGGTCTCTGGCGCCGCCGCGCGACGAACGCGACGTCTAGCCCAATGGCGACCAATGCCGCACCCCACCTGGCAGCCGCTTTCCGCGATCAGCCCGTACTGATCACTGGCGGGCTGGGCTTTATCGGCAGCAACCTGGCTCGGCGGCTGGCCGACCTGGGGGCTCGCGTGACGGCGATTGATTCGCTCATCCCCGAGTACGGCGGCAAGCGCTTCAACCTGGCAGGCTACGAAGAGCGGGTCCGCATCAACATCGCCGACGTGCGCGATGAGTACAGCATGGATCACCTGGTGCGCGGCCAGGCGTTCATCTTCAACCTGGCCGGGCAGGTGAGCCACCTGGACTCAATGCACAATCCCTATACCGACCTGGACATCAACTGCCGCAGCCAACTGTCCATCCTGGAAGCCTGCCGCAAACATAATCCGAGCGTGCGCCTGGTATATTCGGGCACCCGCCAGATCTATGGCCGCCCGCGCTATCTGCCGGTGGACGAACAGCATCCTGTTGACCCGGTCGATGTCAACGGCGTCAACAAGGTGGCCGGGGAGTGGTACCACATCGTCTATCAGCGCGCCTACGGGCTGCGCGCCACCTCGCTGCGCTTGACCAATACCTACGGGCCGCGGATGCGGGTGGTCGATGCCCGCCAGACGTTCCTGGGGATCTGGCTGCGGCGGCTGCTGCAGGGAGACGAGATCCTGGTCTTTGGCGATGGGAGACAGCGGCGTGACTTCACCTACGTGGACGATGCGGTCGAGGCCTTGTTACGGGCGGCGACGTGCGAAGCAGCGGTCGGTGCGATCTACAACTTGGGCGGCGAGGAGGTCATCTCGCTGCAGGCGCTGGCCGAGCTGCTGATCGAGCTCCAGGGCTCGGGCCGCTACCGGCTAGTGCCGTTCCCGGCCGAGCAAAAGGCCATCGATATTGGCGACTACTTTGGCAGCTACGCCCGCGCCAAGGCAGACCTGGGCTGGCAGCCGCGCGTAGGCCTGCGCGAGGGGCTGACGCACACCCTGGCCTACTATGCTGCGCACGGGCACGAGTACTGGCCTTAATGCTTTACCGGCTGGCTGAGCGCCCAGGCCGTGCCGACGCTACGGCGCCGGCGCCACCTCCACCATGTTGATGAGAATCTCATCGCCGGCGAGCATGCCGGCCTGGGCGTACACCGGCAAGCGCGCCCCGCTCAGCGCGTCATACATCCCGACCACCAGCCGGTATTCGCCCGGCGGCGCATCCGGGTCAACCGGAACCAGATAGTGATCGGCAATCACCGTGCCGGGTTCCCAGGCCGGCATGGGCACAGCGCCGTCTAGCGGGAAGCGGTCTACCTGGCCCCACAGCGGGTTGCCCAAATCAGGATTGAATTCGCCGCCAACCAGATGCACGAAGACCTTGTAATCCTGCTCGATAGGCCCCGCGCTGCGCCAGAACAGGGTTAGCGGGTAGACCTGGCCCGGCACGAGCCGTGATTGGGGCAGGGTGTGGCCCACCAGGTGAACGGCGGCGCCGAGGGTGTAGTCGACCGGATTGGCGATCTCGCCGGCCTCGGGCGGGGGCAGCGCGACGGGTTCAGCCTCAATCTGGGCCAGCGCTTCGGGCAGCTCTCCAGGCACGATCACGACCAGGGTTTGTTCTGCCGGTGCATCGGCGGGCACCTGCACATCGGTCTGCACGCGAACACGTTCCCCGGGCGGCACAGGGGCGGTTTCGGCGGCCCGTGTGATGCCGGCCGCGTCGCGCAGCTCGACCTGCACCGTGACGGCTAGCGCGGCGTTCCAGTATGTGACCAAGCGCACGTCATCGCCGGCGCGCGGCTCATCCACCGGAAGGTCGTAACCCAACAGTGTCAGCCCGGGCGAAAACTCCTCGGGGTGGTGATGCTGGACCGCAAAAGTCTCCGCGGGCACCGCCTGCGCCAGTTCGGGGGACTGAGCATAGAGCGTGAGCCGCTTGTCGCCAAAGGTGTGATCATATTGAACGGCCAGGCGGCGAGCGAGCTCGGCCGCCATCAACCGCTGCGGGTCTCTGGCCAGGGCGTCGGGGATGGTCACCAACCAGACACGCCGAAAGCGGGCGGAGATTTTGTCGGCCATGGCGGCCGCCATGCTGGGGCTGAGCGCCTCGCCGGCCAGGACGCCGTCCCACGGCAGCGGGTTCCGCAAGTAGTAGAGCAGGACGGGCCATTCCTGGTCCGTGTGGAGCAGCAGGCCGTCGCCTGGCTCGGCGAAGGCGTTGATCACGTTGGCCAGTGTGAAGTAATCATCGCGCAGGCGTCGGCCGCGGTAGTAATCAGACAGACTGCCGGCCATCAGCGCGGCCGCGATCACCAGGGCGGTCAGACCCAGAGGCCGCCAGCGCCAGACCAGCGCGCGCAGCCCCATGGCCAATAGCAGGCTAAAACCCGGCAGAAAGATCAGCAGGTAGCGCGGCTGGAGTTGAGGCGCAAAGAACGCAGCGGGCGTGAACGACAGCCCGTACAGGACCACGGGAGGCAGGCAGACGATCAGCAAGGCCAGCAGGGCCGCCTGGCGTGAGCGGGCTGCCGGCGAACGGCGCAGCGCCAGCCCGGCGCCCAGCGCGGCCAGGCCCAACAGGAAGGCTACGGCGAAAGACTGAGCCTCGAGGTTGCGAGTGACGCCCAGCGCAAAGAGTGTGCCGGTCAGGCGCAGAAAGAAACCGGGCTCGACCGGGGGCGCGGCTGTCCAAGTCGTGGCGTTGTTCAGGTGCAGCGCCAGCCAGGGCGCAAACAGACCCACGATTGCGGCTTGAGCAGCGGCCCAACTAGCCAGACCGCGCCAGGGGTGCTCGGCCCGGCGCCAGCGCGCGAGCAGGACAATCGCGGCGAAGACGTTGTGAGCCAGGAATAGGAGCCAAGCCAGGTAGTGCGAGTAGACCGCCAGGAGGCTGGAGGCCGCGTAACCCACCCACAGCGGCCAGCGCGGCCGGGTGGAGCGGTCATGGGCTTGGAAGAGGCGCAAGACGAACCAGGTGCCGGCCAGGCCGAAGAAACCGGCCAGCGTGTAATTCTTGATGTCTTGAGACCACCAGACGTGGAAGCGGGCCAGCGCCAGCAGAAAGGCGGCCAGGAGGCCCAGGCGAACGCCGCCGGCCTGAGCGCCCAGCCGGTACATGACCGCCAGGCTCAGGGCACCAAAGAAGACCGATAGGAGCCGCCCGACAAACACATCGGTGCCGGCCAGGCGGCCCCAATAATGCATCAGCCAATAGTGCAGCGGCGGATGGGCGTCGACGGCGGTGCGCAGGGCGATGGCCACGGGGTCCATCCGGCCCATCCAGATCGTCCAGCCTTCGTCCCACCAGATATTTTGATCGGCGAGGCGGTAAAGGCGCAGGACGAAGGCCAGCGCGACGATGACCCAGGCGAACAGGTTGGCGCCTGACCCGCCCCGAGGCAGCCAGCTTGCGTGAGCAGGAGGCCGTTTGGATGCTGCCATAAGGTCGCTGCAATGATATCATACGAGCTTTCGCGCCAAGCGGGGACGGCTTGATCGGGCCAGCATGCGGCTGAACGAATATGAGCTGATGTACCAATTGGAGGACCGGCTGTGGTGGTACCGGGGGATGCGGGCCATCACCACCGCCATGCTCGACCGGTACTATGCCCGGCCGGGCTGCCTGCGCATTCTCGACGCGGGCTGCGGCACGGGCGGCGCGATGAGCTTCCTGGCGCAATTTGGGTCGGTGGTGGGGGTCGACCTGCTGCCCTATGCGCTCCGGCTGGCTGGCCAGCGCGGCGCGGCCCCGCGCGTATGCGCGTCGGTCGCGGCGCTGCCGCTGCCCGCGGCGGCCTTCGACCTGGTGACGTCGTTCGACGTCTTAGTGATGCTCCCGCCCGAGCGCGAAACGGCAGCACTGGCTGAGATCGGGCGGGTGTTGGCGCCAGGCGGGCGCTTGTTGCTGCGGGTGGCGGCCAACGATTGGCTGCGCGGCGCGCATGACCGGGCCTGGCGCGTGCAGCATCGCTACACGGCCGGCGAAGTGCGGGCCCGGCTGGAGCGGGCCGGGCTGGACGTGGAATACGTCAGCTACGCCAACATGTGGCTATTCCCGGTGGCGGCGCTCAAGCGGCTAAGCGAGCGTTTATGGGCGCCGTCCGATCAGTCGGAATTGACGGTGCCCTTTGGGGGGTTCGACCGGCTGCTGGGCGCGGTGCTGGCCAGCGAGGCGCGCTGGCTGGGCCGGCGCCGGCTGCCGATGGGGCTGAGCCTGGTGGCGGTCGGGCGCAAGCCCGGCTAGAGCACGTTCTCGCCGTTTTGATGGCGCGCTGCCGCCTACCGGCGCAGGGGCGTTCCCCTGGCACCGCCCGCCACACCCGCCTGCGCGCCCCCCCCGCCTGCGGCCGGGAAACACCTGCCCCCCCTGCAACCCTGGTGGGCTTGGCCAGGGCTGCAGGGTGGGCAGGTGATTTGAACGCCCCTACGGGCGCCGTCAATGCGACAGTTATCCGCTCTAGAAGGTCCCACCGGAGGCCGAAGCTGGCGCAACCTGTCAAGTCAAAAGATAATGACACCGGGGGCGGATCGTTCGGTCAAATGATAATGTCACCGGGTCGGCCACACTCCTTTCGGGTGTGCTAGACTGTTCATGCCGCGGCGGAGGGTAGGGCAACGG
>JADLEU010000071.1 GCA_020845955.1 Anaerolineales bacterium
GCATCGCGGCCAAGCTGGCCGCCTACAATCTCGGCATTTGGATCAACCGCTACTGCGGTCGCCCGGACTTCGCTTTCGCGACCCTGATCCTGTGAAGCCACATCATCTATTTGCATCAAGCGTCTAAGGGCGGTTTGGCCCCAGCCGGTTGTGCTGGCGCATGATCTCAAGCACAAGATCGGTGGGGAGGGCGTGGCGCACGTGGTCGTCGCGGCCCACCATGGTTTCAGCGGCGAACAGTGAGTTGAGGATGGCTTCTTCCGTGGCTTCGACCGCGGCCTGGAAGGAATAGTTGATCGGCGGCTGCGCGGGCCAGGCCTGCCCCGCCAGCGGCGATTCGGCGATGGCGCCGTGCGACTGAACCGGGCCAGTGGGGTTGTGAGCCGTGCGGTTAGTGGTTGAGAAGGCAATGACAAAGTCGCCGCTGGAGGTGGAATACAGGCCGCCGGCGCGGGCCAACCCGGCGCCGGCCCGGACGCACAGCCGCTCGAGCTGGCGCGGGTCGAGCGGCGCATCGGTGGCCAGCACAATGATGATCGAAGAGCCCAGGCGCGCAGGGTCGCTGGCCGAGGCGGGCGGCCGCCAGTCGCGCAGGGCGCGGCCCACCGGCACGCCGTCGATCAGCAGGTGCTCGCGGCGCCCAAAGTTGCTCATCACCAACACGCCCAGGCTGAAGCCGCCGGCGTCGGGCGGCAGCAGGCGCGAGCTGGTGCCGATGCCGCCCTTGAACTCGCAGCAGGCCATGCCCGTGCCGCCCCCGACCCCGCCCTCGGCGACCGGCCCCCCGGCCGCGCCCTCCAGCGCCGCGCGGACATGCTCGGCGCGCACGTGACGGCCGCGCACATCGGATAGGTATTGATCGGAGCATTCGGCCACCACTGGGCCGGGTCCCCAGGTGGTGACGCCCAACTCCGGGTCGCGGGCAAAGGCCCAATCGAGAAAGGCATCGGCGACGCGCGGCACGTTCTGAGTGCCGGTAAGCAGGATGGGCGTCTCGATTACGCCCATCTCGCGGACCTGCTCGGCGTTGGTGACCTCGCCGAAGCCGTTCAGCCGGTGGACCCAGGCCGCGACCTTGTCGCGAAAGATATCGCCCTCGTGCGGCAGGACGGCGGTCACGCCGGTGCGGATCGGGCCAACGCCGGGCTCCAGCGGCCCTTCGCCGTCGATTAGCGTGACATGCCCGACACGCACGCCGGGCACGTCGGTGATGGCGTTGTGGGTCCCGGCGGGCAGCGTGCCAATGGCCAGGCCGAGGTCGCGAAGGCGGGGTCGAGAGGGCATACTTGTCTCCTAGGTCGAGTCAGATTACAGTCCAGTATACAGACAACGGGAGGCTCGACCATGCGCAAAGAGGTCACCTTGATCACCGGGGCGAACGGCGAGGTGGGGCACGGCCTCATCGCGCATCTCGGCCGCTTGGAAGGCGCGCGGGTCGTGGCGCTCGACCTGCAGCCGCTGGACCCGGCGTTGCTGCCCTCCTGCTACCGCTTTATCCAGGGCGACATCCTCGACGGCATGCTCTTGGGCCGGCTGGTGAGCGAATACGAGATCCGCGCCATTTATCACCTGGCCTCGCTGCTCTCGACGCGCGCCGAGTTCACGCCGGAGGCCGCGCACCGGGTGAACGTGGAGGGCACGCTCAACCTGCTGCGGCTGGGGGTCGAGCAGGCCCACTGGCAAGGGCGGCCGGTGCTGTTCCTGTATCCCAGCTCGATCGCGGCCTACGGCCTGCCGAGCCTGGCGGCCAAGGAGCGCGCCGGCCGGGCGCGCGAGGACGAGTGGGCCCAGCCGACGACGATGTACGGCTGCAATAAGCTATACTGCGAGCACCTGGGGCGCTACTACGCGCGCTACTACCGGCAACTGGCCGCCGACACCTCCACCGCCAGCATCGACTTCCGCTGCTTGCGCTTTCCCGGCCTGATCAGCGCTGAAACCCTGCCGACCGGCGGCACCAGCGACTATGGGCCGGAGATGCTGCACCACGCGGCCCAGGGCGAGCCGTATGCGTGCTTCGTGCGCGAGGACACGCGGCTGCCGTTCATGGCCATGCCCGACGCGGTCAAGGCGCTGCTGATGCTGGGCGCGGCCCCACGCGAGCGGTTGAACCGGTTGGTGTACAACGTGACGAGCTTTTCGCTTTCGGCGGGCGAGATCTACAAGTTGGTCCAGCGGGCCTTCGCCGGCGCGGTCGTCAGCTTTGAGCCCGACGTGAAGCGCCAGGCGATCGTGGACAGTTGGCCGGCCGATATCGACGACAGTGCGGCGCGTCAGGATTGGGGCTGGCAGCCCGACTACGACGTCGAGCGCGCCTTCAGCGAATACCTGGTGCCGGCCGTGGCGCGACGCTACGGGCGCGAGGCGACGGTCACGGCGTAGGGCGGCTCCAGCGGACGAAGCTCCCCGGCCGGCCGGCGCGCGGCCCACAGCACCAGGACCCAAACCACCAGCGGCACAAGCGCGCTCCAGGTGTCTTCGCCGGTCGCGGCCGCCAGCAGCAACAGGGCGATGGCCAGCAGGTCGACGGCAAAGAACAGCAGGGCACTCACCAAGTAAGGAAAACCCGCGCGGGCCACGGCCAACGTCGCCACGGCCAGCGGCGCTAGCAGCAGCACCTGGTCGTAGGCCCAGCCGTAGGGCATGACCAGGAGCGCCGCGGGCAGGCTGAGGCTGAGGGCCAGTAGCGGGCCAGGCCGCGCGCGGCTCGCCGCCAGCACGAAGCCCGTCGCCAGCAGGAGGCCGCCCGCCAGCAGACCGCCCGCGGCCAGAGTGCAGGTGAGCGTGTGGCCGCACGCCGCCCCGGCCAGGCCCCACAGGGTGGGCGAGTAGCCGAACGTCTCGCCCAGCTTGGTCTGGCCCACCCCCAGGAAACGCGACAGCCACTGGGCGTTCTGCAGTTGAGCGATCAGCAGAAGGGCCGCGCCCGAAATAGCGATGCCAGCCGCGCCCGCCCATTGGCGGCGGGCCGCCAGCCAGAGCAAGCCCAATCCCAAGACTGGAAAACCAAACGTGGGTTTGAGAGCCAGCAGGGCGAGCAATAACCCGCCGGCCAGCCAGCGCCGCTGCTCCCAACAGCACGCCGCCAGCGCCACGACGAACACCAAGAGCCCACCCAACTGCCCATTGCGCAGGCTCACCCAAACCGGCCGGAAGAGCAGCAGCCCGATCAGGAGCGGCCCGACGTAGTGCTTGGAGCGCGGCTGCCAGTCTAGCAGCAGGACAAGCATGACGGCCGTCACCATCAAGACTAGCGCTAGCGAAATCCAGACGATGTAGGCACGGTCAAGCGGCAGCAAGCCCAGAGGCGCCAGGAGCAGGGCCAGCGGTAGCGGGTACGGGTAGAGGGCGTTCGGAATCCAATCGGCGGCGAATTGCTGGTGTCCGGCCAGCCAGTCGGCGGGGGAATAAGGATCCTGGCCCGTCCACTGCATGCGCGCTGCCAGCCAGAAGGTGAAAAAATCGCTGGCGCGGTAGTTGAGGGCATAGACCAGGCGGGCGGCGCTCCACACAAGCAGCGGACAAAGCGCCAGCAGCGCCAGCGCCAGGCGGCCAACGCGCGCGCGGGCGGCCGCGCTGGGTGGACGGGCGAGGACGGCGGCGGGCGCGTTGGCTGCGGGAGGCATGGCTGACGCGACCAAGTATAGGCCATCGGCCCGAATCGCGCTGGATCATGCGCAGGTCCCGGCGCCGAGCGCGACACGACGAAGGGCGAGCGACCAAGGACGAAGGAGAAAGGCCGGCGGCCTCGGGCCGCGCGTGCCGGCCTAGGCGCGGCCGTAGACCTGGCCCTTGTACTTTTCCCAGTCCTCGTCGCTTTCGAGGGTAACGACGCGGTAGATCTCGGCATACTGCATGCCGTGATCCTTGGCGCGCTCGGCCGCCCATTCCTTGATGTTCTTCTCGACGTTCCATGAGCCCATCTGGCTCTTGTGAGCCTGGAGGGCGGCCACCTTGACGTCGATGGTGTCGTCAATCGCCTCCCAGGTATCGCCATCGCGCCAGTTGGTGACGTAGACCTTGCGGACCTTGTGGGCCATGAGACCCTCGTGCGCCAGCTCCGCGAACAAGTGCGGCTGCCCGGCAGCTGGGAAGATCGCATCGACCGCGGCCAGCGCGACCGCCCGATGGTCGGGATGGTTGATGTAGGAGTTGCCGACCCAAACCACGGTCGGATCTCCCGTGATCACGACCTCGGGCCGGAAGCGACGAATCTCGCGCACCAGCTTGCGCCGCAAATCGAGCGTAGCTTGGACCATGCCGTCCGGCTCGCGGAGAAAGTTGATCTCGGCTGCGCCGATGATGCCGGCGGCGGCCTGGGCCTCGGCCTCGCGGAGGGCCGCGACCTCCTGGCGCGTGATGTCTTCGCGGGCGATGCCCACATCGCCGCTGGTGCACAGGACGAGCGAGATGCGCGCGCCGGCACGCGCCCAGCGGGCCAGCGTGCCAGCGCACGAGAATTCGACGTCGTCCGGATGCGCCACGATGGCCATGGCGGACTCGGGGAGGTAGGGCGGCTTGGGCTCGGCGGTGGAAGGAGTGGTGTCGGTCATAGAGGATAGATGGATGGAGGTTGGGCAGCCGCTCACTCGGCGCGGCGAAAACGAAGTAAAACTGGGCGGGTCCCCGCCAAAACCAGAGCTTGCTGTTGAACTCGAACTGCCTGGTGGCAGTCTGGCTGGCAGCCGCGCTCAGCCTCCAGGCCGAAGGCGGGGCCAGCGGCAGCGCGCTGCCGGCCGGCCGTTCGGACGGGGCACACTCAATGCTCGAGCGGCGTTTCGCCGCTGACGAGGATGAGCACGTCGATGTCGCGTCGATAAAACATGCCCTCCACGGTTTCGGCCGGCGCCTTCAGGCTGACAAAGCCGACGCCGCGATGGGGCGGCTTGTTGAGCACCACAGGCTCTTCGGCCCGCTTCAGGATCAGGACCCAGGTCTTGTCGCTGACCTGCGGCCAATGTTTCCTGGCGGCCTGGAGTTGGGTGGTGTTGATCAGGTAGTATTTGCGGGGCGCATCAGACATCGGAACTAAGCTCGCTCAGCTGCACGGGACCGCCAGGCCGGCCGCTGCGTATTATAGCTGGAGTCGCCGGCTGTTCTGGCGGGTGTTGTTCGCCAAGGCTAGCGAGCGCCGGCCGGGCGCCCCAGAATGGGAGGAATGGGCCGCCGGAAGCGCGATAGCCCAGGCGCAGCCGGGACATCGGAGAGCAGGCCGACGGCCGCGGCCAGCGCCGGGTCATTGGCTTCGGTGAACAGGTCCCAGCGCGTGGGGATGAAGACGTCGGGCACAATGCCGGTGTCTTCCCACTCGCCGACAGCCTGACCCGCAAACTGGAAGGCCTCGCGCGCGATCCAGGCCCGCGAGCCGTCTTCGAAGGTGTAAGCCCAGAGCGTCTCGACATTGCCCAGCGTGGTCTGGCCGACCAGCGTGGCACGGCCGGTGTCGCGCAGCACGCCGCTGAGCACCTCGCCGTAGCTGGCCGTATCCACGTCCACCAATACCACCAAGGGCACGGTCTGTGAGCCGCCGATATCCTTGGCGTCGATCTCAAGCGGGCGCCGATCGGCGCGGCTGACAAAGTGACCGGGCGTGCCGCTGGTGAAGAAGCCCAACAAGGCTTCGAGCACGGTGCTGGCTCCGCCGCCGTTCTGGCGGTTGTCCAGGACCAGGCCGTCCAGCGGACCAGGCGCCGTCATGGCTTGCAGCGCGGCGCGCACCTGGCCGGGGATGGTCTCGTCATCCAGGTGCGGCAGGAAAAGATAGCCCAGCCGCGTCCCGGGCACCAGGCAGAAATCGACCGGCGCGGCGCCTGTCACGCGCCGCCGCGGCAGAGTCAACCCGGCCGGCGCTTCGCCGGGCCGCTGCACCGTGAGCACGACCTCGGTGCCGGGTTCGCCGCGGATCACGTCGCGAATGGCGCCCGCCGCATCGAGCAGGGGCTCGCCGTTCACGGCCAAGATCGAGTCGTGGGCGCGCAGCCCAGCCTCGGCCGCGCTCCCGCCGGGGAAGGTGTAAACGATGACGGCGCGGTCTGCCTCGGGGATGGGCTGGACCACGACGCCAATACCGACGTAGTCGTTGTTGCCCGCGTAGGCGGCATCCGACTCGGCCGCCTCGTCCGGGCTTTCGAAGTAAGAATGGTCGTCGCCCAACTCGGCCAGTAGCGCGTTGAGGGCCTGGTAGAAGTCCTGATCAGTCAGGCCACCCGCCACCAGGCGCTGGTAGCGCGCCCGTAGCGCCGGCCAGTCGAGGCCGTTGAAGTCCGGGTAGAGGTATTCGCTCTCGATCGTATCGGCGAATTCATCCAGAATGCGCAATTGCCGCTCGGTGACTTGGGGATCGACAGGGGTATTGGCCGGTGGGGCGCCCAGGGGGTAAGGCGTGGGGGTCCCCAGGCTGGTCGCGGTCGGCGGCATGACGGCGGGGGTGGAAACGCCAGGCACATAGGCGCAGGCGCGCACTCCTGCGACGGGCGATCCCAGGGTGGCCGCCGGCGCGTGGCTGGGGGCCGGCAGCCGGGTGGGCACGGCGCGGGTGGCAGTGGGCAGCGGTGAGGTCGGGCTGGCGCTTGGAGCGGCGGCCGCGGTGAGCGGCAGGGCAGCCGGCGCGCGCGAGGCGGTTGGGGGCGGGGCCAGCGTGGCTGTGCCACCCGGAAACAGGGTATTGCACGCCAGGCTGGCAGCCAGCAACGCCAGGCCAAGAGGCAGCACGGCGCGCGGTCGCATACGCCTAATCGAAGATCACGCGCAGCGCGCTGATGTGGGCTGGGGTCGTGCCGCAGCAGCCGCCGATGACGTTGGCGCCCTGCCGCATCCAGGCACTGGCCAAGCGAGCGTATTCCAGAGGCGCCACATCGGCGGTGCTGGTCCAGCCGTCGACGTCGTTGGTGTGGCCGATGTTGGCATATAGGCCGGTATAGGGGATCGGCAGCGCCTGGGCTCGCACGGCCTCGCGCAGTTCGCCGAAGGGCAAATGGATGGTGGTCGAAGGGGTGCAGTTGATCAGCAAACCGGCCACGCCCAGCGGGGCAATCGCCTGCACGGCGGCGGTGATGGTCTCACCCGAGAACAGATGCTGATCCGTGCGGCAGACAAAACTAGTGAAGACCGGCAGGCCGGTGGCGCGCGCGGCCCGTGTGGCGGCCAGGGCCTCGCGGATCGTGTTCATCGTCTCGACTAGGATGAGGTCGACCCCGGCGGCGGCCAGATTCTGGGCCATTTCGGCATGCTCGCGCTCGCACTCGGCCTGCGGCGGCACCAATGTAGGCGAGTAGCAGTCTTCGAGCGGGGCCAGCGAGCCGGCGACATAGACCGGGTGGCTGGGCTGCGCCGCCTGCACACCGGCCCGGGCCAGCGCTACCGCCTGCTGAGTCAGGCTGGCCGCTCGGGCGCCCAGCCCGGCCTGGGCCAGCGAGCGCCGGTGCGTGCGGAAGGTGTTGGCCGTGATCAGCTCGGCGCCCGCGCGCGCATAGTCGGCGTGCACCTGGCGTAGGACGTCCGGCGCTTCGAGCAGGGCTCGCGCGCTCCACAGGGGAAGAGCAGTGCTGACCCCACGCCGGTTCAGTTCGGTGCCGGTAGCACCATCGAGGAGTATCGGCCGGGTGCCGGTCAAACGTTTGAGCAGGCTCATGGTCGAGGGCACGGCGCACGGCCGCGACCGTGGCAGCGGAGACCAGGGCGATTATACCAAAGCGAGGCGTCAGCCGCCGGAGTTATAGACGACAACGGTCGTGCCGACACCGGCGAAGCCAAACAGCCAGCGCGCGTCGCGGGGCGACAGGTTGACGCAGCCATGCGAGGAGCGCATCCCGAAATTGTCGTGCCAGTAGGCGCCGTGCAGCGCCCGGTCGCCATCGTAATACAGGATCCAGGGCACGTCTTCGAGAAAGTAGTAGTCGCGGCGGTCAGCCAGGTAGGCGCCACTCATTTTGCCCTCGTCGATCTTGGCCCACACCTGGAAGGCGCCGGCCCGGGTGGGGAAGTAGCGCGATCCGCTGGACACGAGCGTAGCAAAGATGAGCCGACCGTCGATGTACACGCCCAGGGACTGTTCGTAGGTGTCCACGGCGATGAGTGTGCCTCCTGCCCCGCCTGGCGGGGCAGGCTGGACCAGGGATACGTTGCGCTGCTCGATCCATTGGCCAGGCGCAATCAGATACCAGTTCCAATCGCCTACGCGCTCAATGCCCATGACCTCAATCGGGGCGTAGCGGCCGGCGTAGGGGGCGTCGGGGGCGGGCGGCTGGCCGGGGGCCGGGCTGACCGGAACTGTATTGATGACCCAACCCACCTGGCCCGCGGGCGGCGCGCTGAAGAAGCGGCCCTGAAAGCCAGAGGGCTGCACTTCGCGCAGGTGGCCGGCGCGCATGTACTCGCCGCGGTTGATCTGATAGAAGGTCTCGCCAGCGACCGTTACCTGTCCGACCAGGCTGACAAACTCAAACCCAAACTCGAAGTAGCGCAGCGGCTCCAGGCCGCCCAAGGCATCGTAGGGCGTGCGGTAGACCGGGGCGGTATTGGTGATGACGCGGGCGTACGCATCCGGCGTCAGCCCGCGGTGAGGCCGCAGGGGCGTGACGCCGAGCGCCGGCAGCGGATAGGGCAGGCCGGCTGCCGCGATCTGGCCGGCATAGTGGCCGGGACCCACCTCGGGACACTCCCTGGGGTGCTGAAGTTGGAAGGGGCCGGGGCAAATAGGGGGCAGGCGATCAGGGGCTGGCGTCGAAGCGGTCAGATCGGGAGGCGTGGACGCCAGCGGTGATCGGCGCGGCTGAGCCAGGGGCGCGGGCCGGGCGGCGGCCGGCAGCGCCGGGTGGAAGGCAAAAAGCAACCACAGGCCAATCAATCTCAGGCGCAGCACGCTCACCACATCCAGCCAGGGCGGATCATGCACAGGCCTTCCCCAGCCTCGCCCACGCCCGCTCCACGCACGGCGCTACGGCGCCCCGCCGGCCTCGTCCAGGTCGGTGGGCGTTTGGCCGGAGGGATCGTAGACCCACACCGGCGTGCCCATGGCGGACCATTCATACAGCCAGCGGGCGTCGAGCGGCGCGAGGTTAACACAGCCGTGTGAACGCTTAAATCCCAGGCCATCGTGCCAGTACTCGCCGTGCAGCGCCCGCTGGCCATCGTAGTACATGACCCACGGGACAGCTTCCAAATAATAGTAGTCCGAGCCATCGGCGCGGTAAGCGCCGCGCATGCGGTCGGCATACAGGCGGGCATAGATCTGGAACAGGCCTGGCCGGGTGGGCCATTCATCCAGCCCGGAGGCCACCAGGGTGGCATACACCAGCCGGTCGTCCTCATAGGCCGCCAGGGTCTGCTCGAACAGGTCAACCTGGATCCAGCGCCCGCTGACGCCTTCCGGCGGCGGGTTGAGGTTGAGGCGCGAGACCACACGCTGTTCGACCCATTGGTTCGGGCCCACCAGGTACCAGTCCCACTCGCCGACGCGCACCGTGCCGAAGATCTGCACGACCGACTTGCGGAACAGGCGCGGCCCGCTGTCGGGCGGCGGCACGCCCGGCCGCGGGCTGGGGCGCACGTTGGCGACGATCCAGGCCACCGGGTAGGCAGGCTGGTCGCCAAAGAGCATGCCCTGGAACTTGGTGACCTCGACCGGGATGACGTCGGAAGCGCGGATGTATTCGCCGGTGCGGATCCGGTAGAAGGCCTGACCGGCCTCCTCTACCGGGGCGACCAGGTTGACGAAGATGAAGCCGGCGCCAATCGAACGGGCAATGTTGCCGGCAGCGCCATCGGCCGGGGAAGCGAAGAGCGGGGCCTCAGGGGTGGTGACGCGCCCATAGGTGAATTCAACGACGGGGTCGTAACGCTCCAGCGGCGCGAGCGGCAGATCGGGGATGAGGGCCGGCAGGCGCGCCCGGGCGATATTGGCCGCATAAGCGCCAGGACCTACAGCCGGGCAAACTGCCAGGGCGGCAACCTGCACCTGGGGCACGCACAGGGCTTCACCCTGGTCGACCAACGGGCCGGACGGAGCCGAGGCAGGCGTAAGCGCCAGCGCGAAAAGCAGGGGTAGCAACAGCATGGCCTAGATTATAGCGTGAGAAATCGCCTGCCGGCTCGGCTTTACAGCAAGGGTTGCTGGCCTGCAGCGCCAGGGTGGGGCTAGCCAACGCCGGTCGAGGCTTTAACGTAGATGTCGTACTCGCGGATCGTGCGCATCCCGACGCGCTCGTAGAGACGGGGCGCCTGGGTCAGGCTTTCCGCATCGACACTGAGCCGCACTTGGCGGACGCCGCGATCGTAGAACGCCGCCAACGCCTGCAAGAGCAGCGCCTGCCCGAGGCCCCGGCGGCGCCAGGCGTGGCGCACGCTGAGGTGATCAACCCAGCCGGCGGCCATGGCCGGAACATAGAAGCTGAGAACCACGCCGGCGAGCTTGGCGCCATCCCAGGCCAGAAACCACAGGGCGGGGTCGAAACGCTCGCCGTACAGGTCCATCCGCTTGGCCCATTGCTCAAAGGTCAGCGGGGCATGATAGCCCTTGTCCCTGCCAGCCTCTTCATCAGTCTGGTAGGCGGCCTGGTCGTCCTGACCGGGAACAAACCGGCGCACGGCCAGGCCAGGCGGCCAGCGCGGCTCGGCGGGCGGCGCGCCCATCACCAACTCCATGGTCTGGAAGGTCAGCCAACGCCGATACCCGGCGCCTTCCAGCGCGCGGCGGCCGGCGGGGTTCTGGTCGCTCACCCGGGTCACAAATCTTGGGATGTCCGGGGCCGCTACGGCCGCCCAAGCGGCGGCCTCGATCTGGGCGAGCAGGCGCGTCTCGATTCCCCCCGTTCGGAGCGCGGGATCGACGTAGACGGCGGTGTCGAAGCCATGTGGATCGGGCTGGAGCAGGTGCGCATAGCCCACCACGCGCCCGGCGGGATCAACGGCCAGCCAGGCGTGACGCGCCAGGTCGAAGCCTGGCGCCTGCCACACCTGGCGGACGCGTTCGACCGGGACGACGGGCTCGTCGTAGTCGAGACCGTTGCAGGCGCCGATCAGCACGGTGACTGCGTCCAGGTCAGCCAGGGCGGCCGGGCGAAGCCGGTACGGCGGCAAGCTGGAAGCCGTCATCTCAAGCCAGCGGCCGCCGCGCGGAGAGGGCGCGCTTTAGCGGAGAGGCCAAGTGGGGCGAGAGCTCGACTCATCGAGCCAGCAGAGGCAAGCAAGATGCCGCAGAAACAGGATGGGCCGCAGCCGCACAGCCGGCTGCGGCCCATGACGAGCGCTTATAAAGGCTAGGCCGGCTGACTGACCTGGACGCTGACCGGGTCGCCCACGCGGATGTCGCCCGCGGAAACCACCGCGGCCATGAAGCCCATGCGGCCGGCGGCGTCGCTGGCCGGCTTGCCCTGGATATGCTCGAAGCGGCTGCAGCCGGTGCGCGGCTTAATTAACTCGATGACGGCCGCAGGTCCGATCTGCACGCGCGTGCCCGCTGGCAGACCGTCCAGGTCGAGGCCGCTGACGATGAGCTGCTCTCCCATCTGGCCCGGCCCGGTCTGGAAGTCCTGGCCGGCCAGAACCGCCAGCGTTTGGGCGGCCATCACGTTAAGCTGGCGCTCCGGGTTGCGGCCCTTGCGGTCGCCCTGGATGCCGCCTTCGACGGTGAGGGCGGCCTGTTCAAGCGGCACGCGCCGGTAGTGGCCGGAAGGCTCGGGCGTGCCGTCGGCGGGGGAATAGACGATGCTGGCCAGGTGAGGCATAGAGGCTGCTCCTTCGCGGCTAGGCGTTCTCGATCAACTCTTCCTTCGAGCGCTTGTGCAGCTTGCCGCGCGCCTCGCTGTCGAGAATGCGCTTGCGGATGCGAATGTTCTCAGGCGTGATTTCGAGCAGCTCGTCTTCGGCCAGGTACTCAATGGACTCGTCCAGGCTCATCTTGCGCGCCGGGGTCAGGCTCTCGAGCACCTCCGCCCGGGCCGCGCGCACGTTGGTCAACTGCTTCTTTTTGGCGATGTTGATCACCAGGTCGCCGGGGCGTTGGTGCTGACCGATGACCATGCCTTCGTAGACCGCGGCGCCCGGCTCGATGAAGAGGGTGCCGCGCTCTTCGGCGTTGCGGATGGCGTAGGCCGTGGCGGCGCCGTTCTCGCCAGCCACCAGGCTGCCCAGTTCGCGCTGCTCGATGGCGCCGGCCAGCGGTAGATAATCGTGGAACAGGGTGTGCATCTGCCCGGTGCCGCGCGTGGCCGTCAGGAACTGATAGCGGAAGCCCAGTAGGCCGCGGGTGGGCACCAGGAAGGTGAAATAGACCGAACCGCTAGCCTGGTTCATGTTGGTCATGATGCCGCGGCGCCGGCCGAGCATTTCGATGACGGTGCCCATGTGCTCTTCGGCCACCTCGATGTGGACCTCTTCCGCGGGCTCGAGTGGTTCGCCGGCCTCGCCGCTGCGGTAGATCACTTCCGGGCGCGAAACCTGGAACTCATAGCCTTCGCGCCGCATGGTCTCAATCAGGATTGCCAGGTGAAGCTCGCCGCGGCCCGACACCAGGAAGGTGTCGGCGCTGTCGGTATCGGCCACGCGCAGGGCGACGTTGTGCTCGAGCTCTTTGTAGAGGCGTTCGCGCAGCTTGCGGGAGGTGCCCCAGGCGCCTTCCTGGCCGGCAAACGGCGAGGTGCTGACCCCAAAGGTCATACGCACCGTGGGCGCTTCCACGCGGATGCTGGGCAGGGCGATGGGATTGGCCGGGTCGGCGATGGTTTCGCCGATGTGGACTTCGTCCAACCCGGCCACGGCCACGATCTCGCCCGCCTCGGCCACGCTCACCGGCTGGCGCTGGAGGCCCTGGAAGACGTAGAGATAGGAGAGCTTGCCCGTGGTGATCTGGCCGTCGCGCTGGATGCGGGCCACGGTTTGCCCGTCGCGCAGGGCGCCGTTGAAGAGGCGCCCAACCGCCACCAGGCCCTTGTAGGCGTCGTAGCTGAGCGTGGTGACCAGCATCTGGGTTGGCGCTCCCGGGTCGACCCTGGGCGCCGGGATGTGCCGGAGAATGGCCTCGAACAGCGGCTGGTAGTCGGGCGACAGGTTGGGCGTCAGCCCGGCCTGCTGGGTGAGGGCGTTGGAGTAGATGACGGGAAAGTCGGCCTGCGCCTCGCTCGCGCCGAGCTCGATGAACAGATCGAAGGTGCGGTTGAGGGCGCTGGCCGGATCGGCGTTTTTGCGGTCGACCTTGTTGATGACCACGATGGCCTGGTGGCCCATCTCCAAGGCTTTGCGCAGCACAAAGCGCGTCTGCGGCATAGGGCCTTCGGCAGCGTCGACCAGCAGCAGCACGCCGTCGACCATGTTCATCACACGCTCGACTACGCCGCCGAAATCGGCGTGGCCGGGCGTATCGACGATGTTGATCTTGACGCCCTGGTAGGTGACGGCGGTGTTCTTGGCCAGGATGGTGATGCCGCGCTCGCGCTCCAGGTCATTGGAATCCATGACGCGCTCGACCACGCGCTGGTTGTCGCGAAAGGTGTGGGCCTGCTTGAGCAGCCCATCGACCAGCGTGGTCTTGCCGTGGTCGACGTGGGCGATGATGGCGATGTTGCGGAGGTCGGCTCGTTCGCGCTGCATATGGTTCCAAAACAAAACCTCGGCCGGATGCGGACCGAGGCGGTTCGTCTTGCCCGAAAACGCCCAGAAACGGGCGTCAGCGAAATCATACCACGATCCAGGGCGGCTGAATAGTGCCTGCTTGGGAATCACTTGAGATGGCTGGGCGCGCCAGGCGCTGGGCTGGAAGATATGCGCCAGCCCGCGACCCGGTCTGGGCCGCGCCTTATGCAATTTCGTCGAGCGCGCGCTGCAACTGCCTGGCCAACTCGCCGCTGTGCGGCTCGGACAGCAGGTTGTGGTGCGACGCGTCAAATCCCCGGATCTCGAGCCCGCCCAGCGCGAGCGCCTTCCACCCCTTGTCGGGGACCCGGGCCTGCCACAGGGTCTGCGTCCTAGCCCGCAAGAGGGTTACACGGCCGGTATACGGCTTGGGTCGATAGGCCAGCAGGGCCTGGTAGTGAGCCTGCATGAACTGGCGGTGCCGTTCGGGAA
>JADLEU010000072.1 GCA_020845955.1 Anaerolineales bacterium
GCCACCGATGCCGGGGCGGCCGCCGCCAAGCGCGTGGGCGATCTGGTCAGCGTCCACGTCATCCCGCGCCCGCACTCCGACGTCGAGACCATCCTGCCCCACAACACCAAGGGCAGCTTCGGCGGCCGCGGCGCCTAACGACGTCGAACGAAAGGATGCCGGCAGCCGGCGAGACCCTCGCCTGGTGGCCGGTTCTGATCCAGCAGCGTGCTGCCCATGGCCATTCGCCTGTTGATTGCGGACGACAACGCCGAGTTCCGCAAGAGCACCCAGATGATGGTGTCGCTGGAAGACGACATCGAAGTGGTGTCGCTGGCCCGCGACGGGCAGGAGGCAGTGGAGATGGCGCGCCAGCACCAACCCGACGTGGCCGTCATCGACGTGCACATGCCCAAGGTCGATGGGCTGACCGCCATCCGCGCCGTGGCCAATGTCAGCCCTGGCACGGTGTGCATGGCCATGTCCTATGATGGCGAGCGCGAAATCCTCCGCCAGGCCATGGCCGCCGGCGCGCGCGAATACCTGATCAAGCCCTTCAACAGCGATGAGTTCCTGAACGCCCTACGGCGCGTCGCCGCCCGCGCTGCGCTGCCGGCCGCGCGCACCGCCGGCCTGTCCCGTGCCGGCTCCCGCCCGTTACCGCCGGCCGGCAGCTTACCCAGGACCGGCAGCCTGGTGGATGCTGCAACACAGCGCCAGCAGGAGCAAGAACTGATCCAAACAGCAGTGTCCTACCTGCGCGCTGGCCGCACCGACAACGAAGCCGCCCGTGTCTATGGCGAGCTAGTGAAGCTGCGCAACATGGACACCGCCACCCTGACCCGCCTGGCGGAGATCTTCTTGGCCCGCCGCGATTGGCAGACGCTGCGCTTGATCTGCGAGCGCCTTGAAAAACAAACCAAGAACCTGTTGGCGACATGACCTCCAGCGTCACCCGGCCGGCCGCGTCACCGCGCCAGCGCCTGACGTGGCTGCTTTTGTTTGGGCAGAGCCTGAACTCGGCCGCCTTCATCACCGGCGCCACCGTCGGCGCGTTGGTAGGCGCCGAGCTCAGC
The DNA here is from genome assembly GCA_020845955.1 of Anaerolineales bacterium. Taxonomy (GTDB): domain Bacteria; phylum Chloroflexota; class Anaerolineae; order Anaerolineales; family UBA6663; genus JADLEU01. The sequence continues at coordinate 1,056 of JADLEU010000072.1, forward strand.
GGCCGGCCCGAACTGGCTGGTGTGCCTAGCGCCGCATACCAGCTTGGTGCTGCCCTGGCCGCTTACCCTGCCTCCCGCCTGATGGAGCGCGTCGGGCGCCGGCCAGGGCTAGCGTTGGGCTTCGCGGTGGGCGTCGCCGGCGCGCTGCTGGCGGGCTACTCGGTTTACAGCGGGAGCATGTGGGGTTTTCTCTTGGGATATTGCGGCATGGGCGCCGCCAAGGGCTTTGCCGACTTGGGGCGCTTCGCGGCGGCCGAGATGCACCCGTTCGCCGAGCGCGCCCGGGCGATCAGCCTGGTGGTGCTTGGCGGGACCGTCGGCGGCGTGGCCGGCCCGGCGCTCGTGGCCCCCATGGGCCGCCTGGCCGTCGCCGCCAATGCGCCTGCTCTGGCAGGGCCGTGGTTTGCCAGCGCGGCGCTGTTTGCCGTGGGCATGCTGGTCATCGGCCTGGGCCTACGCCCCGATCCACGCGACCTGGCCCAGCAGTTCGCCGCCGAGCAGGTCGAGGCCGACCCCCGCCTGCCGGTGCGGCCTCAGCGCGTCATCTGGGGCCAGCCCGGCACGCGCGTGGCCATCGCGGCCATGGTGGTTGGACAGCTCGTGATGGTTATGCTGATGTCGATCACATCTCTGCACATGACGCACAATGGCCACGGCCTGGGCGACATCTCGATCGTCATCGCGGCTCACACCTTCGGGATGTTCGGGCTCTCGCTCGTCTCCGGCCGGCTGGCCGACAACTCGGGCCGCCCGCAGACGATTCTGGCCGGCGCCGGCCTGCTGATCGCCGCCTGCCTGCTGGCCCCGCTCTCGCTCAACACCGGTGTGCTGGCGCTGGCCCTGTTCCTGCTCGGGCTGGGCTGGAATTTCCTCTACGTGGCCGGCGCCGCCCTGCTGACCGACACGCTCTCCCTGGCCGAGCGCGCCCGAATGCAAGGCAGCAATGACCTGCTGGTGGGCATCGTCTCGGCGGTGGGCAGCCTGCAGAGCGGCGCCCTCTTCGCCTGGATCGGCTATGGTAACTTGAGCTGGTTGAGCCTGGTGGTTTCGCTGCTGCCGCTGGGGCTGGCGCTGCGTTTCCTGCTCAAACGGCGGCAGGCGCGCTTAGCCACGCGACAAGACCTGGACCGCCACGCTGCCGCCTGAGCCTGGCTCCGGCCTAAACGCAAACGCGACTTGCCCGCCGACCCAGGAAGCGGGTAAGCCAGTCACGCGCAAGTCTGTGCGTCTCAACCAAGGCCAAAGTCGGCATCGCGCCTCACCCGGCCGGCCGAACTTGCGCTCTGTCCAACTCATGCTAGACTGCCGGGGTGAATCCAGAACTCGAAGCGGTCCTGACCCGCGCCGCCGAAGCCATTGCGCGTGAAGCTCCGCCGCGCGACTATCGCGGCCCCGTGCACGTCGGGGTTGATCTCGGCACCGCCTACACCGTCCTGACGGTGCTCGACGAGCACTACCAGCCCCTGGCGGGCGCCTACCGCTTCGCGCAGGTGGCGCGCGATGGCCTGGTGGTCGATTTCGTCGGCGCGGTTGAACTGGTACGCGCCCTCAAGCAGCGCGTCGAACAACGGCTGGGTTTTGAACTGACCTCGGCCGCCTCGGGCTACCCGCCGGGCGTGCCGCTGGCCGAGGTGCGCGCGACGGCCAACGTGCTGCGCGCGGCCGGGCTGGAGTGCAGCGGGCTCGTGGACGAGCCCAGCGCCGCCAACAACCTGCTGCAGGTGTGCGACGGCGCCATCGTGGACGTGGGCGGCGGCACGACCGGCATCGCCGTGCTGCAGGCTGGGCGGGTCGTCCACACGGCCGACGAGGCCACCGGTGGCACGCACTTTTCGCTCGTCATCGCCGGGGCCAGGGGCCTGAGTTTCGAGCAGGCCGAAGCGCTCAAGCAGGACCCGGCCCAGCAGCCGGCCTTGTTCCCGGTGGTCCGGCCGGTGATGGAAAAGGTGGCCACCATCGTCGAGCGCCACCTTGCCGGGTATCCCGTGGACCACATCTATCTGGTGGGCGGCACATCCGCCTTCCAGGGTATGGCCGGCGTAATCGAAGAAGTGACCGGGGTCAATACCAGCGTGCCCGGCGCGCCGCTGTTCGTGACGCCGCTGGGCATCGCTATGCACAACTAGGTCGTCCGGCGCAACTGTCATTCCGGGGCGCGCTGCGCCGAGGGATCTCAGTGCCGCCGGGCGACCCGACGAGCCTATGGCTGACGAGTTCCAGCTTCGCTGCTATTCCTACCTCGACCGCATGCAGCCGCAGTACGCGGCCTTCGTGGGCACCATCACCCAGGGCGATCTGCCGACCGAAGGCATGGCCTCGCTTTACATCGAGATGGCGCCCGGCAACGAAGCCTTCCGCATGGTCGATATCGCCGTCAAGGCGACCGAGGCCCGCCCCGGCGCCCAGTTGGTCGAACGCGAGTTCGGCATGTTCGAAGTCCACTCCCGCTCACAGGCCGAGGTGCTCGAGGCCGGCCGGGTCGTGCTGGCGCGGCTGGGGCTTCAGATCCGCGACCGGGTCAAGCCCGAGATCGCCTCGGTGCAAGTCATCACCAACGTCGATCCCTACCAGGCCCAACTCCTCAACCGCTTCCGGCGCGGCTCTATGCTGGTGCCCGGGGAGACCATGCTGGTGATGGAAGTCGCCCCGGCTGCCTACATCAACTTTGCTACCAACGAGGCCGAGAAGGGGGCCAACATCAAGATCCTGCACGTCTCGTCGGTCGGCCGCTTTGGCCGCATGTGGCTCTCCGGCTCCGAGGCCGAGATCCTCACGGCCCGCAGCGCGGCCGTGACGGCCATCGAGGCCCTGGAAGGGCGCAGCGGGCGGTAGCCATGCCAAAAACCTTCTACACCGAGCGGGAGATCATCGACCTGGCCAACCGGGGTGTCACCTCGCTGGAGATCGACGACGACGTGGTGCTCACCGATCTGGCGCGCGACGAAGCTCTCAAACGCGGGCTGCGCCTGGTGCGCGCCGGCGGCGCCCACCCCGAGGACGGCGACGACGCCGAGCTCGTCCACCGCGTCAAGGCCGCCGTCATCGCGCGCCTGGGCGACCAGGTAGATGCCAGCCTCCTCGACAGCGTCGTGACCAGGGTGCTGAAAGGGCTGAAGTAGTGCTCTTCGGCCGCATCCTGGGAAGCGCCGTCTGCACCCTCAAATACCGCGACCTCGACGGCCTCAAGCTACTCACCGTCCAGCCGCTCAACAAGCGCCTCGAACCGGTTGGGCGCGTGCAGGTCGCCGCCGACGTAGTCCACGCCGGCCCCGGCGACCTGGTGGTGATGGTGCGCGCGCGCGAGGCCTCGCTAGCGCTGCCCGGCGTCAAGTTCGTGCCTATCGACCTGGCCTGCGTGGGCGTCGTCGACGAGCTGGAGGTGCGGCGCGGCGACTGGCAGCTCACCCTGCTGCCCGGCCGCACCAGCTTCACCTAGGTCGGCGCCCGGGTTCTCCCTGTGCCGCCACGCGCGCCGTCTGGCGAGGTAGGATCTGCATGCCACCAACGGCAATTGTGGTTGGCGCCTGGACCCGCTTATTTCTGCCCTGGCGGGCACCGGTCTTTCGCTCGCCGGGCATGCCCGTCTTCCACTTGTGGCCGGCTGAGCCAGACCTGTTGGCGGCCGAGCGCTTCCCGCCGTTCTGCGCCAACGTCAGCAACACCGGCTACTACGGCTTCAGCGCGCAGCCGCGCGCCGGCGTGGTCAAGATCGCCAATCATGACCTGGGCCGCCACA
>JADLEU010000073.1 GCA_020845955.1 Anaerolineales bacterium
AACGGCGAAGAAGCCGGAAAAGGCAATCAATTAGTGCGCGGCGCATATCCGCTGCTGGCCGAGAGCGGCCTAAACTTCATTGGGAATGTCGAGAGCAAGGAGCTTGTTGGCGGGCAGGCCGATGTGGTGGTCACCGATGGGTTCACGGGGAATGTCCTCCTCAAAACGGCGGAGGCCGTGGCGCATATGATCACCGAGTTGATGCGGGAGGAGATCATGTCGGCCTCGCCCCTGGTCAAATTGGGCGGAGGGCTGGTGCGCCCTGCCCTGCGCCGGCTGCGCAAAATGCTTGACCCCAGCGAGGAGGGCGCCGCGCCGCTGCTCGGTGTGAACGGGCTTGTCTTCATAGGCCATGGGCGCTCAGATGCGCTGGCCATCAAGAATGCGATCCGGGTTGCCCGCCAGGCCGTGGAGGCTGACGTAGTGGCTGCCATCCGTGCCGACATTGCCAAGCGCCTGGCGCGCGCCAGCGCAGGACCGGCCTAACCGAGCGCGCCTCCAGATACGAGAAGGCCGCAACTATGACACTTCAATTACGACCGCGCGTTGTCATCACAGGCTTGGGCGCGATCTCGCCCTTGGGGCTAACGTTGCCAGAGTTCTGGGAGGGCCTGCTCAACGGCCGGTCGGGCATCACCCGCATTACGCAATTCGACGCTAGCGGACTGCCCTGCCAGGTGGCTGGCGAAATCAAGGACTTCGATCCAAAGCAATTCATTGATTTCAAGGAAGCGCGGCGGATGTCGCGCTGCTCGCAATTGGCGATCGCCACCACACGCGAAGCGTTGGCCGATTCCGGGCTGGCCAATGGTAACGGGACAGCCCGGTTCGCCGATCCGGAGCGGGTCGGCATCGTGTTCGGCACAGCTATCGGCGGCCTGGAGAAGGCTGACGAAGGCATCACCGCCTTGCGGACCCATGGCTATAGCAAGATCAACCCGTTTTCCGTTCCGGCCGCCGTGCCGAACATGCCGGCGCACCACATCAGCCACACTTACCAGACCTGGGGCCCACTGACGACCATCGTCACGGCTTGCGCCGCCGGCACCCAGGCTGTGGGAGAGGCCGCAGAATTGATCCGGAGAGGCGCCTCGGACATCGTCATCACCGGCGGGGTTGAGGCCACCATCCGCGACTTCGCCATCGGCGGCTTCGCCTCGATGCGGGCGCTCCCGGTGAGTTTCAACGCTTCGCCTGAGAGAGCTTCCCGGCCGTTCAACAAAGATCGCGAGGGATTTGTCTTCGCCGAGGGTTGCGCCGCGCTGATCTTGGAGGAACTGGGCCATGCGCTGCGGAGGGGGGCCAAAGTCTATGCGGAAGTAATCGGTCAAGCCTCCTCGGCCGACGCCTATCACATGGCTGCACCCGACCCGACCGCGGTGGGCGCCGTGCGCGCTATGCGTTGGGCGCTGCGCGACGCCGGCCTGTCAACCGGCGAGATCGACTATATCAACGCGCACGGCACCTCCACGCCGGCCAACGATGCCGGCGAGACGCTGGCCATCAAGAAGCTGTTCGGCGAGCGGGCTTATTCCATCCCCATCTCTTCCACAAAGTCGATGATCGGCCATTCCATGGGAGCAGCCGGCGCACTGGAAGCTATTACGTGCGCCCTGACCATCAAGCACGGGGTCATCCACCCAACGATCAACTACGAATGTCCCGATCCCGAATGTGACTTGGACTACGTGCCCAACACGGCCCGAGCTGCCGACGTGCGCACTACCCTGTCCAACTCGTTTGGGTTGGGCGGCCAGAATGCCTGTCTGGTTCTCCGCCGGTACGAGGCCTGACCGGGTTATGCGCATCGTTACCAACGAGAAGTTGATCAAGCGGAATTCGCAGATCGGGCGCTACAGCGTGCTGGTCGGCACCGTGCTGCTGATCGGAGCGCTGGTGATCAACCTCCTGGCCTTTACCCGCCCCAATGACTCGGCGCTGCTCTTCTACGTCATTGCGGCCTTCTTTGTCGGCTTCACGCTGACTAATATTGGCACGCTGTTCAACAACCGTTGGGGGCGGCGGCCCGACAAAGGCCTGGCCGACTCGCTCAAGGGCCTTGACGACCGCTACGCGCTCTATAGCTATCGGCTGGGCGCCAGCCACCTGCTCGCGGGTCCTTCGGGCCTATTGGTTCTCGTGCCGAAGTACCAGACCGGCCCGGTCGAGTACGACGGCAAACGCTGGCGCAACCCCGGCGCCCGGCGAATCATGCTTGGGCTCTTCAACCCTGATCCACTAGGCAACCCGATCCTGGAGGCTGCCAGTGAAGTTGAGGCTTTCAGCCGATTTGCCAACAGGCACGACCTGAAGACACCGCTCGTGCCGCAGGCCATGGTCGTCTTCTTGCATCCTCGGGCCGAAGTCTCGGCGAACGCCGCCCCGCTGCCGGTGCTGCACTTCAAGCAGCTCAAGGATACCATCCGCAGGCTGCCCAGGGACGCAGCTGCCACACCAGCTGAGCTCAGCCGGCTTGAAGCTGCTGCCGCCTAGCGGCTGGCGGCCGGCCGTTGCCGAGGCATCCCGTGGAACCCGAGGAGTACGAGACCATCGCTCGCCTCGAGGGCCAGCACTGGTGGTACCTCGGGATGCGCGCCATTGCGGCGCGCTTGATCAGGGCTTGGGTATTGCCTTCACTGGCGGCCCGTTGTTCGGCTGGCCCAGCTGGCGTGCTGGATGCTGGCTGCGGGACAGGCGGCGGTCTGCGCTGGCTCGCGGGCATGGGCATTGTGACCGGTATCGACGTCAGCCCGCTGGCGCTCGAGTACGCGGCCAAGACCTCGCCGCGGGTGATCCGTGCGTCGGTCGATGCGCTGCCGTTTGGCGCTAGCGCATTTGATCTGGTCACTTCGTTCGAGGTCCTCTACCACCTGGGCGTGGCCGACGACGCCTGGGCGTTGAGTGAGTTCTGTCGAGTGCTGCGGCCCGGCGGCTGGCTCGTACTGCGCGTGCCGGCCCACGACTGGCTGAGGGGCGATCACGACCGCCAGGTGCATACGCGGCACCGCTACTCTCGCAGCGAGGTAGGTCATAAGGTCGCCGCCGCTGGGTTGGAGCTCAAGCACCTGACCTACGTCGGGCTTTCCATCCTGGCCCCCGCCCTGCTGCGCCGCCTGCGGGCAGGCGGCACTTTCGCGCACTCAGACGTAACCCTGCCGCCGCCTTGGCTCAACCGCCTGCTCGAACGGTTGTTGCGCAGCGAAGGTGCCTGGCTGACCAGGCACACGCTGCCAGCTGGGCTCAGTGTTCTGGCCCTGGCGCGCCGGCCCGAAGAGTGACCATGATCCCGGTAGCCGCCCCGCTGGCCGCCTATCACCGTTATCGCGCCGAATTCGACAGCGCCCTGAACAGGGTGATGGCCTCGGGCCGGTACATCTTGGGCCCGGAGGTGGCCGCATTTGAGTCCGAATTCGCCGGCCAATTTGATTTGGGCAACGGTGTGGGAGTTGCCTCCGGCACTGAGGCGTTGTGGCTCGCGCTGCGCGGCGGCGTGGAGCGCGGTGGCGACGTCATCGCCCCCGCCCTCACGGCGAGCGCGACGGTGGCCGCTATCGTCGAGGCCGGCTGCCGGCCGGTGTTCGCCGACGTGAGCCCCGGCGACCTGAACCTTGATCCGGACGATCTGGCGGCCCGAGTCACCCCGCGCACGCGCGCGGTCGTGGCGGTTCACCTGTACGGCCACCCAGCGGACCTGACCACGATTCAGGCGCTGTGCCAGTCAAAGGGGCTAGTCTTGATCGAAGACTGCGCTCAGGCCCATGGGGCCAGCCACGCCGGGTCCTCCGTAGGTCGCTTCGGCGCCGCGGCCGCGTGGAGTTTCTATCCCACTAAGAACCTGGGCGCCTTTGGCGATGGGGGGCTGGTCTCAACCCGTGACGCGGGCCTGGCCGCCGAACTTCGCCTGCTACGCGAATACGGCTGGCGCGAGCGCTACCACAGCGCAAACCATGGCTGGAACTCCCGGCTGGATGAAATTCAGGCTGCGCTGCTGCGGGTCCGGCTGGCACACCTGGAGGCGGACAACCAGCGCCGGCGGACAATCGCCGCCCACTACCGCGCCGCCCTGCCCGAGAGGTTGCTCATCCCCGTCTCGCGGCCTGGCGACATCAGCGCGGAACACCTATTCGCCATCCGCCACCCACGACGTGACTCCCTGCGCCAGGCGCTGCTGGCAGCCGGCATCGGCACCGCTGTTCACTATCCGGTGCCGTGTCACTTGCAGACAGCCTATCGCCAGTTTGGAGGCGGCCAGGGATCTCTGCCCGTCTCCGAGCGGGCGGCGGCCGAACTGATCAGCTTGCCCATGTACCCGGAGTTGTCCGACGTAGAAGTGGAGCGTGTCATTACTGCCACGCTCTACGCTCTGGAACAGGTCAGCCTTCCGTGAATTGCCTGGATGAAGAAACGAGCAGAGCGGGGCGCTCCTGGTTCGAATTGACTCGCGGACCCAACCGGCCCGAACTACGGCATGGGCATGGCGCAGCGAAAGCCGATGTCCACATCCGCGCCATTGGGCGGCCGATTGAAGCGGCGCGTGGTGATGTAGATCGACACGTCAGGGTTGCCAAACGATCCGCCACGCAGGACCTTGCGCGTGCCGCTTTCCGGCCCGGTGGGATTCTCGGCCGGCGAACTCCCGTAATAATCGGCGCCGTACCAATCATTGACCCACTCAAGCGCATTCCCCGCCATGTCAAACGCGCCAAATGGACTGGCAGCCTGCGGAAAACTGCCGACCGCCACAGTGTCTTTGGCTTGAACCGGCAATAACCCCGGATCAAACGTGTTGCCCCACGGGTAAAGGCGTCCATCGCCGCCAGTCGCCGCGTATTCCCATTCGGCCTCTGTTGGCAGGCGCTTGCCTTCCGCGTGACAGAAGGCGTCGGCCTGAGCCCAGGTCACGTTGAGCATCGGGTAGTTGGCAAACGCCGGATCGGTGAAATACCCGCCCCGGGTATCTGATCCCCTCCGCTGCGGCGGCGTGCAGGCGCCGGCGTCGACGCAGGTCTGGTAGCGGGCATTGGTGACTTCCGTTTGGTCAAGGAAAAAACCGCTTAGTGTCACGGCGTGGATCGGCCCCGTGTCGCCGCCCGCCTCGGAGCCCATACTGAAGGTGCCGCCCGGGATGAGCAGCATCCCCTGTGGCACCGGGATCGCGGTCGGCTCCGGCGTGCCAGTTGGCGCTTCGGTCGGGGCCAGGGTAGGCGGCTCCGCGGTCGGCCCCGGCGGCGCGCTCGTTGGATTGGCGGCCCCTGGCGTCAGGGTGGGATCGCCGGCGCCGGCGATTTGGGTTGCCTCCGGCGTGCGCGTCGCCGCGCCCCGCGTGGCAGAAGCGCCGCCCAGGGCAGCCAGCAGGGCTGGCCCGCCCACCGCGGCGATGCCAATGCCGATCAGCAGGCAGACGACTACCGCCAGGCCCAGTCCGCCCAGCCATAGCCAGGGCGGCGATGCGCGGGCCGGCGCCGCCGCTGCTGGCGGCACCGGGGCCACCGGAGGCCCGCTGACCGCAACGCTAGGCTGCGGCTGGGCCGCGGGCGCTATACGCTCCGCCGATTGAATGGCTGGCTTGGCCTCGTGGATAGTCGCGGCCGGCACTGGCTCGATCACCGTTGCTGCCCGGTCGACCGGCCCGGGGACCCGCGTTGGTTGGTCCACCGCGGCGGTGGGCCACAGCACAAGGGCCCGCAGCGAATTAGCCAGATCGGCCGCGCTCTGGAAGCGGTCGGCTGGGTCCTTGGCCAGCGCTCGATCCAGGACTTCCTTCAGGGCCTGAGGCACTTCGGCACGCGTCCGAATGTCGGGCACCGGCTCGTTGACGTGCTTGAGCATGATCGTCATCGCCGAGTCGCCTTCGAAGGGCGGCCGGCCGGCGGCCATCTCATACAGGATTATGCCCAGGGAGTAGATATCGG
>JADLEU010000074.1 GCA_020845955.1 Anaerolineales bacterium
GTCAGCGTCGCCTGGGGCCGGCGGGCCATTCCGCTGCCGCCTTCGCGGTTGGATCCCACGGGTACGAACGCCCCGTGAGCCTGGCCGCCTGAAACGCGCAGCCCGGTTTCGCACCGGCGCGCCTCGCATCAACGTGGTCCTGTTCATCCCAGGTGGCGCTTAGGCCGTGCCGTCTGCGGTGAGTTCAGCGCGGCTGCTGCTAGACCGCGCCCTGGCCCTTGACTCTGCAAATACATCTGTGTAGGTGAAGCCGGTGGCCGTCACGCCGGTGGTGGTTGTGAGCAGCCGGTCGGCGGCGTCGTAGGTGCAGGCGAAGACGCCATCAGTGAGCAGGTTGCCGGTGTTGGCCCAGGTGTAGTTCTGGCTTCCCACACTGATTAGTCGATTGGCGGCGTCGTAACCGTAGGTGGTTGTGATGAACATAGCGCCCTGGTAGGGGCCTTATTGGTTCGGCGACCGCGGGTCAGCCGAGTTTTCTTAGCCAATTGGCCGCAATTAAGACTGAAGTTGTTCAAGCGGTACCGGCCGGATGTAAGCCGGTGTTTGCGGGCACTGTGGGCGAAGCCCGCTAGCGAGGCAGCGGCGCCTTGTTTCCCTCAAGCGCGAGACTCGGCCGCCGGCCAGTCTTCGTCGACCGCTTCTCTCAGCACTGCCTGCACAAGCCGGTCATCGACGCGCAGACCGGCCGACCGCAGGGCTTTGATGACATCCGCGGCGGACGGGATCAGGCCGCGCTGCTTGGCACGCACAATGATGCCCAGTGTGCCCAGGGTAGGCACCCTGAAACTCCGGGCGCATTTTCGGGCGGCGCCGTCGTCCAGCACGGCAATCCAGCCGGGAATTGCCATCGCGTGGGCGAGCACGGCCGTCTCACCAGCACCAAGGTCCCAAGCAAGCAGTTCCGGCGGCGGGGCCGGCGTGCCGATGACGACAGCAAAGCCCGCCTCGATCCACTGGCGGGCGGGATCATCCGGTGGGCCAGCGCGGACTTCGGCCGCGACTGCCTCAGGAATGACAGCCTGCTCGCTCAACGCGGCGATGAGGTGCGTGTGGCCGGCGTGCGCCAGCGCAATTACGGGCGACGCATTCAGGACCCACCGCTCATCCACGCCGGACTTCCTGAACGACCTCCTCCGCTGAATACTGGAAGGGGGAAACGCCCGCCTGTCCTAGCGCCCGCAGGAACTCGGCGCGCGATAAACCGGCGATTTCCGCGGCTTTGGCTTGTGAGATGCGGCGGTTCTCATACCATTGAATCGCGGCGGCCAACCGCATCTCGCGGGCGAAAGTGTCGGGATCCTGGCGCAGGGCAGAAAAGGCATCCCGAGGCAGTTCAATGGTGATCTGGACGGTATCCATGCGCTTCACCTCGCCGGTAAGCTAAAACTTGCCGCAAGTGTAACACATGATAGTGCCATGACATGGGGATCCAGGTATTACTCATCGCTGTTTGCCGCCCCCTGCCGCCGACGGTACAATGCCGGCGTGCCCGCCCAGTCCATCCGCCGCGCCGCCGCGCTGGCCCTCATTCTGTTGCTGGCCGGCCTGGGCCTCTACGCCGGCTGGCGGCTGTTCTGGTACCTCACCGACGACGCCTACATCGCCTTCCGCTACGTCAGCAACAACCGGCTGGGCTATGGCTACGTCTGGAACCCGCCCCCGTTCAAGCCAGTCGAGGGTTACACCAGCTTCCTGTGGGTGGCGCTGCTTGACCTTGTCTGGCGCGCGGCCGGCGTCGCGCCGCCCGAGTCGGCCAACGCCCTCGCCCTGGTCTTCGCCGCGGGCAGCGTGCTCGTCACGGCGGCGCTCGTGCTGCGCTTGCGGCTGCAGCCGGCGCTGGAGCGTTATCGGCTCGTCTTCCTGGCGCTGGTGCTGCTCGGCACCCTCAGCAACCGTACCTTCCTGGCCTGGACCTCGTCGGGCCTGGAAACGGCCATGTTCAACTTCTGGCTGCTGGCCTGGGTGCTGGCGGCCGTGGGCCGGCGGCCGGGCGGCACGGGCTGGCTGGCGCTGCTGGCCGCGCTGGCGGTGCTCATGGCCCTCACTCGGCCCGACGGCCTGCTCTTTCAGGCCGCCACCCTGCTGCTCATCGCCCTCGATCTGTGGCAGCGCTGGCGGGCGCGGGCCTTCCGGCCGGCGCACCTGATCCCCTTCGCCCCGTTCGCCCTCACCGTTGCCCACCTGGTCTGGCGGCGGCTGACCTACGGCGGCTGGCTGCCCAACACCTACGTGGCCAAGTACGTCGGCCCGTGGCCAGCAAGCGGCCTGCGCTACCTGCTCTCGTTCGTCATCGAATACTCGCTCTGGTTCTGGCTGTCGCTGGCGGTCGCGTTTGGGATCTTGCTCCTGCGCCAATCGCGCACGCTGCCGGCTCTGGCGCGCGCCTGGCGGGATGACCCACTCCAGCCGGCGCTCGTCCAGACCGTGGTTGTCGGCGCCCTGGCCGGCCACTTCGCCTATTACACCCTCATCATCGGCGGCGACCACTTCGAGTATCGCGTCTACAGCCACTTGGTGCCGTTGCTGTGGGTGTCCTTCGTCTGGCTGCTCGACCGCCTGGCCATGCGCCCGGCCCAGGCCCTGGGGCTGACGGTGCTGAGCCTGGCGCTGGCCCAGCCCATCCCCTGGACCCATTGGGCCATCAGCCAGAGCTACGGCACCCGGCTGGAGACCTGGGCCATGCGCCTGCCGGTGGCGCCGCACTTCCCCGCGCCGCTGCGTCCCTACGTCGCCGTGTTCGATGCCTTGCAGGACTGGCTCATCGTGCGCGCCGTCGGCGTCCGCCACCAGGAGCACAAGGTCTTCATCGCCTACCAGCTCTCGACGCTGCCCCCGCGCCAGGCGGGCCTGCTGCTCAGCCCTACGGCCGAGGCCGTGCGCATCGAGGGCGCGGTGGGCGCGATCGGCTGGGTGCTGCCCACGGTGGCCATCGTCGACGCCCACGGCCTCAACGACCTGGTCATCGCCCATCACCCCATCGACCCCAACGGCCCGCGCCTGATGGCCCACGACCGCATCCCGCCGGCCGGCTACCTGGAGTGCTTCCAGGCCAACACCTTCGCGCCGATCAACAAGGTCATCGTCGCCGAGCGCTCGCCCGGCTGGGAGGTGCGCGTGCCCGCCTGCGAGGACCAGGCCTGGCCGATCACCCCCTATCGCGAGGGTGTGCCCGACGCGAACCTATCGCTGGCGCCGAGCGCCGCCCGCGTGCTCGACAACGTCTGGACCGCCGCGCCGCTGTTCGTGGACTATGTGCCGCCCGCGACAGAGCCCCCGCAAAGCGCCGAGGCGCTGTGGGCGGCGTTCGCGCGCGGCTTCCACGACACAGGCTGCCTGGTGTTCCCGGCCGATGGGGCTGCCGGCGGCTATGAGTTCGCCTTCCTGCCGCCCAACCTGCGCTACGCGCCAGAAGAGCTGCAGGCGATCTTCCCCTGGGCCGGTCTGGTGGACTTCCAACGGAGTGGCGGCCCGCGGCCCTACAGCCTGGCCTACGCCTTGCCGGCCAGCGGCGCCGTGCCCGCGCCGGCGCGGCTGCACGATCTCACTTGGGCGCCCGCCAGCCTAACCGGTTTTACGTTGGCGGCCGGCGAGGTCGCGGCGGGCGGATTCGTCGAGGCCTTGCTCTTCTTCCGCCTCAACCAGCCCGCGGGCACCGAGCAGTGGTTCCGCCTCAGCCTGGTCGACGCCGCTCAGCCGGACGCCAACGGACCCATCGCGTCGGATGAGGGCGATCCGTGCCGGGGCATGTACCCCGCGCCGCTGTGGGAGCCGGGCCAGTTGATCGTGAGCAAATCCCTGGTGTGGGCGCCGCCCGACCTGCCGCCCGGCGAGTACGCCCTGCGCCTGAGCATGTTCGACCTGGCGGTCGGCGCGGATGCGCCGCTCGAAGCGGCCGGCGACGCCGTGTTGGTGGCGGTGCGCGTCAGCGCGCCATAGGTCAGGCGCCGAAAGTACTTACCGCTTCTGGCCAGGCTGGTCACAACGGCCGACAGTGCGTTATCCGCTGACGACGCACTGCGGGCTTTGCAGGGTCCGTTGCGCGCAGCGATCCGTTGACGCCTCCGCCACCGGCCCAGCCGTCCAGCCAGCGCGCGCCCTACCGCACCGTCACATGCCCAAACGCCACCCAGCTTTCCTCGGGCACGGCATCCGCGCCGTGGGCCGGCAGCCGCTCGCCCGTCGCCTCGTCGTATAGGCCCAGCACAATGTAGGCCTCGTCGGGCGCGGTCGCGTTTTCTAACAGCTTCAGGCGATAGGTGTCGGCGAAGACGCGTCCCGGTTTCCAGCCCGTGGTGGGGTAGACGCCCAGGCCCGGGTAGGTGTCGCGCTGCGCCAGGCTGCCGTGCGCCGGCGAGAAGACGTGGATGAAGACCGTGTAGGGGATGGGCGTGGCCGCCAGCGGCCGCCAGTACACGGTGACGGCCAGGACCTCGCCCGCGCCAACGGTCTGCCGGTCCAGCCGGTAGCCCACCACCTCGGCCGCCTCGCCCAGGCGCGCCTCCAGCGGCGCGGCCCGGCTGAGCGCCAGGGGCGTGGCCGTGGGCGGTGGGCCGTAACGCGGCAGCACCTGGCCCACTAGGGCATAGACGCCTACCCCCAAGTTCAGCAGTACCAGCGCCGCCGCCACCCTGGACCGGCACTGTCCCGCCCGCCGGCACCACGCCAGCCACCCCGCGGCCAGCAGCACCGCCAGCGACAGAAAGGCCGGGAAGAAGAAGCGCCCGCCCCAAGTGTTTTGGTACGACAGCGCGTAGACCACTACCGCGCCGGTCGTGGCCAGGGCGGTGAGCGCGTGCATCAGCCAGAGCTGCAGCAGCGCCTGGCGCGGAGCGGGCCGCGCCCGCCGTACCGCGGCGACCAGTCCAATCAGCCCCACCAGGGCCAGCGCGGCGGCCGTGAGATAGATCGGGCGTGGCAGGCACAGCGAGAGCGGCCCCACCGGCCCGCAGCCGTACAAGCCTTGCAGCAGCCAGCTCACTTTCCGGGGCAGGTCGACCCAGCGCTCGGCGGCGGGCACGCGCCCGCTGACGATGGCCACGGCGGTATTGCCGGTGAAGTCGCCGTACAGCCGCAGGTTGCGCAGGTACCACCAGCCGCCGATCGCCAGCGTTGGGGCGAAGACGGCCAGCGCGCGCGCCGCGTGCCGGGCCCACGCGCGCGGCTCGGCCTGGACGCCCGCCACCAGGGCCAGCCCGACCGGCACGACCAGCACCAGTGCGCTCGACTTGAGCAGCAGCCCCAACCCTAGCGCCACGCCCATCAACGGCCAGCCCCATTCGCCCCCCCGCGAGCGCGGCAGACCCGGCCACACCCGGCCCGCCAGCCAGACCACCAGCGCTCCCGAGGCCAGGGCCGAGGTGTCGTTATTCACCAGCCCGCTCATGTAGAGCACCATCGGGTTGAAGGCCACCAGGCCGGCGGCCAGCCCCGCGAAGGCTGCGTCGCCCGGCCGCAGCCGCCAGGCGGCGGCATAGGTCGCCGCCACGCCTAGCGCCGCGAACGCCAGCGACAGCAGCCGCAGCAGGTGCACGGCCAGCGCCTGCCCGCGGTAGGGCCACTGCTCCTCGGGCCCGTTGTGGACGAAGACGGCCTTGTTGTCGTTGCCGGGCGCGCCCTGCTCGTAGCCGAACTTGGGATTCGGCTGCATCGCGATCGCATCGGGCGAGCCGGGGATGTCTACCGGCGCGGCCAGCAGCGCGCCGAGGGCGTAGTACAGCGGCGGGTGATGCGCCCGCGGCGCCTCAAACACCTCGGTCTGGACCGGCAGCCGGCGATACGCCTGCAGATAGCGCACGTACAGGTAGTGACCCGGCTCGTCGGGCGACTCAAACAGCGGCAGCCGCAGCCCGTAGGCCGCGCCCAACAGCAGGTGCCCGCCCAGGATGAGCAGCAGCATTCGATGCCGCCGCGCGGCCGCGCGCAGCCGCGCTGCTGTCATGGCGCCACCCGAAACGCATCGGTCAGGAGAATGGCGTCGGCGCGCCCGCCGGGCGGCGGGTCGGCCAGTTGGCTGCGGCGCCCGGTGTCGCGCTGCCACAACCCCGCGGCCAGCGCATAAGTCCCTGCGGGCGCCTCCGCGCTCACGCCGACCGTGTGGCTGTCGGCCATCACGCGCCCGACTGGCCAGCGCCCCGTCGGAAAGAACGGGACCGGCACATATTTGTCCGACTGGCCCCACACCTGGCCGTCCGGTCCCAGCAGGTGCACGAACACGCTCAGATCGGCGCTCACGCGGCCCGTGGCCTGCCAATAGAGCGTCAACGCGGCCTGGCCGCCGGGCGCTGCCTGGCTCTGGGGCAGGTCATAGCCGGCCAGCATGACGTTGTCTTCGAGTTGGACCGCCAAGGGATGCTGAGGAGTAGGTTGAGCGCCCACCGTGCGCGGCGGCGACAGCCAGGGACTATGCGCGTCGCCCACAACGCGCAGCGCCAAGGCCGCCGCGACCAAAGCCACGGCCACGGCCGCGGCGCCGGCCGGCAGCCGCTCGGCGGGCGCCACAGGCGCGGGCCGCCGCAGCCCGCGGGCCAGCACGGCCAGCCACACCCCGCCCGCCGCCGCGCTCACCAGCCAGCCAGCGCGGCGGATGGGGGTATCAACTAGGCGCACGCTGACGGTGTGCGTCCCCGCCGGCACGGGCAGCGTGATCCAGCCCTCGGGCTCCGCCGGCGCGATCGGCGCCTCGGCCCCATCGACCCAGGCGGTCCAGCCCGAGAATTCGAAGGTCAGCAGCTGGAGCGTGAACGCGTCAGGCGCGCTGACACTGAAGGTATCGCTACCCGGGGCGTGGGCGATGACGTCGACCGCCGCGCCCCCCGGTAGGCTGACGCGGTCGACCTTGTCTGGCATGGGTCCGGCGTAGCTGGCGAGCAGCGCCTCGTTGGGCGCGGGGCTGGCCAGCACGCTGGCCGGCAGGAACTCGCCGGCGTGCGTGGTGCCCACGCCCCACGCTCCGCTCTGTTCCAGCGCGAACAGCTGTGCGTAGGTCACCGGCCCGGGGTCGGGCCAGGACAGCGGGTTGAGCGCGGGCAGCGCCGCTGCCAGGCAGGCCGCCACCGCCGCCAGGCCCAGCCCCGTAGCCCAGGCGGAAGGCAGCCGCGCGGCCGCCCACTGCGCGGCGCCGCCGGCCAGCACGCCGAAGGCCAGCGCGATCGGCCCCAGCAGCCGCCACGGGAACTGCAGATAGGACAGCCCCGGCAGCGCCGCCCACGCCCCCGCCGAGGCGGGCAGCACGAGCCAAAGGGCCACGGCGCCCGCCAGGCCGAAGAACAACAGCGTGGGCCGCCACGGCCGCATGCGGGGATCGAGCGCGCCAGCCAGCCCCAGCGCGGCTAGCGTCCACTGTGGCAGGCCCAACCGGAAGACGAAGTGCCCCAGGTCAGGATACGCGGCATCGGCCAGTCGGGCGGGCCCGAGCAGTTCGGCCAGGGGCACGAGCTGAAAGACCTCGGTCGGCAGGAAGGCGTTCTTAAACTGCACCAGCCCCAGCTCGCCTATCGCCGGCAGCAGGAAGAAGGCCGCCAGGCCTGCTCCCAGCCCAAACGCCGCCAGCGGCCAGGCCAGGCCCGTCTTCCACCAGTTGGCGCGCCGGGCGGGCCCGGTTGCGCCTTCCCAGGCCGCCCAGGCCAGCCCCAGCGCCGCCGCGACCCAGGCCATCAAGTTGTGGGTCAACATCAGCAGCGCCATCAGCAGCGCCGCCGGCGCCAGGCGGCGCGCTCCCGGTTCGCCGGACAGGCGCCCAAACGCTGCCAACAGCCAGGGCATCAGCGCTACCGCCAGCGCCTCGGGCAGCGCGCCCCGGGCCTGCGGGTTGAGGTAGGCCAGGTATGGCGCCAGGCCAAAGGCCGCGGCGCCGGCCAGGGCCGGCAGCGGCCCAAAGCGCTCGCGTGCCAGGCGATACAGGCCGCCCGCGCCGAGCACCGCCGCCAGCACGAAGGTGAACTTCACACCCGCGGTCGGGCCCAGGAACCAGCCATAGGACGCCGAGGCGTAGTAGGCCGCGGGGGCATAGAAGTTGAAGACCGGGTAGCCAAAGCCGTAGAAGAGGTTGGGCGCCCAGCGCAGATAGAGCACGCCTGACCGCCAGGCGTTGATGACCTCCAAGGTGCGATAGACGTGGTGCTGGGCGTCGGTCAGCGCCGGCAGCCCCGCGCGCGCCAGGAAGGGCCAGGCGGCCAGCAGGCCGACGAGCGCGGCCGCGCCATGCCCAGGATCGATGCGTCTCAGCCGAGAGCGAGCTTGATCCGGGAAAGAATGCCTCCGCCGGGTGGGGGCGGTGCTAGGGCGCAATGGTCACGCTCCCCAGCACGATCCAATCGGCGCCGGCCGGGCCGGCGTCGGCCCCGGTGGCGGCTAGCCGCTGCCCGCTCTGCTCGTCGTACAGGCCCAGCAGCACCTCGGCCGGCCCGGCCGGCGCGTCGGGCGGCACGCGCAGGGTGTAGGTGTCCACGAAGGCGCGGCCCGGCGTCCACACATCGGTGGGGTAGGTGCCGCCGCCCGGATAGAGATCGACCTGCGCCAATGGAGGGCTGCCAGGCACGGCCAGGTGGACGAACACCGTAAACGGCCCGGGTGTGTAGTCCTGCGGCAGCCAGTAGGTCGTCACGCGCAGCGCCTCGCCTGGCCGCACTCGGTCAGCGCTCAGCCGGCTGCCGAGCACCCGGGCCGCCCCGCCCAGGTCGGCTTCCAGCGGTCTCGCCCGGCTCAACTCGCCGGGCCAAGGGCCGCGCGGCGGGCCATAGGCGGGGCGCAGCAGGCCAAAGATGGCATACAGCACGGCGGCCAGGCATAGCGCCAGCATGGCTACGACCGCCCGGCGGCGCCGGCTTGGGCGCCGGAACCAGGCCAGCCAGCCGGCGGCCAGCAGCACGGCCAGCGACGGATAGGCCGGGAACAGGTATTTGCCCGTGGCGCCGCCGTTGAAGCGCAACGCAAAGATCAGCACCGAGACCGCCACCACGACCACGGTCAGCGCGTGCAGCCACCACAAGGCCGCCAAGCGCGGCCGCGGCGCGCGCCCCACCCGCCGGACCAACCCGGCCAGCGCCGCCAACGCGAGCAGCCCGGCCAACGCATAGACCGCCGGCGAGAACTCGATGATGCCGCCGTTGCCGAAACGGCCCAGCAAGCCGGTCGCCAGCGTGTACAGCGCGAAGGGCAAGAAGGTGCGCTGCTGCTCGGGCGACAGCGGCCCCCACAGCGCGATAATGCTGTTGTTCGCCGTCAGGTCGCCATACAGCTGCCAATTGCGCAGCAGCCACCACCCCGCCAGCCCAAGCACCGGCAGCGCCAGCCCGGCCACGGCCGTGACCAGGGCGCGCAGCCGCGCGCCGAGCGCCCCTCCGGCCTGCCAGGCGCGCCAGGCGCCCGCGGCGGCCAGCGGCGCCGCCATCACCAGCAGCCCCGCCTTCAGCAATATGCCCAACCCCAGCACCACGCCGGCCAGCAGCCACTGGGGCAGCGCCAGCGGCCGCTGGACGACCCGGCCCAGGCAGACGGCCACCGCCGCTCCCGCGGCCAAAGCCGCGGCGTCGTTCTGGACCACGGCGCTCATGAACACGACCATCGGGTTCAGCGCGATGAGCCCGGCCGCAAGCCAGGCGAAGACCAGGTCGCCGGGCCGCACCTGGCGCGCGGCGGCATAGGTCAAGGCGATGGCGCCGAGCGTGAAGGCCAGCGAAAGCAACCGCGCGACGCGCACGGTGAGGGCCAGGCCCTGGTAGGGCCAGCGCTCGCCGGGACCGTGGTGGAGGAAGACCGACTTGTTGCTGGGGTCAGGATCGCCGAA
>JADLEU010000075.1 GCA_020845955.1 Anaerolineales bacterium
CGCCGCCCGAACCACCGGCTGAGACAGCGGCCTGCCCGCGCTGCGGGCAGCGCTACGCGCCGCCGCTTCCCCAATACTGCCAGGCGTGCGGTTTCCCACTGGCAGTGGCTGCTTCGCCGCCGCAAGCGGCAACATCCAGCGCGCAGCGCAAAACACCAAAGCCGCCGAAGGCCCCTCGGCCTCGCCAGGATCGGCCCACGCCCAATCTGCGGCCTCTGGCCCTGGGTGCCGTGGGCCTCGCCCTCTTGGGAGCAGTTGCACTCGGGGCATGGACTTTATGGAACCGCCTTGGCGTGCCCAGCCCGAATGGGGGTGAGGTAGCGGCCTGTGAGCCCGCCGAGCCTGGCGAAGATTTCCAGCCTGCCAACCAGCTTGGGCTGGACGGCGAACTGCGCCAGGACAGTGTCTTCCAGGGCGGCGAAGAGTACACCATCGCCGCCGATGCCGCCCTGGTCGTGCCGGCCGGCGTCACGCTCATTATCGAGCCGGGTGCCCGGGTGCGCTTTGGCGAGGGCGCCCGGATGGTCGTCGAAGGCACGCTGCTGGCCTGCGGCCGGGCCAACCGCCGCATCCTGTTCACGGCCGATACCGCCACCGGTCGGCCGGGCTTTTGGGCGGGAATCGAGCTGCGCCAGGCCGACCCGGACACGGTGATCGGCCATGCCACCTTCGAGTTTGCGGGCAGGGACGGCCACGCGCCTCTGTGGATCGAAGGCAGCGACGCGCACCTGGAGGACGTGAAGCTCGACAGCAACCAATGGTATGCCGTGAGCTTCGATCCAAACAGTTTCCCGCGCGTACGGCCGCCGTTTACGGTGGAGAACGGCCCGCAGGGCTGGGAGGTGCGCGGCGGAGCCTTCACCAAGAACCGCACCTGGACCGGCGCACAGCACTTCATCGTCAACGGTGTGGTCGAAATCGGCGACCAGGCCACGCTGACCATCCCGGCCGGCGGGTGGGTCAAGTTCCTTCCGGGAAGCATGCTGCGCATGAAGGGCGAGCTGTCGGCTGTGGGCAGCGCCGGCCAGCCCATCGTCTTCACTTCGGCTAACGACGCCGCGGACGAGAGCGCGCCGCAGCCCGCCGCGGGTGATTGGGTGGGCCTGCAATTCATTGGGCGCGAGGCCCAATCGACGCTGGCCTTCGTCGAGGTTCGCTTCGCCGGGGGTGAAGCCGAGCAGCGCGGCTGCTTGTGGCTCAGCGACGCGAATCCGGTGCTGCGGGATGTAAGCATCAGCGACTGTGCGGCCTTTTCATTGAGCACCGACATCGCCGCCGATCCAGTCCTGGACCGGCTCTCCTTGGTGGAGCAGGATGCGGCTCTTCGCTGGGAGCTGCGTGAGAGCCGGTTGGATGGGCGCGTCAGCCGATCGCTCTCCAAGATCATCCTGGCGGATGGCGATACCCTGCTCGTGCCGGTGTTGACCGGCTGGGTGGGCGTCGGCGAGCAGGCTGCCCTGACGATTGATCCCGGGATGATCCTCTTGTTCAAGGGCGGGGAACGAGCCGGTTTTTGGGCCGAGGGTCAGCTAGAGGCCAATGGCACCGAGAGAGATCCGATCGTGTTCACCTCTTGGCGCGATCCGGCGGCCGGTGGGGAGGGCGACCCGGCCCCTGGCGACTGGGCTGGCCTGCGCCTGACAAACAGCCGGCCCGACACCGTATCGTTGTCACACGTCGCGCTGCGTTATGGCGGCCCGGCCGGATCGGATACCGGCTGCCTGCGGCTTCGCAATGCCTCGCCGACCGTTACCGAGCTTGAGGTCAGCGATTGCGCCACTTACCCGATTAGCAGCGATGCCGCGTCACAACCGGCTATCAGCGCGTTGGCGCTGCAGGACAATGCCCAGGCCAACGTGTGGGAGGTTCGCGAGTCCTCGCTGGAAGAACGCCGGGAATGGAGCTGGGAGTCGCTGACCGCGGCGGGCGGTGATCCGGTCGTGCGGCTCATCACCGGGCGCGTCACGATCGGGCAGCAGGCGACGCTGACGCTTCAGCCGGGCCTGGTCCTCAAGTTCCGGGGTGGCGCCGGGCTGGTCGCCACCGGGGGCCTGCTGGCAGAAGGCGCCCCGGAGCAACCCATCATTCTGACCTCGTGGCGCGATCCCGAAGGGGGTGGAACGGAAACCGGCGCCCAGCCGGGCGACTGGGCGGGCGTTCTGCTGGACGGCGCCCAGGCAGTGAAACAGCTTCGCTTCATCGAAATCCGCTACGCCGGCTCCGCGGATCATGGCGCCAGTTGCCTGACGCTCAACGGCAGCGCGCCAGAGCTAGCCAACGTGACCGTTTCGCACTGCGCGTATTACCCGATCAACAGCGACCTGGGCTCGAACCCGAGCGTCGCCAACCTCACCTTGATCGACAACGCGCCGGCGGACGAGTGGGCCGTGCGCGAAAGTCGCCTGCCGCGGGGCGCCCAGTTATCGTGGACCGCGCTAGCTCAGGCGGATGGCAGCGCATCCATTGCCCGCGTTGCGACCGGCTGGCTATCCATCGAGCCGGAAGCACGACTCACTCTGGCAGAGGGCGTGGTGCTCAAGTTCGCCCGCAACACCGGCCTGTGGGTCGGCGGCGCTGTGGACGCCGAGGGCGCCTCCGGGCGGCCCGTCGTGCTCACGTCCTGGCGCGACCCGGAGTTCAGCAACGAGACCGGCGCCCAGGCCGGCGACTGGCCCGGATTGATCTTCGAGGCATCCCAAGGGGATACGCAACTGAGTCATGTCGATATCCGCTATGCAGGCGGCGAGCGAAACCCGCGCGGCGCCATCGTCATTGCGCAAGCATCGCCCCGATTGGCCGACGTGCGCGTGAGCGACAGCGCTTGGTATCCGCTCAGCCTGGATTTGAAGGCTGACCCGGCGATCGAGCGGCTGAGCCTGGTGGGCAACCTGCCCGCCAATGCCGTCGAGGTCCGCGGCAGCACGCTGGATACTCCCGGCGAGCGCGTCTGGGGAGCGTGGTCGGACGCTGACGGTCGCACCCTGGCCCGGGTTGTCACGGGCAAGCTGACGGTTGGCCAGGACTCCACCTTGCGGATTGAGCCCGGGATTGTCGTGAAGTTCGACACCAATAGTTCATTGGAGGTGTTAGGTAGCCTGGTCGCCGACGACGTCGTGCTGACGTCGATCCACGACGACGAGCACGGCGCCGATGTTGACGGAAGCGGTGGCGGCGAGCGCCGCTGGCCAGGTGTCAAGTTGCTGGGCGGAAGAGTCACTCGCCTTCAGAACACGTTGATCCGCTTCGCCGAGGTTGGGCTGTGGCTGGAGAATGCCTCACCGCAGTTGGCCGGCGTGCGGATCGAGGACAGCCACGCAGGCGCGCTGAGCGCCGATCTACTGTCGGCTCCCAACATTGAGGGCCTAACATTGACTGGGAACGGTGTGAACGGCTTGGTCTTGCGGGTTGAATCGTTGCCTGAAGGCGAGACGCATTGGGCTCTGCTGGGCGCGCCTGAGGATCAGTTGGTGCGTGTGCTGGAACGGACTCTCAACATTGGCCCGCGGTCCCAATTGCTAATCGACTCGGGCGTGGTGCTCAAGTTCGCTCCCGAGAGTGGCCTGGTTGTGGAGGGCGAGCTGTGGGCTGGGCGAGTGGATGCAGTGCCGGTCATCTTCACGGCCCTGGCCGACGACAGCGTCGGCGGCGACACTAACACCACGTCCTCCGGCCCCAATCGGGGTGACTGGCATGGGATCGCGGCGAATCCAAACAACACCGATGCCCAGTTGAGCCTGTTCGGAGTCGAGATACGGTACGCGACGATCGGCCTGTTCCTGAACAACCTGCCCGATTGGCAGTTCGACGTGCTCACCATCTCCAACAGCCAACTCTTCGGCCTGTCGTGCGACGCCGCCTCACTGTTCGTTCCCGACGACCCCCGGCTGCTCTTGCTCGAGAACGGCGCGGAGACGCTGGCCTGCCCGACCCTCGACCGCGAGGAGCCGTAGGGATGAAAGTTCAGGACGCGGACCTCGGCCTCATCAACCTCGCCGGCTTGACCAGCCTTGCTCTGGGCCGCCTTCCCGATGGCAATGATCGGGTGTTAGGGCACCCGGCCGTTTCGGCCCGGCATGCCTGCCTGGAGCTGCGCCCGGACGGGCAATGGTGGGTGGTGGATTTGAACAGCGATCACGGGACGTTTGTCAACCAGCAGCGGGCGGGACCGGAAGGGCTGCCCGTTAGGTTGGAGCAGGATACGCTCTGGATCGCACCGTTTGCCTTACGGTTGAGCACCCGGGCCGAAAACACTGCGCCAAAACCGGCCCACCTGAGGCTCGATCTAGTCAACCTGAGCCGGCGGGCTGGCTCGCGCATTCTACTCGACCTTCAGGGCGTTCCCCTGTCCTTTCGGCCGGGCGAGTTCATCGCGGTCGTGGGCGGAAGCGGCGCGGGCAAGTCCACACTGCTAAAGGCGCTGCTGGGGGTGGATACGCTGGGTGGGCGTGGGCGCGACGGCTCCATCTACTTCAACAATCAACTGTTGATCCAAGGCCCGGTCGTGCGCGGTTTCGAGCCGCTGAATACCGTTATCGGCTATGTCCCGCAGCAAGATGACAGCATGCCGTTCCAGCTCACGGCACGCGAGGCTTTGAGCTTTGCGGCCCGCCTGCGCTTTGCTTCTGACCTGCCGTCGCAGGAGCGCGCCGAGCGCGTGCAGCAGGCCCTGGCGGCCGTCAAGCTCGAGCGGGAAGAACTGCAAAAGAAGCCGATCAGCCAGTTGAGCGGGGGCCAACGCAAACGCGTGAACGTGGCCATGGAACTGGTAGCCGAGCCACGTCTGCTGTTCCTCGACGAACCGACGTCGGGGCTCGATCCCGGCCTCGACCTGGAGATGATGCGTCTGCTCAAAGAGTGGGCAGCCGGGTCGGAGGACCACGACCCCAAAACCATTGTCCTGATCACCCATGCCACCGAGAACGTTCGGCTCTGCGATTACATCGTGTTCATGGGTCGCACACTTGTGGAAGGCCAGGAACACGGCGGCTGTGTGCTGTACTTTGGGCCACCGGACGGGCCGGCCCGCGAGTTCTTTGGGACGCAGACCTTTTCGGAGGTCTATCAGCTCGTGGACAGCGCTGAAACTGCCAGTCGCTTGCGCCAGCAACTGGTTTCTGCCCCGGCCTGGAGCCAGGTGGTGTGGGATCGCGCGCGCACGACCAGCGACATCAGGGAGAGCGAGGCGCTGGAAGCCGACGCCGGCGTGGCTGCCAGCACCCGACCGCGTGTCGACGGACGAAAGCTGCGCCGCCAATTCGGCATCCTGGTGGAGCGCTATGCACTGCTCTTGAGTCGCGACCGGGGGGCTTTCGTCTTTCAATTGCTGCAGGGCGTGCTGGTCGCTCTGCTGCTATGGGGAGTGGCCGGGCAGGACGTTTTCACCGTGGGCGGGGTGCGGGCCGCGCCCAAGACACTATTCATCCTGAGCATCGCGGCGACGTGGCTGGGTTTGCTTAACGCTACCAAGGAAATCGTCAAGGAGCGCCGGATCTATGGTCGCGAGCGGCGCTATGGAATCCATCCGATCCCATATGTCCTCTCCAAGGTTGGCGTGCTGGGAACCCTGGGCCTATGGCAGATGGCCAGTCTAGTCTTCCTCGTCGCGCTGCGTCTGCCGCCGGAAAGCCCCGTCGGCACCCTGGCGCGCGGGCTGCCGGCGGGCCTCCAATTGCTCATGCCATTAGGCGTGGAGTGGTTCATCTCGCTTGAACTCATGCTGCTCGCCGGGGTCGCGCTGGGGCTGTGTCTCTCAGCCTTTTCGCGCTCCATCGACCAGGCCACGATGCTCATGTTCCCTGCCATGCTGATCCAGGTGCTATTGGCCGGGCTGCTTTTCGATGTGGGGCCGTTCGCCTGGCTGGCGTTTACCCATTGGGGCCTTCAGGCGTTGGGAAACAGCCTGGACTTGGAGGCGATGTTCGCCGCCGCGGGCAAGGCCAGCGACCCGATCCTGGACACGCTGAATTTCGCCGGCAGCGGCGTGACCTTACTTGGTGCCTGGTTGGCGCTGCTTGGCATGACGGCCGGGCTGATTGCGTTGACCTGCTGGCGGCAGAG
>JADLEU010000076.1 GCA_020845955.1 Anaerolineales bacterium
AGTTTCTTCGCCTCGTCGCCGTTCGGCCCCCAGCGGCTGCGTTCCTCGGCCGTTTGGGCGGCGTCAAAGCGGGCCAACACCTCGCGCGCGGCTTTGTTCAAGAGGCTGTCGGGGTCCGCGGTGTAGGCCTCGAACACCTGCTGCCCAAAGGGCCAAGCCGGTGGTAGGGTGCCGCGGGCCGCGTTTTGGCTGGCCTGCGCTTCTTCCAGCCGCCGGCGCAGCCTGACCTCCAGCCGCCGGCGCGGCAGGTCGTAAGTGGCGGTGCGCTCCAGCCATGTTGAGGCCACCAGCCCGAGCCCCAGCGCAATGGCCGCCCAAAGCGCCAGATCGCGCACCTGCACCGTGAGAGCGCTCTCACCGCCGGCTGCCGCGGGCGACAGGTCCACCTGGCCGGCATACGCGCCGGCGCGGGTCAGGTCGCTCACCAACAATTCGCTTCCCTCGTGCCAGACGCGCCCCAGGCGGCCCTGGCTGTCGGCCACCAAGCCCACCAGGCGTGGTGGGGAGGCCTCGGGGGCCACGGCCACACGCGCTGGTGTGACCGCGCTGAGGCCCAGGCCGGCCAACGGGGATGGCCAGGCATTGACCGTCGCCAACGAAAGCTGCGGTAGGAACGCCGTATCAAGCACCGGCTGGGCCGTGAGGTCTGGCAGCGGCCCAGCGGCAGCCACGACGAGCGTGAGCGGCCGGCGGCTCAGGCCGCCGGCATCGTCGTACACCACCAGTCGGCCGGTGTATTGCCCTGCCAGGTCCGCGGCGCGTTGCAAGGCCAGCGGCACGGCCAGCGCCTTGTGCGCGTCTAATTCGAGCGCCACCGGCATGGCGGGCAGCAGGCCGGCTGGGGGCGGCTGGCCCGCGACATCGGCCAGGCCGGCGAGGGTGAGCCACGCCTGGCGCGGGTTGGCGCTGGTATTGATCAGCCCGACCGTGAGCGTGAGGCTGGCCGAGTCCACCGGCCAGGTTACGGTGATGGGCGCGTCGTCGAGGAACTGAACGCCGCCAGACTGCGCACCGGGGGCGGCGGTGGCGGCGGCGCCAAAGGCCACGCGCGCCGCCAGCGCCGTCAGGCCGAGGGCCAAATGCAGCGCCCCCAAGCGCAAAGACAGGCTGAGGCGCCGGCTCATCCTCAAGGACCCAGCCGCCAGGCGAGCTTGAAGCGCGACCCGACGTCCACGATGGGCCGGGCGATAATCCGGGCTGTAGTGCCGGGCGCCGGGGGCAGTTGCGGCCCGGCCAGCAGCAGGCCGAGCATGGCAGCCGTGTATTGGCTGGCCAGGGCCGGGTTCTGCGCCGCCAGCACGGGGTCGATTGGGCTCTGCGCGCCGTGGCCGGTGAGCAGCAGCGCGCCCGAATCGCCGGGCTGGGCATAGGCCTGCGCCTCGAAGCACGAGCCGGCGCCCACCGAATATTGCCAGGGCGCGGTGCGGTAGACCACGTCGACGTGCTGGCCATACTGAACGCCCGATGCACCGCCCGAGAACTGCACCGGCAAACCAGTGGTGGGCAGCACGGGCGCGGCCGGCGCCAGGCCCAGGCCGCTGATGTGCTTGTCCACGAGGGTCGGGTCGTCCAGCCGGGCAATAGCGGCGTCGAGGCCGCTGTCGGATTCCACCACTTCGGCAATGCGCTGGCCGGTGTGCGTGACGGGGTTGTTGGGATCGCCAATGACGTGTTGGGCGCTGACCAGCACGGCCTCACGCCGCGGGCCGCCAAGGTCGGCGTCGGCGATGGCCGTGAGGGTGCCGGGATTGGCATAACCCGAGGCGTGATGACCCTCAATCGGCAAGCCGCTTTGCAGCACGATGGCGGCGGCGGCGCCGGCCGGGGCGGGTCCGCCGCCAAGCAGGCCGAAAGGTTGGCTGGTTTCAGCGACCAGGGGCACTACGCTCGCGTGGCCAAGCGACTCCAGCGGCAAGACCGGGCTGTCCAAGCCTATGAATGGCCCGGCCCCGGCCGCGGCAAGCTGGTCACCACCGGGGGGTTCGCCCTGGAAAAACAGAACGCCCATTAGGGCCGTATCGCGCGGTTCGTCCGCGGCGAAGCGCCGGCTCACCTCGCGCAGGTGGCGCAGGGCTTGTGTGGGTGAACCGCCCGTCCACTCGATCTGTTCCAGCGGCGACAAGAGCGCGAGCGGCCGGCGCGCCACGCCCAGCCCTTCCAGGGCGGGCATCCGCGCCGCCCAATCGCGCAGGTTCTGAAACAGGTACTGGGCAATCTCGCGCTCGCGCCAGGCCTGGGCGCGCAGTCGGGGCGCCAGGACCCGCCAGGCAGCTGCCAATGCCTCGGGGTCATACCCCCTGGCTGCCTCGCCAGGCAGCCGGAAAGGCGCCAACGGATCGAGCTCCGGCCAGGCACGCAGCACCTGCTGCTCCCATGGAACATCGCTTGGATAGATCGCGGCCACGTGCGCCTCCCCTGGTTGGCAATACAGCGGCGTGAAACGGGCCGGAGTGTAGCCCAGCCAAGGGCTGGAGACAAGCCCTCGCCCGGCGGTTGACCCGCGCCAGCGGACGGACGCGGACCGCAGCAGCAAGAGCCCAGGCCCGCTTTTCGGCCAGCTCAGGGCAAGCTCGGCGGGGTCTCCGACCAGCCTGGGAGCCAGTCGCGAGACAGGCACCGACACAGCGGCCCCATCGGCCGCGACGGGCTGCGCGGGTAACCGGGGCCATTCCATTTCGACGCACGCGCTGTGCCCCGAGAAACCTCGGGATCTGCGGGCCTTTCGCCTTGGGGCACGTGGCCTCCCGGCCTGCACAAATGCCGGTCGGCTGAATTCGGCACAATTGCCATGCCGGGCCTCTTGACACGGAGCGGTAAGACCCCTAAGATGCACGGGGTCAGCCCGATCGCCCGCGGCGGCCTAATAGCCAATAGCATCGATGACGTACGCTGCCATTGCCCGCCTGCTGCTACGGTGGATGGCCGGGATGACACCGGCCACGGGGGGCCGGCGATTCTATCGCACCGGATCTCAGAGAGCCGATTGATCGGCTCTTTTTTTTGCCTGCTGCCCGAACGATCTGGCCCTATCACATGAGCTTGCTCCGTTTGCCCGGCCTCGTTGACCCTCACGTTCACCTGCGCGACCCCGGCGCCAGGCACAAAGAAGATTGGGATTCGGGCACTGCGGCCGCGTTGGCCGGCGGCTTTACCACGGTGCTGGATATGCCCAACAACACGCCGCCCATAGTGGATGAAGCCGCCCTGGCGCAGAAGGAGGCCGCGGCGCGGGCGCGGGCCCGCTGCGACTATGGCCTGTACCTGGGCGCCGGACCAAACAACGCCGGCGAAGCCGCCCGGCTGGCGCCCCGCGCCGCCGGGCTAAAACTCTACCTGGACGCCACCTTTGGGCCGCTGTGCCTGAGCGACCTCGATTCGCTGCGCGCCCACTGCGCCACCTGGCCAGCCGATCGTCCCCTGCTGGCCCACGCCGAGGGCCGCACCATCCCGGCGCTGCTCTTCGTGGCGGAGGTGTACGATCGCGCCGTGCACCTCTGCCACATCAGCCGGCGCGACGAGATCGAACTGATCGCGACGGCCAAAGCCCGCGGCGTCAAGGTGACGTGCGAAGTCTGCCCACACCATCTCTTCCTGACCCTGGACAGCAGCGGCCTGGGACCGGGCTTCGTCGAGGTCCGCCCACGGCTGGCGGCTCAGAGCGATGTCGACGCGTTGTGGGCCCACCTGGACATCATCGATTGCTTCGCCACCGACCACGCCCCGCACACCCGCGCCGAAAAGGACGGCGCCAGCCCACCGCCTGGCTACCCCGGATTGGAGACCGCCCTGCCCTTATGGCTCGCCGCGGTGAGCTCCGGCCGGCTGACCCTGGACGACGTGGTGGCGCGCATGCACGCCAACCCGCGCCGGATCTTTGGTCTGCCCAATCAGCCGGACACCTGGATCGACGTCGATCCTGACCTGGTCTGGACCATTCGCGCCGACGAGGCTCAGACCCGCTGCGGCTGGACGCCGTTTGAGGGCTGGACCGTGCGCGGGAAGGTCACCGCCGTAACCTTACGCGGCGCCGCGGCCTACGATGGCGAGCGGGTGCTAGCGGCGCCGGGCGCCGGGCAGAACGTTCGGGAATCAATCGGTTGACTTTGACGAGAAGAAAGGAGCAGCATGTCACTACCCGTTCACTTGCAGAGCAGGTATCTCCCCTTAGGCGATCAACGCACTGGACGCCTGTACGGTCAGGATGTCCTGTCGGTCAGCCAGTTCTGCCGCGACGATCTGGAGTACATCTTTGGCGTCGCCGAGGCGATGCGGACCATGGTGGCGCACATCGGGACTGTCGACTTGCTTAAGGGCAAGATTCTGGCCAACCTCTTCTACGAACCCTCCACGCGCACGTCGTCGTCCTTCGCGGCCGCGATGGAGCGCCTGGGCGGCAGCGTGATCCAGATCAACGAGGTCCGCTACTCGTCGGTCGCGAAGGGCGAGTCGCTGCCCGACACCATCCGCACGCTCGAGAGTTACGCCGACGTGATTGTGCTGCGCCATCCGGAGACCGGCTCGGCCGCCATTGCGGCCCAGCACGGGCGCAAGCCCATCATCAACGCCGGCGACGGCATCGGCGAGCACCCCACTCAGGCGCTGCTGGACCTGTTCACCATCCGCGAGGAGTTGGGCACGATCGACGGGCTGACGGTGACTATGCTTGGCGACCTGCGCTATGGCCGCACGGTCCACTCGCTCGCGCGGCTGCTGTCGCTGTACAACGTGCGCCTCAACTACGTGGCGCCTGAGATCCTGCGGATGCCGGCCGAGCTGCTCGAGCAGCTCAACGCCAAAGGCGTGCACCAGGCCGAATACGACACGCTCGACCCGGTCATGGCCGAGACCGACGTGCTGTACGTGACGCGCGTGCAGAAGGAGCGCTTCGCCGACATAAGCGCGTACGACGCCGTCAAGGGCGCTTACGTCATCACGCCCGAGACGATGGCGCGCTTCCCATCGCGCATGGCCCTCATGCACCCGCTGCCGCGCGTGGGCGAGATCGCGCCTGAAGTCGACAGCGACCCGCGGGCAGCCTACTTCCGCCAGATGGAGTTCGGCCTGTACGTGCGCATGGCGCTGTTGGCCATGGTGCTGGGGAAGGCTTGATGGCCGGCAGCGGGGCGAGCTTCTTCGAGCAACTCGCTGCGCGGGCGCGGGCCACGGGTTCGCTGTTGTGCGTCGGGCTGGATCCGCGGGCGGCCACGTTGGAGGCGCTGCGCTCCGAATGCGCCCGGCTGATCGAGGCGACGGCGGAGTATGCCGCCGCATTCAAACCAAACAGCGCCTTCTTTGAAGCCCACGGGCCGGAGGGGCTGCTGGCGCTGCTGGATGTCGTGGCTGCCATCCCGGACGGCATTCCTGTGCTGCTAGACGCCAAGCGCGGCGATATCGACAGCACGTCGGCCGCGTATGCCCGGGCCGTGTTTGACCGGCTGGGAGCGGGCGCCGTCACGGTGACACCCTACGTGGGCTTCGACGGGTTAGCGCCCTTCCTGGAGCGGCCGGAGCACGCTGCCTTCGTGCTGTGCAAAACCTCCAACCCCGGCGCCGGCGAGTTCCAGGATCTCGAGGTGGCAGGGACCGCCGGCCCGCGGCCGCTGTTCGAGGTGGTCGCGCGCCACGCTCAGCAGGCCAACGCCCGCGGCAACGTGGGGTTGGTGGTCGGCGCCTCCGATCCGAGGGCCATGGCGCGTGTGCGGGCGCTCGCGCCGGATCTTTGGTTCCTCGTCCCGGGCGTTGGCGCGCAAGGCGGCGACCTGGCCGCGACCCTGGCGGCCGGGCTGCGCGCCGACGGGCTCGGGCTGCTCATCAACGTCTCGCGCGGCCTGAGCCGAGCCGCGGACCCGCGCCGTGAGGCCCAGCGCCTCAGCCAGCAGATCGCCGATCTGCGCGAGGCGGTCGCCCAGCAGCGCCGCTCTGTTCAGGGCGCCGTCCGTCCAGCGGCCCCGGCCGAAGCAGGCACGCTGGCTGAGCTCGCCGCCGCGCTGGTGGACGCCGGCTGTGTGAGGTTTGGCCAGTTTACGCTCAAGTCAGGCGTGGTGTCGCCCATCTACCTTGACTTGCGGCGGCTTGTGTCGCACCCCGCCGCCCTGCGGACGGTGGCCCGCGCCTTTGCCGCGCGGCTCGAAGGGTTGGCGTTTGAGCGGATCGCGGGCCTGCCCTACGCCGCCCTGCCCATCGCGACAGCCATCAGCCTGGAAATGGGCCGGCCCATGCTCTACCCGCGCCGCGAGGTCAAAGACTACGGCACGCGTGCCGCGATCGAAGGCGAATTCACCCCCGGGGAGACGGCGGTGGTAATCGACGACCTGGCCACGACCGGCGGCACCAAGCTTGAGGCGATCGAAAAACTGGCCGCGGCTGGCCTGACGGTCCACGACGTCGTCGTGCTCATCGACCGGGAGCAGGGCGCTGGCCAGACGCTGGCCGCGGCCGGCTACGCGCTGCACGCCATCGCCCCGCTGCGGACCCTGCTCGCGGCCTGGCGC
The DNA here is from genome assembly GCA_020845955.1 of Anaerolineales bacterium. Lineage (GTDB taxonomy): Bacteria > Chloroflexota > Anaerolineae > Anaerolineales > UBA6663 > JADLEU01. The sequence continues at coordinate 6,492 of JADLEU010000076.1, forward strand.
CGCGCCGGGGCCATCACGCCGGCTCAGGCGGCGGAGATCGAAGCGTTCCTGGAAGGCCTGCGCTGAGGCACATGTACGCTGCCGTTCGCCCCCTGCTCTTTCAGCTCGACGCGGAGCAGGCGCACGCGCTGACGCTGCGGGCGCTGCAGTTGGCCGGCGCCGTGCCGCCCGCGCGCCGGCTGCTCGCGCGCCTGTTCACGGTGCGTGACTCGCGACTGGAAGTGACCGTGGCCGGGCTGCGCTTCCGCAACCCGGTGGGGCTGGCAGCCGGCTACGACAAGAACGGCGCGGCCCTGCGCGGGCTGGCGGCCCTGGGGTTCGGCCACATTGAGGCCGGAACCGTCACGCGACTGCCCCAGGCGGGCAACCCGCGCCCGCGCGTGCACCGGCTGCCGGAGGCGCGGGCGTTGGTGAACAGCATGGGTTTTCCGAACGCCGGCATCGCGGCGCTGCCGGACGGACTAGCTCGCCGCACGCATCGGGCGGTGCCTGGCCCCGTGCCGGTACGGCTGGGTCTCAACCTGGGGAAAGGCAAGGACACGCCGCTGGAGCAAGCCGCCGAAGACTACTGCCTCTTGCTGCAGCACGCGCACGCCCATGGCCAGGCCGACTACGCTGCCATCAACGTCAGCAGCCCCAACACGCTGGGGCTGCGGCAGCTCCAGGCCCGGGCGGCCATGGAAGCGCTGTTGGGCGCCATCGCGCGCACCCGCGATGGCCTGGTGCCTCGGCTGCCAGTGTTCGTCAAGATCGCTCCCGACCTGACCGAGCCCGAGATCGACGACGTGTTGGCCGCGGTGGCGCGCAGCGGCGTGGACGGCGTCATCGTCACGAACACCACCACGTTGCGGGCGGGCGTGCCCGCCGCCGAGCGGCTGCCCGGGGGACTGAGCGGCGCGCCCTTGCGGGAACGGGCGCTGGCCGCCGCCGGTTACATCGCGCGGCAGACCGGCGGCCGGCTGCCGCTGATCGGTGTTGGCGGCATCTCCAGCGCGGCCGGCGCCCTGGACATGCTCGGGGCCGGGGCGCACCTCGTTCAGGTTTACACGGGGTTGGTCTATACTGGGCCATGGCTGATTCGCGCCATCAACCAGGGGCTGGTGCGCGCCTGCGCGGCCGCCGGCCTGCATCAGGTGAGCGAGCTATGCGGCCGCACCATCCCGGCCAGGAGTGAAGCATGGACACTGTCAGACGCATGGATGCTCGGCTGATCTTTGGGCTGCTGCTGATCGCGGGGGGCGTGCTGTTCCTGCTTGACAACCTGGGGTTGGTGCCCTGGGCCGGCTTGTTGTGGGCGGCCGCGGCGGCGCTTGGTGGGCTGGCCTTTCTGAGCATCGTGGCCCGCGATCGGGCCATGTGGTGGGCGTTTATCCCGGGCATCACCCTGTTGGGTCTGGCCGGCGCCATCACCCTGGGAGAGCTGGCGCCCGCGCTCGGCGGCGTCTGGGGCGGGCCGCTCTTCCTCGGGACCGTTGGCTTGAGCTTCTGGCTGGTCTACGCGTTCGACCGCGCCCAATGGTGGGCGCTGATCCCGGGCGGCGTGATGCTGACGCTGGCCGCCATCGCCGGGCTGGACGAGGCGACGGATCTTGACACGGGCGGCGTGCTGTTCCTGGGCCTGGGGCTGACCTTCGTGCTGGTGGCCTTAGCGCCGACGCCACAGGGACCCATGCGCTGGGCCTTCATCCCCGGCGGCATCTTGCTGGCGATGGGTCTCTTGTTCCTGGTCGGCTTCGTGACCGCCATCAACTACCTCTGGCCAGTGGCCCTTATCCTGGCGGGCCTGTTCTTGCTGTGGCGGGCCGTGGGGCGGCGACCGGCGAAACCGTGAAACCCGCCGCGGCCGCCGAGAGGTTCGTCAGCAGCGTGACACTGCGCAGCGCGGCGGCGGCCCATTTAGCGTGGCCGTCGTCGCGAGCGCGCGCCGAGCGGCGTGTTGACGAGCAGATCGCGCGCGATCTTGAGCGCCGCGCCCCTGTTGAAGAAATTGACGGTGTCCAGGGGCAATCAGCCGGGATCGGCCGGGCACAAACCGGAGAGTCTGCCCAGGCCGCTACCCCGTGTTGCGCAGCCCCGCGGCGATGCCGTTTATGGTCATCACCAGCGCCTCGCGCAGCGGCTCGGCCTGCGGGCCCTCGGGGTCCGGCAAGGCCCGCAGCCGGCGCAGGACTTCGACCTGGACATAGTTGAGCGGATCCACGTACGGGTTACGCAGATGGATTGCCCGCTGGATGACGGGGTCGTCGTCCAGCAGCTCGGCATGGCCCGTGATGGCGCGCACCGCGGCGCAGGTGCGGTCATATTCCGCCTGGAGGCGCGCAAAGGTCTGGGTGGCGAGACTCCGATCGGGCACCAGATCGGTGTACAGCCGGGCAATGCCCAGGTCGGCCTTGAGCAGCGACATCTCGGCGTTGTCGAGCAACGCGCGCAGGAACGGCCAGCCGGCGTACATGTCGCCCAGCAGGCCGGTGTCGGCCGCGGCCAGGGCCGTGCCCAGCCCATACCAGCCGGGCAGGTTGAAGCGGCTCTGCATCCACGAAAAGACCCACGGGATGGCGCGGATGTGCGTGACCTCCAGCGCCCCGGCCCGCCGGGCCGCCGGCCGCGAGCCGATGCGCAGGCGGCTGATCTCCTCCAGGGGCGTGGCCGCCTGCCAGAACTCCAGAAAGCGCGGCGTGCCATAGACCAAGTCGCGGTACTCGGCCCGCGCCGCCGCCGCCATGGCGGTGATGGCCGCGCGCCAGGCGGTCGGCAGCGGACCGTCCCCGGGCGCGCGGCCGCCCCGCGCTGAGCTGAGCAGCACGGCGCTGACAATCTGCTCGAGATGGCGGTGCGCCAGGTCTGGGTCGCCATAGCGCGACGCGATCACCTCCCCCTGCTCGGTGACGCGGAAGCGGCCGTTGACCGTGCCGGGCGGCTGGGCGCGGATGGCGCGGTTGGCTGGTCCCCCGCCGCGCGCCACCGTGCCGCCGCGCCCGTGGAAGAGCGTGAACTTGACCCCGTGCCGGGCGCAGACCTCAGCCACCGCGGCCTGCGCCTGGTACAGCGCCCAGTTGGCCGCCAGGTAGCCGCTGTCCTTGTTGCTGTCGGAATAGCCGATCATGATCATCTGCTCGTCGCCCAGGCCGCGCAGATGCCGGCGGTAGGGCTCGAGCCCGAACAGCGCCGACAGAATGCGCGGCGCGCTGTCCAGGTCGTCGACCGTCTCGAACAGCGGCACGATCGATAAGCCGTCGGCGCAGCGGGCCCACTGCGCCAGCAGCAGGACGGTCAGCACGTCGGCTGGCCCGCGCGTCATCGAGATGATAAATGGTCCCAGCAGCTCCGGCCCATACACTTCCCGGGCGCGGGCAATCAGGCGGAAGAGCGCCCAGGTCTCGGCGGTCTCGGCCGTCACGCCGGGGTTCGGCGCCAGCCGCGGGCTGGGCTCGGCCAGCAGCCGCGCCAGCAGCGCCGTCTGCGCGGCGTCGTCGGACCGATCGAAGGCCAGGTCGATGTTCAGGGCGCGCAGCAGCTCGCCCAGCGCCGCCGACAGCCGCGCCGAGTCCTCGCGCAGGTCCAGGCGCGCGGCGTGCAGGCCGAAGATCTCCACCTGACGCTGGGCCGTGCAGACAGATCCCTCCGCCAGCCGGCGCGGGACGGCGGCCGCCACTTCGGCAAGCGGCGCCGCTAGGTCGCTGGCCCGCACGCGGGCCGCGTGCGGCGCCGCTTCCAGCAGGCGCGCGGTCATGTCGTCGCGCGAAGCTTCTTCCAGGTCGGCCGCCAACAGCGCCATCACCAGGCGAAACGGCTCGTCGCCGTAGCGCTGCTCCAAGTAGGCCACGTGCGCCGGCAGTGGGCGGCGCGCCTCCAGCCAGGCCTCCAGCGCGGGCGGCAGCGGGATGCGGTGCGCGCTCAGGCTGAGGCGGCGAGCCAGGTCTTGCAGGCGCTGGCGATGTCCTTCCACGGCCAGGCCGCGGTGCAGCCGCAGCGTCTCGGCCGTCACCGCGGCGGTGACGTTGGGATTGCCGTCGCGGTCGCCGCCGATCCACGACGCCAGCGTCAGCCAGGCCGGCGGCGTGCCCAGCCCGGGGTAGTGCTCGGCCAGGGCCGCCTCCAGGTCGCCGTACACGCGCGGCAGCGCGTCCCAGAAGATCTCGTCCACGAAATACAGGCCCGTGCGCACCTCGTCGGTGACGGCCGGCCGGGCCGTGCGCGCCCGGCCCGTGAGCCAGATGGCGGTGATCTCGGCTTCGATGGCCGCGATGGCCGCGTCGCGCTCGCGCGGCAGCAGGCTATTGCGCTGCAGCTGCTGCAGCGCCCGCGATATGCGCTGGACCTTGGAGAGCAGCGTGCGGCGCTTCGCTTCGGTCGGGTGCGCCGTCAACACCAACTCGACGCGCAGGCCGCCCAGCAAAGCAGCCATGCCCTGGCGGGTCACGCCTTGGGCCTTAAGCTGGGCGATCGCGGCGGGGATGGATTCGCCGATAGGCGCGGGGTGCAGCTCGCGCTCACGCTCGCGCAGCGCCTGGACCCGGTAGCGCTCTTCAGCCAGGTTCACCAGGTCGAAGTAGAGAGTAAAGGCCGAGGCCACCGCACGGGCTGCGTTTGGGTCAAGCGCGGCCACCTCGCGCGCCAGGGCTTCGGCCGCGCCGGCCTCGCCCGCGCGCCGGGCCTTGGCGGCCGAACGGATGCGCTCCTCGGTCTCGAACAGCGCGGGCGATTCCTGCTCGCTGAGCACGCGCCCCAGCAGCTCGCCCAGCAGGTGAATGGTGCCCGACAGATCCATACCGATGGCGGCCCCTGGCTATCCTATGCTTTCAAGCTGGCCAGGGCGCGCGCCACGCTGTTGGCCGGGCTGACCTTGACCTGGGCGTCGGCAATGCGGCCGCCGGCATCGATGATGAAGTGGCTGCGCAGGATGCCCTGGTGCTTGACGCCGTAGAGCGACTTCTCGCCCCACACGCCGTATCGGTCGGCGACGCGATGGCCCTCGTCGACCAACAGGATAAAGGGCAGGTTGTACTTGGTCTTGAACTTGTGGTGCGAGGCCTGACCGTCGGGGCTCAAGCCGATCACGACCGCGTTCTGGGCTTCAATTTCCGCATAGGCGTCGCGGAAGCCGCAGGCCTGGGCGGTGCAGCCCGTGGTGTCGTCCTTGGGATAGAAGTACAGCACCACCCGGCGGCCACGGAAATCCGACAGGCGCACGGGCCGGCCGTTTTCGTCCGGCAGCTCAAAATCAGGCGCCAGCTCACCAACAGCGGGAGAGAGAGACATAGGACCTCCACAGGGATTATGTGTACGCGGATACGAGTGGAAGCGCGCAAGCCAGGCAGGCTGTCAACATACCGGCGATTATAGTACGGAGAGGCGGTCGCGGCGCTGCTGCCCTTCGCCGGCCGCCTGTGGCTGTTCGGCCTAAAGCACTACGCCGGCGCCTGACCGCGCTCAGCACCGGCAGCGACCACCTGATTAACGTTGACGGCCAGATCCGCTTGGAGGGCAGCGGCAGGATCGTGTTGCAGCCGCCATTGCCCGGCGCCCTGCTCGCCAGCTTCCGGGCCCTCAAGAGTGGTAGACTCTGAGCGCAATGGTCACACCCGGCCTCCATGCTCCGGCCCCGCCGGCCGCCCTGACCCAGCGTCGTGTTTTGTTCTTCTGGCTGCCTCTGGCGGCCAGCTGGCTGTTGATGGGCAGCGAAATGCCCATCGTCAACGCCGCCCTGGCGCGGCTGCCCGAAAGTGAGCGCATGATTGCCGCCTTCGGCATCGTCGGCTCGCTCAGCCTCACCATCGAAAGCCCCGTGATCATGCTGCTGGCCACGAGCACCGCCCTGGCCCGCTCGCGCCAGAGCTACCTCAGGCTGCGCCAGTTCACGCTGCACCTGATGGGCCTGACCACGCTGGCGCACGTGCTCGTGGGCTGGACGCCGCTGTTCGACGTCATCGTGCGCGGCTGGATGCGCGTCCCCGAAAGCATCGTCGATCCGGTCCGGTTGGGAATGCGGTTGATGGTGTTCTGGAGCGCGGCCATCGCCTGGCGGCGCTTTAACCAGGGGCTGATGATACGCTTTGGCGAGACGCGTTTCGTTGGCCAGGGCACCGTCGCGCGGCTGGGAACCTCGGGCGGCGCGGCGCTTGGGCTGGCGCTGGTCGGGCGCGTGCCCGGCATTGCCGTCGGCACGCTCGCGCTCAGCCTCGGCGTCCTGGTGGAGGCCTTTTACGCCCACCTGGCGGCCCGCCCGATCGTTGCCCGCCAGTTTGCCCCTGGCGCCGATCCGGGCGACGAACCGCCCCTCGCCTACGGCGAGCTGGTGCGCTTTCACACGCCCCTGGCCCTCAGCACCCTCCTCTACCTGCTCACCCAGCCGCTGATTAGCGCGGCGCTGGCGCGGCTGCCCAACCCCGAGCTGGGCCTGGCCGCCTGGCCCGTGGCCAGCGGCCTGCTCTTCATCACCCGCTCGCCCGTGCTGGCCATGCCCGAGGTCATCATTGCCCTGATCGACTCGCCCGGCAGCCGGCCGGCCTTGCGGCGGTTCACGCTGCGGCTCGGACTGGTCTGCCTGGCGGTCCTGGCGCTCCTGGTCCTCACCCCCCTCGGCCACTACTATTTTCGCACGTTGATTGGGGTGAACCAGACCCTGGCCGGCCTGTCCAGCGCCGGGCTGCAGGTGGCCGTGGCCCTGCCGGTGGTCATGGCCTGGCAAAGCTGGTTTCGGGGCGCGCTGACAGCCGAGCGCGCTACGCCGGCGATCACTGCGGCAATGGGCGCCAACGTGGTCACGATGGCGGCCGTGCTGGCCGTGGGCGTGGCAGTCCAGGTGCCAGGCGTCGTGCTGGCCGGCCTGGCCTTGCTGCTCGCAACCAGCGCTGAGACGCTGGCGCTGTGGGTCGCCGCGCACCGGCGCGCCGCGCGCCGCCCGATGGCCGCTGCCGCGGACTGAGCCGGCTCAGCCGGCACGGCCTTTCCAGCAGACCATCTCCCGGGATTTGGGCGAAGTGCCTGGCACGCGCCGGCGTTTGCCCTACGGCCTCCGCCTCACCTTCGCGACGGCGCGCAGCAAAGCGGGTGTCGCCAGCCAGGAACCGCTTTGACCGGCGACCGCCTCAAGGGCTTCGGCCCGGCCGGCGGCCGCCAGCCGCTCCGCCGTCTCGCGAGTATCGTCTGGCCGCCAACCAAACAAGGCCGTAATCTTGGAGATGGGCGCCGCGCCGACCGACCGCAGGTACAGGTCGACCACGTGCGCGCGCGCTTCTCCCCGGCCAATCAGGCGCGCGGCCGGCGCGACCTCTGGCAGCCAGCGGTCCACCAGCTCGTAGATGAAGGCGTAATTCCAGCGTCCGGCCTCGGCGATGCCGATCGGCAGGATGCGCAGACCGCGCTGCAGTTCAACGAGCGCGCGCTCGAAGCGGGTGTTGCTCTCCCGGCCCAGCAGCCGCGCCTCGCGCCGCAGAGCCAGGCTGTCGAGCGCCCCCTTCGACAACAGCGCCTCGTACAACTGGCGCGCCTCGACCGACAGGCGGCCGGCCTCGTACTCCAGCAGATAGTCGCCGGGGTCACCATAGTTTTCCGACAGGGCGTAGAAATACTTCAGCGCCGGCAGCGACACCATGGTCGCCTTCCCGCGCAGCAGCTTGCCGTAATACCAGCGCCGCGCCCCGAGCAGGCTGTCTTTCCAACCCCAGGTCACGTGGCCCGGGTCATTGTGCTTGTCGGCCACTGGCCGGTCGCCCGCCACGGCCGCCCACAAGCTGGGCAGATCGACTCCCTTGATCGGCCACAAGTAGATGAAACCGCGCTCCTCGACAAACCTCACCGCATCGTCGGCGCTCTGCAGTTGTTGGCCTCGGCCGAGGCAAAAGGTCTCGTCGCGATACCGCTTGAATTGAGCTGCCGTCACCACCTTGGTCTTCTTCCGCATCCTCAACCTTTGTCAAGGCCAACACGCCGCGCCGCGCAGGCTTGTCCCGCCCGTGGCAGACCCGAGTCTAGCACGCTTGTTTCCATTCCCGCCATGCCTGGCCGCGCTCGCTCGCGACCGCACGTCCTGGCCTGCGAGTGTCTGCGCCTGTTCGGCTACCGCAATCCGACTGGCTCCGCGTGCGGGGGGAGAAGGGTCGGGGCCGGGGGAGAGCGCTCCGCCGCCCGCTCTTAGGTTACAATGCGCATCGTGATCGAAACGGCCGCGCTACAACCTGCCAGCCTCATCGCCAGCCTGCGCGAGATCGCCCAGACCCTCTCGGCGGCTTGGGACGTCGGCACCACGCTCGACCTGATCGCGCGCAAGACCACCCAGGTGATGCGCGTCGACTCGTGCTCGATCTACCTGCTCGAGCCGGAGGGCGACACGCTCTGGCTGCGCGCCTCCACCGGCCTGGCCCTCCAGGCCCTCGGCCGCACCGCCCTGAGGAGGGGCGAGGGCCTCACCGGCTGGGCCGCCCAACACGGCGCTCCAGTGGCCGTGCGCGATGCGCAGGCCGATCCGCGCTTCAAATTCCTGCCGCAGACGCGCGAAAGCAACCTGCACTCGCTGCTGGCCGTGCCGCTCGTGAACCGCGGGCGCGTCATCGGCGCCATGAACGTCCAGACCCGGGAGGCCCACGACTTCACGGCCGAGCAGGTCGAGCTGGCGGCCCTCATCAGCGATCTGGCCGCCGGCGCCATCGACCGCGCCTTGCTCTACGACCACATGAACCGCCAGATCGGCGAACTGACCACGCTGGCCAAGGTCAGCGCCACGGTCACCTCGCCGCTGTACCTGGACGAAATGCTCGACCTGGTGGTAGAGATGGCGGCCAAAGTCATGGGCGCGCCGGTCTGCACCCTGCGCCTGATCGACGCCAGCGGCGCCCAACTGGTGCTGCGCGCGGTGAAGAGCGTCGGCGTGGCCTACAACGACCGGCCCCCACTGCGCATTGGCGAAGGCATTACCGGCCTGGCGGTGCGCGAGCGCCGGCCCGTGACCGTGCTCGATATCCGCACCGACCCGCGCTATCCTTTCCCGGACCTGGTGCGGGCCGAGGGCCTGGTCTCCATGCTGTCCGTGCCTCTCCGGGTGCGCGAGCGCGTCATCGGCGCGCTCAACTGCTACACCACCCAGCCGCACGTCTTCGGCGACGCCGAGGTGGCCCTCTTCTCGACCCTCGCCAACCAGACGGCGCTGGCCATCGAGAACGCGCAGTTGGTGACCAACGCCGCCATCGTGCGCGAGATGCACCACCGTATCAAGAACAACCTGCAAACCGTGGCCATGCTGCTGCGGATGCAGGCCTCCGGCGGCTCAGGCCTAACCGCCCAAGACGTGCTCCAGATCGGCGTCAACCGCATCCTGAGCATTGCCGCCGTGCACGAGGTGCTGTCGCAGGAAGGTTTTCGGCTCGTCAATGTAAAAGACGTCACCGAGCGCATCGCCCAAACCGTCGCCCAGAACATGCTGCGTCCCGGTCTGCACGTCCAGATCAGCGTCGAAGGCGAACCGGTCACCCTCCCGTCGCGCGCGGCCACCTCCCTGGCTCTGGTGATCAACGAGCTTCTGCAGAACGCGCTGGAGCACGCCTTCGTCGACCGGACCGCCGGCCGGGTGCTGATCACCCTCGGGCAAGGCCGAGGGGAACTGGTTGTCGAGGTCGGCGACGACGGCGTGGGCCTGCCCGCCGGCCAGCCGCAGAGCCTGGGCCTCGAAATCGTGGAGACCCTGGTGCGCGACGACTTGCACGGCCGGCTGGCCTTCAACGCGTCCGCGGCCGGCACCCACGTGATCGTGCGCGTCCCCCACCAGCCCAATACCGAGGCCGAATGAGACGGCTCAAGGTCCTGGTCGCCGACGACGAGGCCATCATCCGCATGGGCCTGCGCACCATGCTCACCGGCCTGGGCCACGAGGTGCTGCTGGCCGCCAACGGCCGCGACGCCCTGCACCTGGCGCGCACCGCCCGGCCCGACCTGGCCCTGCTCGACCTGCAGATGCCGCTGACCGACGGCCTGGAAGCGGCCAAGGTCATCGCGCGCAAGCATCCCATGCCCATCATCATCCTGACCGCCTTCAGCCAAGCCGACCTCATCGAGCGCGCGGCCCAATTGCCCATCCAGGCCTATCTGGTCAAGCCCGTCAACGACCGCGACCTGGCGGCGGCGATCGAGGTGGCCGTGGCGCGCTTCGAAGATGCCCAGGCTTCGTCCCGCCAGATCGCGGAACTGCGCGAAAGCGTGGAGACGCGCAAGCTGGTCGAGCGGGCCAAGGGCCTGCTCATGCAGGGCGGCCTGAGCGAAAACGAGGCCTATCACCTGCTCCAGCAGCGCGCCCGCGACCAACGCATCAATCTGCGCCAGGCGGCCGAAGCCGTGCTGGCCCAGGGCGGCCCCAAAATTGGGGCTTGATTTCCTAGCTCGGCCTGTGCTATAGTCCCCCCGACGCCGGAAGTATCGCGGCAACCAATTCGATATTGTTGAGGCCAGGACGCCTGCCAGCGCACACCGCCAGTGTCGCGCCGGGAGGCGTTTTCTTTTTCCAGGCCGTGGTCGTCACGTTTCGTATCTTTAGGAAAGGCAGCTCACGCCCATGTTGGCTACCGCCCTGGCCGGCGCCCTGATAGCCATTTCGTTCAGCGCCCCACCCGGCCCGGTCACGCTGGAAACCGTGCGCCGCGGCCTACGGGGCGGCTTCCGGCCGGCGCTCTTCGTCCAGCTCGGCTCGATCATCGGGGACGTCACCTGGTGCGGGCTGGCCTTGCTGGGCCTGGCGCCCCTGGTGCAGGTCGCGCCCATCCGCGCAGTGTTGTCGGTGGCCGGGGTCGCGGTGCTGGTCTGCCTGGGCACCGCGGGCGTGCGCGAGGCCCTGGCAGCCGGAGTCCAGCTCTCCGTCGCCACGGAAGGCAGCGCGCCGGAAGCCAGCGCCTTCCGCGGCGGGCTGGCCATTTCGATGGCGAACCCGATGGCCGCCGGCTATTGGCTGTCGGTAGGCGGGGCGCTGGTCGCCAGCGGCCTGGCCGGCGCCACCGCGGCGCAGACCGCGGCCTTCGTGGCCGGGTTCACGGGCGGGGCGCTCGCCTGGGCCTTTCTGCTGGCCGGCGCCGTGCGCTGGGGCAAGCTCAGCTTATCTCCGGCCATGTTTCGGTGGGTCCATCTCGGTTGCGGCGCGATCCTGCTGGTCTTTGGCGTGTCGCTAGCGGTGCGCATGTTCGGGGCGCTGCTTTAGTCACTGGACCGAGATAGCCCGGGGGACCGTTATCAGCAAGCCGCGCATGGCGCGGCTGAAGGATCTCAGTTGTGGCCTGGCCAAAATGCCGGCCGACTGCACAAACAAATCGCGAATCGGGCCGCGAAGCCCGCGCGCTCGGCGCACTCGTTGGCCGAGGCGCGAGGCTTCGCGTCTTAAAGTGGAATCACCAATCAGAAGGAGCAATCTATGACCACCAAAGAAGCAGCCGCTCCCCTCACCTCGGCCAAGGACGCCATCGAGTTCGCCCGCCAGGCCGGCCTCAAAATCGTCGACTTCAAATTCGTCGATCTGCCGGGCACCTGGCAGCACTTCAGCGCCACGATCGAAGTGCTGACCGAGGGTGTCTTCAGCGAAGGCATCGGCTTCGATGGCTCCAGCATCCGTGGCTTTCAGTCCATTCACGAAAGCGACATGCTGCTCATGCCCGACCCGGCCACGGCCAGCGTTGACCCGGTCTGCGGCGTGCCCACTCTCAGCCTGGTCTGCACCGTGGTCGATCCGCTGACCAAGGAGCCTTACAGCCGCGACCCGCGCTACATCGCCCAGAAGGCCGAGGCCTACCTGCGCGCGACCGGCGTCGCCGACACCTCCTACTGGGGCCCGGAGGCCGAGTTCTTCGTCTTCGACAGCGTGCGCTTCGAGCAGACGCAGAACAGCGCCTTCTATGCCGTTGACTCGGACGAGGGCATCTGGAATAGCGGGGCGAATGGTGGCAAGCCGAACCTGGGCCATCGCCCGCGCTGGAAGGAGGGCTACTTCCCGGTGGCGCCCGGCGATCAACTGCAGGACTTCCGCTCGGAAGTGGTGCTCAAGCTCGTGGCGGCCGGCGTGCCGGTCGAAGTCCACCACCACGAGGTAGCGACTGCCGGTCAATGCGAGATCGACATGCGTTTCAGCAGCCTGGTGGACATGGCCGACCACCTGATGGTGTACAAGTACATCGTCAAGAACACCGCCCGCGCCTACGGCAAGACAGCCACCTTCATGCCCAAGCCCATCTGGGGCGACAACGGCTCAGGCATGCACGTCCACCAGTCGCTGTGGAAGGCCGGCCAGACCCTGATGGCCGACCCGGCCGGCTACGCCGGCCTCAGCCAATTGGCGAAGTCCTACATCGGCGGCCTGCTCAAGCACGCCCCGGCCCTGCTGGCGCTCGTCGCGCCGACCATCAATTCGTACCACCGGCTCGTGCCGGGCTTCGAAGCGCCCGTCAACCTGGTCTATTCGCGCCGCAACCGCTCGGCCGCCGTGCGTATCCCGATGTACAGCGACAACCCCAAGGCCAAGCGCATCGAGTTTCGCTGTCCCGACCCGTCCTGCAACCCCTACCTGGCCTTCTCGGCCATGCTCCTGGCCGGGCTGGACGGCATCCAGCGCGGGATCGATCCGGGCCAGCCGTCGGACTACGACCTGTTCGAAACGCACTCCAATGGGCACGGCCGGCCCAGACAGGTGCCCGGCTCGCTGCCCGAGGCGCTGGTCGCGCTGGAGCACGACCACGACTTCCTGCTGGCCGGCGGCGTGTTCACGCGCGATGTGCTGGAGACCTGGACTGACTACAAGCGGGCGCGCGAGATCGACCCGATGCGCCTGCGCCCGCACCCGTACGAGTTCTATCTGTACTACGACGCCTAACCGATCAGGCCTGACCGATCAAGCCTAACCGGCCAGCAGGGCCTCAACGACGCCCGCGGCCACAATCAGCAAGACGCTGGGAAGCATGACGCGCCGGAGCGGCGGCACCCCCAGCCCAAAGGCCATGCCGCTCTTCGCGAGCGTGTTCGTCAGGACCGCGATGACCACCGTGCGCGCCGCCCCGCCCAGGTCAACTGGGCCTGGCGGCCACCCGGTTGGCCATCGACAGCGAAATGGCGTCCACGCCGGTCAGCCCCGCCGGCGCGCCCGCTAGATACAGCCCCGTGGCGTCCAGGTAGACCTCGCGCGCGCCCGCCACCAGCGTGACCGTGCCAAACTGTCGCGCGGTGATGGCATACGACGCCAGTGTCAGCACCACCACGGCGCCAAAGGCCGCCGGCGGAAACCAGACGCTGCCCACCGGCAGGTGCGCGTAGGCGCCCGTCGCGCCCAGCTGCGCGATCATGGCAAAGGTCCGCCACCCCGGCAAGACCGCTGTCGAGCCGGTGTGCCCGCTCGCGCTGCAGCCCCAACAACACCCCCAGCCCCACCGCGGTGGCAAATCGAAAGGCCATCGCCAGCGCTGGCATGCGCGCCATTCTATGAGCATCACCGCTGGCCGGCCAACGCGGAGATGGTCAGGGTGGCCGGTCGCCCCGAACCTACACAGCCGCCCCAACTGCGTGAGAGCGCCTTGTACGCGGACATGCGCGAGTGAGGGATCTCATTTGGTATACTTGCCCCCCATGCCGACCCCTCGCCAACTTGAACCCGCTCCCGCGCGCGCCGATTGGGCGCCGTTTGACCTCGTCATCTTCGATTGCGACAGCACGCTCTCGGCGGTCGAGGGCATCGACGAGCTCGCCCGCTGGCAGGGCAGCGCGGATGAGGTCGCCGCCCTCACTACCCAGGCCATGAACGGCGAAGTCCCACTCGAGGCCGTCTACAGCCGGCGGCTCGACCTGCTGCGGCCGACACGCGACGAGCTCCGCCGCCTGGTGCAGCTCTACCGCGAGCGCCTGGTGCCCGCCGCAGCCGAGGTCGTCGCCGCGCTTCAGGCCCAGGACCGCCAGGTCTACATCGTCAGCGGCGGGCTGGCCGAGGCCGTGCGCGCCTTCGGCCTCAGCCTGGGGGTGCCGTCCGGAAACATCTTCGCGGTGTCCACCGACTATGACGCCCTCAGCGGCAGGTGGTGGGAGACCTGGAAACACCCGCGCGGCCGCAACCCGGCCGAGCGCTACCTGGGGCACGACGGCGGGCCGCTGACCATCGGCCACGGCAAGCGCGACATCATCCAGCGCCTGCGCGCCGGGCAGCGCGGGCGCGCCATGCTGGTGGGCGACGGCACCTCCGACCTGGAAGCGGGCGACAGTGTCGACCTGTTCGTGGGCTTTGGCGGCGTCGTCCGGCGCGACAAGGTGTCGGCCGCCGCCGGCGTTTTCATCGGCTGCCCCGGCCTGGCCCCGGTGCTGCCGCTGGCCGTGGCCCGGCCCACCGTGCCGCCCCCCCACGCCGGCGTCTACGCTGCCGGCGTGGACGCGCTGTGTGCCGGAGACGTGGCTTTTCGGAACCCCCTGGCTCGCGCCGGCCTGCTGCGGCGCCTGGGCCGCTGACGCCTGAGCGGCAGCCCATGTACCGCATCCTGGTCGCCGATGAAATCCTCCCCGCAGGCCTCGACCTGCTGCGCGCGGCCCCCGACGCCCGCGTGGACGACCTGCGCCTGAGCCGCGCCGAGCTGCTGGCCCAGGTGGGCGACTACGACGCGCTGATCGTGCGCTCGGGCACCCCGGTGGACCGCCCGCTGATTGAGGCCGGCCGGAGCCTGCGCGTGATCGGCCGGGCCGGCCTGGCCCTCGACAACATCGATCTGGCCGCCGCCACCGAGCGCGGGCTGATGGTGATGAACACGCCGCAGGCCTACAGCCTGGCCGCCGCCGAGCATACCCTGGCCTTGATGCTGGCGCTCTGCCGCCGCGTCCCGGCCGCCGAGGCCGCGCTGCGCCGCGGCGAGTGGGGGCGCGGGCGCTTCCTGGGCGTCCAGCTCCACGGCAAGATGCTAGGCCTGGTGGGGTTGGGGCGCGTGGGGCGCCTGGTGGCCCAGCGGGCGCTGGCCTTCGGCATGGCCGTGCTCGTCTACGACCCCTACGCCGACGACGACGAGGCGCGGCGCCTGGGCGTCACCCTGGCGACCTTCGACGAGGTATTGTCGCGGGCCGACTACCTCACCCTGCACGCCGAGCTGACGCCTGAGACCAACTGCCTGATCGGCCCGGTCGAGCTGGCGCGCCTCAAGCCCGGCGCCCGCCTGATTAACTGCGCCCGTGGCGAGCTGGTGGACGAAGCCGCCCTGGCCGAGGCGCTGCGCGGTGGGCGCCTGGCCGGCGCGGCGCTGGATGTCTTCGCTGCCGAGCCCCCCGCCCCGCACCCGCTGCTCGACCTCCCCAACCTCGTGCTCACGCCCCACCTGGGCGGCAGCACCGAGGAGGCGCAGCGCGAGACCTCGCGCGAGATTGCCCGGCAGGTGCTGGACGCGCTGCGCGGCCACGACTATCGCAACGTCGTCAACCTGCCTTTCATTGCCGGACCGGCCTTCGCGCAAACCCGGCCCTACCTGGCCCTGGCCGAGCAGATCGGCGCGCTCCAGGCCCAACTAGCCGGCGGCGAGATCACTAGCGTGGAGGTCGAAGTCAAAGGCGCCGACGTCGCCGGGCTGGTCAAGGCCGTGGCGGTGGCGCTGCTCAAGGGCCTGCTCGGCCGGCGGCTGAGCCAGGCCGTCAACTACGTCAACGCGCCGCTGCTGGCGGCCCAGCACGGCCTGGCCATCGCCCAGGCGCGCGGCCTGGAAACAGCCGACTATGCCAACCTGGTCTCGTGCCGGGTGCGCTGGACCGGCGGCCAGCGCCTGGTGGCCGGGACCCTCTTCGGTGGGCTGGAGAGCCGCATCGTCCAGCTGGATGCCTTCCGCATGGACGCCCGCCCGCAGGGCCAGGTGCTGATCATGTCGAGCCGCGACGTGCCCGGCGTAATCGGCATCGTCGGCACGCTGCTGCACCAGTACGGCGTCAACATCGCCGA
>JADLEU010000077.1 GCA_020845955.1 Anaerolineales bacterium
ATCGCCGGCGGCGCGCTCGACCAGGCCGACGACTCCCTCTCCGCCCTGGTCGACACCCTGCAGACGGCCGGCCAGTCGCTGCACGACACCATTCCCCTGGTCGACACCCTCGCCCTGGTCGCCACCGAGGACGTGCCCGAGACCGTGCTGGCGACCCAGGCGGCACTCGAATCGGCTCAGGTCAGCGCCGGCGTCGTCGATGCCACCCTGGCCGTGCTCACCTCCATTCCGCTTTTGCCAGTCGAGCGCTACGAGCCGGGCATGTCCCTCAGCCAGGCCCTGGCCGACGTGTCCGCCAGCCTGGACCCCATCTCCGAGTCCTTGTCGAGCCTGCAGACCCCGCTGGCCGACACCCGGGCGAACCTGGCCGCCTTTGAGGCCCAATTCGCCGCGGTCGCCGGCGACGTCGAACAGATCAGCCTCAGCCTGGCGGAGGCGCGCGGCATCACCGAGCAATACCAGCAGGTCATCACGGCCCTACAGCGCCAGCTCGATCTGGCGCGCGCCAGCTTGCCACGCCAACTAGACAGGGTCGCCTGGTTCTTAACCATCCTGCTCGCCTGGCTATCCATCGCTCAGCTTGGGTTGATGATGCAGGGCTTTGAGATGCTGGGGCTGGACTTTACGCGCCCACGCGAACGGCCGCCCGAGCCAGCCGCGGCAGAACCACCGCCGGACCACCCGCCCGCCTCCCGGAAAGAGTGAACGGCGGCCAAAGTTGGAATCGCCTTGGCCCTTGGCGGGCGACAGCGGGGTTGTCCGCGCGGTGCCAGCCAGCCGCGATAAACTGCTTGCGCGTTGCCTGGAGCCGCTGACCAAGCGGCTGGACCTTATCTTAGGTCAGGTCTAGATGCCGCCTTTTACCATCTTCAATGCTGTCCTTGTCCTGCCTGACCGGGAGTTGCCGGGCGGCGCGGCGCGGTTTGAGGGCGGCAGCCTGACTCACGTGGGGCCACCGGCTGAGCTCGCGCCAGGTGAGGCGGCACTGGACGCCGGCGGGCTTTACCTGGCCCCCGGCTTGATCGACCTGCAATTGAACGGCGCCTTTGGCTTCGACTTCACCGCCGACCCCGCCGCTATTTGGACCGTTGCTGCCAAGATGCCACGCTACGGGGTGACGGCCTTCCTGCCGGCGATCATCACCGCGCCCCGGGCTTCTATTCCCGCCGCCCTGGCGGCTCTTGGAGCCGGTCCCCTGCCCGGCGCCGCATTGGGCGCCCGTCCGCTCGGTCTGCACCTGGAGGGGCCGTTCCTCAACCCTGGCCGGCGTGGCGCCCACCCCCCACGGCATCTACGGTTGCCCGATCCCGCCGCGGCGCGCGACTGGACCCCCGCGCGCGGGGTGCGCTTGGTCACGCTGGCGCCTGAGCTGCCCGGCGCCCGGCCGCTGATCGAAGGCCTGGTCGCCAGCGGTGTGGTCGTCGCGGCCGGGCACTCGGCCGCCACCTTCGCCGAAGCCCAGGACGGCCTGGCCGCCGGCGTCACCTATGGCACGCATTTGTTCAATGCCATGGCGCCGCTGGACCATCGCGAGCCGGGCGTGGCCGGCGCGCTCCTGGCTGACACACACGCCGTGGTTGGGCTGATCGCGGATGGGGTGCACGTGCACCCCGCCATGGTAAATTTGGCCTGGCGCGCCAAGGGCCCGCGACAGTTCTCGCTTGTGACCGATGCCGTGGCCGGCCTGGGCCTGGGGGACGGCCGCTACCGCTTGGGAGAACGCGACGTCACGGTGGCGGCCGGCACGGCGCGCCTGGCCGGCGGCACGCTGGCCGGCAGCGTGCTCAGCCTGGATCAAGCGCTGCGCAACTTGCGGGCCATCACTGGCTGCTCCGTGCCCGAGGCGCTGGCCGCCGCCGCCGAGGTGCCTGCCCGGGTGTTGGGCCTCAGCGGCCGTTACGGGCGGCTGGCGCCCGGCGCCGCCGCCGACCTGGTGCTGCTCACCCCGGGCCTGGAGGTCGTCGCGACCTGGGTCGGCGGCCGGCTGGTCTATCAATCCGAGAGGTTTGCGCGGAATGGGCTGGCGCGACACATTCTTTGAGCCGCCGGCGGTGCTGCGGCGTTGGCTGGAGACGCGGTTGGAAGCCGTCGGCGCCCTGGCGCAGGCCGCGGAGTTCAGCCTCGGGCGTGGCGCCGGGGCGCGCGTGCCAATCGCCGCGAGGAGAGCATCGGTGTGGCCGTTGGGGCGCGGTCCCCGTCCCTCACCCGGCAGGATGTTCCGGGGCGGGGAAGGGAGCGAGGGCGGCCTCACACGCCCAAATAGCGATGCTTCACTTCTTCGTTGGCCTGCAAGTCAGCGGGGAGCCCGGTATAAACGATCTGTCCCTTGTTCATCACGTAAACCCGGTCGGCCAGGCTCAACGCCATCGGCAGGTTCTGTTCCACCAGTAAGATCGACAGGCTCTGCGCGCGCAGCTCGCTGAGCACGCGCCCGATTTCTTGCACGAGGAGCGGCGCCAGTCCCTCGGATGGCTCGTCCAGCAGGAGCAACCCCGGGTTGGTCATCAAGGCGCGCGCGATGGCGAGCATTTGTTGCTCGCCGCCGCTCAACTGCCCGCCGAGGTTCCCCAATCGTTTTTCGAGCGGCGGGAAGATCGTCAACGCGCGCTCGAGCGTCCACATCGCGCCGTCCCGGCCGCCCGGGGCCGGCCGCCGCGCTGCGAGCGTCAGGTGCTCGCGCGCCGACAACGTCGGGAAAATGCCTCGCCCCTGAGGCACCAGGCCGATACCCAATTGCGCCCGCTTGTGCGGCGGCAGACGCGTGACATCTATGCCCCGCAGCGCAATCCGGCCCTGGCGCGGCGGCGCGAAGCCAATGATCGATTTGATCAGCGTCGACTTACCGACGCCGTTGCGGCCCAACAGCGCCACGATCTCGCCCGCCGTCACTTGGAGTGAGACGCCCTGCAGCACGTGGCTGTCGCGATAGTAGGTGTGGATGCCTTCTACGGTAAGCATGGCTGAAAGGCCGCGTGAGCATCGCTTGCGCAACAGGCGCCCCGGACAGCGCGCTTCCTGTTCCGCTGGCGAGCCCCGGTCTACGCTCGGCTGGCCCCTAAATAGACCTCCTGCACCCTCGTGTTGGCGCGTACTTCTTCTGGAGCGCCTTCCGCCAGCACTTCGCCGAAATGCAGCACGGTGATACGATCGGCGAGCGTAAATACCACGTCCATGTCGTGCTCGACGATGAGCATCGTCAGCCAACGGGGCAAAGCCCCGATGAACTTGACCATCTCGGCCGTCTCGGCCGGCGACATTCCGGCCGTCGGCTCGTCCAGCAGCAGCACCTTCGGCTTGCTGGCCAGCGCCAGCGCGACCTCTAGGGCGCGCTGCTGCCCGTAGGCCAGCGTGCTGACCGCCCGGTCGCGCTGCTCGGCCAGCCCGACCTGCTCCAGGATCGCCTCGGTCTCCCGCGTCACGGCGTGGAAGCGGCGCACATCGCGGAGCATCTCCCGCCCCAGGCCTTGGCGGTGCTGCACCGCCAGGCGCGTGTTCGCGAACACGCTCAATCCCGCAAACAGATTGTTGCGCTGAAAAGTGCGGCCGAGGCCGAGATTGGCGCGATCATGCGCTGGCAGCCGCGTGATCTCTCGGCCGTCGAGGCAGACGCGGCCGGCCGTCGGCGGCAGGTCGCCGGCCAACACGTTGAGCAGCGTGCTCTTGCCCGCGCCGTTCGGGCCGATGATCGCCCGCCGCTCGCCCGGCTCCACTTCGAGGGTCACGTTGACCAGCGCCGCGATGCCGCCGAAGTGTTTGCGCAGCCCGTCTGCTTTCAGCCGGCTCATTCGACTGCCTCGTGCGGGACGTCTGGCG
>JADLEU010000078.1 GCA_020845955.1 Anaerolineales bacterium
CTTACGCGCATTTCGGCAAGGTGGACGTGCTGGTCAACAATGCCGGCAAGTCGCCCCTGTTTCCTTCCCTCGCAGAGGTCACCGAGGCCATGTGGGAGAGCGTGTTCGCGCTCAACCTCAAGGGGGCATTCCGCCTGTCGGTGCTGATCGGCAACCGCATGAAACAGGGTAGCGGCGGTTCGATCATCAACATCTCCAGCATAGGCTCGGAGCGCCCGGAACCGTTTGTCGCACCCTATTCAGCGGCGAAGGCGGGCCTGAACGCCGTCACCAAGGCCCTGGCCCTGGACCTGGGGCCGACGGTGCGAGTGAACTGCATCCTGCCCGGGGGCTTCCTCACGGATATCGCCAAGGCCTGGGACATGGAAAAGGCCAACGAGGCAGCCAAGTCCTTTGCCCTGCGCCGCTTCGGTCAACCCGATGAAATCGTCGGCGCCGCCTTGTATTTCGCGAGTGATGCATCGACCTTCACCACCGGCGCCCTGTTGCGCGTCGATGGTGGTGTGCTTCCCTGATCCGACCCGCAAACCAGATAGAGTGCAGCATGGACTTCAAAGGCAAGAATGCCATGGTCACGGGCGGCGCCCAGGGTCTGGGTCTCGAATGTGTCCGCCGCCTGGCTGACGCTGGCGCCCGCGTCGTCATCGTCGATCTCAATCGCGAGGCCGGTGAACGGGCGGCCGCGGCGCTGCGTGACCAGGGCAGCAAGGCACTCGCGCTCGGCTGCGATGTCGCCGACTCCGCGGCGGTGGCAGCGATGGTGGCCGACGCCACAGCGGCCTGGGGCGGCATCGATGTGCTGATCAACAGCGCCGGGGTCTCCTGCCCTCGCGATTTCCTCGACACGCGCGAGGAAGACATGGACCTGCTCTACCGGATCAACATCAAGGGCACGTTCCTCCCGAGCCAGCAGGTCGCGCGCCACATGGTGCAGACGCAGCGCGGCGGCAGCATCGTCAACATCTCCTCGGTTCAAGCCGTCGTTGCCACCGAGCACGCCGCCTATGGCATGAGCAAGGCGGCGGTCGGCGGGCTGACCCGCTCCATGGCGATGTCCCTGGCGCCTCACAGGATTCGCGTCAATGCCGTCGGCGCCGGGACGATGAAGACCCCGATGCTGCAGGCCGGCATCGCCACCAACCCCGCCATGGAGCAAGCGTTGCTGGCGCGCACGCCGCTCGGCCGATTCGCCGAGCCCAGCGAAATGGCCAATGTCGCCTGTTTTCTCGCCAGCGAGGAAGCAAGCTTCATGACCGGCCAGACGGTCTATGTCGACGGCGGCCGGCTGGCCCAGAACTTCTCCGTACCCGCATTGCGCCCTGCCTGATCGAGTCGCGGCGGTTGCCCGAAGGATATGGCGCTGCCCCGGAGGTTGCGGGTTAGTATTCGAGTGTGACCATCATCGGTCGTGCTCCGGACGGAGAAGCTTGCGTGGAAAAAAGGGCGCACTGGCAAGACCAACCCTGGTACCGGTGGTATGCGCTCGCACTGTTGACCTTGGTCTACATCTGTCACTTCGTAGACCGGACCGTGGTCCAGGCGATTCTCGAGCCGCTCAAGCACGAGTTTCACCTGACCGACACCCAACTGGGCTTCTACTCCGGGCTGGCGCACTCTCTTACCTACGCCGTCGCCGGCATACCCATGGGAATGCTGGTGGATCGTGTCCATCGACGCAATCTGCTTTCCGCTCTCGTCGTGTTCTGGAGTGGCCTCACCGCAGTGAGCGGTATGGCGCAGAGCTACCTGTTTCTGGTTCTTGCCCGTCTCGGCGTCGGCGCGGCAGAAGCCGGCGGAACTCCGGCCGCCATGTCGATACTTTCCGATCTGTTTCCCGTACGACAGCGTTCGACGGCAATGGGGATCTACCTGCTCGGCGTGCCCCTTGGCATCGTCACGGGTTATCTGATGGGAGGTTATGTCGCGGCCCACTTCGGCTGGCGCACCGTGTTTTTCGTTGCCGGTGTTCCCGGAGTCATTCTTGGCTTGCTGATGTTCTTCACCATCCGTGAGCCGCTCAGGGAAGGCTCGGGCACACAGTCCAGCAAGCCGTCGAACGGCAGCCCCGGCCTTCTGGCGACCCTGCGTGTCATGGGGCGACGGCCCGCGCTGTTGCTGGTGACCGCCGGCATGGTCAGCCTCAACTTCGCCAGCGGGACAGTCCTTGCATGGATGGCTCCGTTCTTGATGCGGCTGCATGGGTTCAGCCTGGCCGAGGCCGGGTTGGCCATCGCCCTTGGCTACGGAGCCGCCGGCGCCGCGGGTACGGTCTTCGGAGGAGTACTGGCGGATCGACTCGGGGCCCGTGATGTGCGCTGGATTCCCGGGTTGAATGCGATTATGGCTCTGCTCATCCTGGCGTCCAGTGTCGCCCTGCTGCTGGCCCAGGAAAATCTCTGGGTCCTCGTCTTCCTGGCGATTTTCGGGATTACCGTATCCATGGCATACGGGCCGGGCTATGGGCTGTTCCAGAGCCTGGTGGGTGCCGAGATGCGCGGCACCGCCACGGCCATCCTGTTCATCCTGATCGCCGTGATCAGCGCCGGCCTGGGCCCGCAGTTCACCGGCTTCTTCAGCGATCTCTGGTCCCAGGAAGCGGGCCAGGAGTCGCTGCGATACGCCATGCTGGCCGGAAGCACCGTGA
>JADLEU010000079.1 GCA_020845955.1 Anaerolineales bacterium
CCGGTCCTGGAGGCCATGGGCTGTGGCACGCCGGTCGTTATCGCGAACCGCGCCTCCCTGCCCGAGATCGCCGGCGACGCCGCGGTTACGGTCGAACCCGGCGATCCCGAAGCTCTCGCCGCGGCGCTGGCCAGAGTCTTGGGCGACAGCGCGCTGCGCGCCCGCCTTATCCGGCACGGGCTGGCACGGGCGCGTAGCTTTACCTGGCAGCGAACCGCCCGCGAGACCCTCGCGCTTTACCAGGCCGTGCTTGCTGGCAAGATTGCCCTGTGAGACTCCTCTTTATCACCCCGCAGCCGCCCTATCCACCCCATCAGGGCACTGCCATCCGCAACTGGGGCTTACTCCAGCACCTGGCGAAAAATCACACGCTGGCCCTCTTGACGTTTGCGCTGCCCGGCGGTGTTTCGGCCGAAAGCCCGCTGCGCCAGGTCTGCAGCCACGTTGTTACTGTCCCGGTGCCTGTCCGTCCCACTCGACGCCGCCTGCGCGATCTATTGGCGGGCGAGCCCGATCTGGCTGGCCGTCTACGCTCTGACGCCTTCGTTACCGCTCTGCGCGCCCTCCTGGCCCGGTTCGAACCCGAAATCGCGCAGATCGAGGGCCTGGAATTGGCGCCCTACTTGCCGGCCATCCGTGCCGTTGCCCCCACCGCCAAGGTCGTTTACGATGCCCACAATGCCGAACACCTGATCCAGCGCCGCGCCCTGGACACCGACCGACGTCACCCGCGCCGATGGCTGGCCGCGGTCTACTCAGCGCTCCAGGTCCCCCGGCTGGCGCGGTTCGAAGCCCAGGCGGCACGCTCGGCTGACGCCGTCACGTGCGTGTCTGCCGAAGATTCCGCGGCCCTCGGGCGGCTTGCTCCTGGTCTCAGGCCCATCCTCATTGCCAACGGCATCAACGTGGCAGATTATGCAGGCGTCCAGCCGCTTCCCCTGGGCCGAACTGCCACGCTGGTGTTTAGCGGCAAAATGGACTACCGACCCAACGTAGACGCAGCTCTTTGGTTCGCTGGTGAGATCCTGCCGCGGGTGCGCGCCGTGCATCCGTCGGTTGAGTTTCACGTTGTTGGTCAACAACCCGCGCCGGCTGTTCGGCGCCTGCATGGTCGCGACGGGATCATGATCTCAGGCGCGGTGCCCGACACTCGGCCTCGCATTGCCGCCGCGACGGTCTATGTTGCGCCGCTGCGCATGGGCGGCGGCACACGCTTCAAACTCCTCGAAGCCTTCGCGCTGGCTCGCCCCATCGTCTCCACCCGGCTTGGTGCCGAAGGCTTCGGCAGCGCGAGCGGGCGCGACCTGTTCCTGGCTGATTCGGCCCACGATTTCGCGGCCGGCATCTTAACGCTGCTGGCCGACCCCGCCTTGGCAGCCCGGCTTGGGGCTGCCGGCCAAGCATTCGCTCGCGTCAACTACGATTGGAGCGTCATAATCCCGCGCCTGACCGGCCTCTACCGCCAGTTGGCGCCGCCTGGTTCGGCTAGGGGCTCAAGTTGAGCCTGCCACGCCCGACGGATACCCCAGGGCCGCCCGGACCCGCAGCAGTTCGGGGAACGTAGCCTCGTCTTCTTGGATGAAGCTGCCCCAGGTCCCGGGATCACGCAAGTCAACCCACGTCACGGCGTCGATCGCATAGACGTTAGCAGCCTCTGCCTCCGGCTCGTAGCCTGGGCGCGCCTCCCCGCCCACTACCTTGCACAGAAAGGTCCGGCGCTGCTTGTAGATGCCGCCCGGAACCCCGGGCGCGTCCAAGAGCAGCCTTTCGACCGCGACCGCCAGGTTCGTCTCTTCGTGCATCTCCCGGCGGACGCAGGCCTCCTCGGTCTCGCCTGTTTCGATGCCTCCGCCGGGGAGCAGCCAGTAACCGCGCCCGTCGGCGTGTTCCTTGTGGTGAATGAGCAAGAGATGATGGTCCCGCACGATAGCCCCCTGATATCGCACTACTCTTGCCGGCATGCCTGCTCCTATTGTCCAAGCTGCCCGAATACCGCCGCAATGCCGGCCACGCCCGGCAGCACCCACTGTGGGAACAACCCCACCACCAGCAACACCACGAAACCCAAGCTGTATAAGCCAAATGCCAGAGGACTCAGCGGCTCGAGACCAGACGTCGGGGCAGTTTCGACTGGCCCGCTAGCATCGAGCAGTGCCGCCAGACCTCGCCCGCAGACCAGGGCCGCAATCGCCAGGCCCAACAAGAGGAAGATCGCCGGTGTCGGGTGAATCTGCGCTAAGAAGTAGAGCAATGACCAACGAGCCGTGAACCCCGCGGTTAGCGGAAACCCGGCCAACGAGAGCAGTCCCAAGACCGTGGCGGCGGAAGCGATTGGGTGCGTGCGCGCATAGCCGCGCAGCGCTTCGAAGTGGTCGCCCCCAGCGGCCCGGCGCAGGCGCTCGATCCCGGCAGCCCACAAGGGCAGAGCCAGCCCGCGCATCGCCATCGTGGCCAAGGCAGTCTCCAAACCCGGCTGAGTAGCCAAGCCAATCCCCAAAATGACAGCGCCGATGTCGATGAGCATGACGTATCCCATCAGACGCCCGAAGTTTCGCTGTCCAAACGCCAGCACCGCTCCGAACAAGGCCGTACCCCCACCGGCTAGGATCAGCATGCGGTAAATCACGGGGTTCTGGTTGAGCCAGGGATAGGTGTTGAGAAACGTCAGCAGCAGAAACATGACGCCCAAGCGCATCACGCTGAAGACAAAGGCCGCCGCGTAGGGCGGCGATTCTTCAGCAATGGCGGGCAGGTAGCTATGGAATGGCACCACGGCCAACAGAATCGCAAAGCCGAACATCAGTAGCACGGTGGCTTGGGCCGTAAAGCGCGGGTCGCCCGGGCTGATCTGCGCCGCTTCCAGAAGCCAGCCCGTCAGCAGGATGAAAGGCATCCCCAGCGTCGTGTAGACCAGGTAACGCAGCGCACCGCGGGTAGCCACCGGCCGGCCGCCGCGGGCCCGGCTGCCTGCCAGCATAAAGACCGCCGCTGCCGCGCCCAATTCGACAAACACGGCCGCGAACAAGAAGGGCCGGACAAAGAGCGCGGCCGCGAGCAGCCCCAGATTGACGAGGCCCACCGGCAAGAAGGTTGATGTGGTTTCACCTAGGCCTGACGCCAGGAAGAGCAGCGCCGCCTGCGCAAAGATAAAGGCCAGCGCCAATCGGTCGATGGCCTCAACCTGAAAGGCGCGGCCGAGGATCGTCGCTGTATCGGTAAAAGACAGCCCGCCCAGCACGCCTAACGGCTGCTCGAATGGCAGCTGCAGCGCCAGCAGCGCTAGCAGACCTGCCAGGCCGGTGGCGATCGCTATGGCCACGCCGCGCACCCGGTGCAGCACGTAGACCAGCGGCGCGGTAAGGATTGGAAGGCCGACAAACAGAAGAGGGGCAGGCATTACTCGGACAGCCGGCTCTCAGTATTGCCAGACCACAGCAGCGCCAGATAGCTCACTGCCAGGGCTACCGCAAACTCCACCCCGGCCAGCAGCGCGACGACTGCCAGCGCGGGTTCGACCGCCGCGTAAAACATCTCAAAGCCGATTAACAGCGTCAGCAGGGCGGTGCCGGCCCGCAGCGGCGCCTCGGTCAGGCCGAGGTTGACGAGGCCGAATGCGATTAACACATAGCTGGCGGTATTGATTGCCGGCACGCTGTCCAGCCCCGGAAGCGCAAGGGCCGATTGGCTAGCGACATACAGCGCTGCCACCAACGCCAACCCGGCTACCATGCTCCGAAACGGCAGGCCCGCCAGCGCCTCTCCTGGGAACGGCTCACCCCCTGCGCCGCGGCCGCTTTGGCCAGAACGCACCTGCCAACCGGTGACCGCCAGAATCGCCACGACCAACGAGCCCGTTATCAGCTTCACCAGTGTGACCTCAAGTACCAGGAGCGGTGCCACCAGGGCCGTTGCAGCGGCATATTCCACGGCGAGCGCGGCCAAGTCGACACGCCAATCCACGTCGATGACGAGCAGAGCAGCCGCCCCCACTAGCGTCACCAAGATCGGCGTTACCCAGGGCGGCAACCAATCACTCATCGATCCAGCGGGCGTCGCGCCCTATCCCTTCCACAACAGCCAGACAAGCACGCCCGCCACAAGCGTCCACATAAGAGCGCCCTCCCCTTCGAGCACGCCTGCCAGATGGTCTATGATGGCCGCCACGCCGCGAACGGCGCCCCACACCCATCGGTAGAGCCATTCCAAGCGCACGAAGGAAGCCAGCGGTAGGCCAAGAAATATCCCCAGGCGATCCCGCAGCCAGGTGTCGTAGCGCCACATGGCCACACCGGCGCCCACGGTCGCGGCGACAAACACCAACGTTGACACGCTGCGCGCGCCGGCCAGCCCAAACACTCCCAAGGCAGGCACGGCCAGCGCCGTCGCCATCACTGGCGCAGCCAGCGCAATCAGCACGAGCAGGATGGCCGGCGCGCTCAGGCCGCCGTAATAGGTGGCAATAATGACGGGCTCAGCCTCAAGCGGTTGGTCCGTCCAGAAGACAGTGTTGAGCAGGCCGGCTGTCAAAATAGACTGGGCGAACAGCACAACACCGAGCACCAGCCAGACCCAGCCGCCCGCGGCAGCCAGGCTGCCGTACAGGTGACCCAGGCCTAAGAACCCCGCAGTGAGCGGCGCCCCAACCATCCCGGCCGCGCCAATCAATGGCAGAACCGTCGGCCAGAACTGCGCCTCATCGTGGCCGTGTGCCAGGAAAACAAGCGCCGCGCCCAACACTAGTGACAGCGCCGTTGCGGTGAGGGCCAGAACGGCCTGGGCGCCGCCCCACAGGCCGGCCAGCATGGCCACGCCTGATTGGGCGATGACGATATAAGCGATCCCTTGCCGTGGGTTGGCGGCACCCCACAATTGGACCGCGCCCACCAGCGCAGCCGCGGCGGAAAAAAAGGTCAGCCACGGTCGGATGCCGCCCGCAAAACCAAATACACTCAGCCGGCTGATGGTCTCGAGGGCAACCGCCGCCGGGATGAGACGCAGCAGCGTCCCCAGACCCTGCCGCACATGGACTTCGGTGGGCAGGCCCAGGTGCACCGGAAATAGCCCCAGCCGGAATACAG
Organism: Anaerolineales bacterium; assembly: GCA_020845955.1. GTDB lineage: Bacteria > Chloroflexota > Anaerolineae > Anaerolineales > UBA6663 > JADLEU01. The sequence continues at coordinate 5,079 of JADLEU010000079.1, forward strand.
CCGCGAGGGTGATCAACAGCGTAGACTGAGGCGTCAGCGCCGCGTCGCGCAATGATAGCGAGGCGCTTGTCCGGCTGATGAGCATGGCCGCGCCGACCGCCAGCAGGGTGCCAACGGAGTTGACTGCCCAGTTGAGGACCGCCTGGCGCCCCACCTGCTCCCCCTCCGCCAGGGTGACCAGGGCAACAAAATACAGCAAGTCGAGCAGCGCCCACGCCAGGGCGCGTGTCAGCAGGTTGTCGGCGAAGATGCAGATCAGGCTGGACAGCGCCAGCAGTAGCATAATCGCGCGCGTTCCGACCCTGCGGCCGCCAGGCCTCGCCAACCCCGTAATGAGGGACGCCAGCGTGACAACCAGCACAGACAGCGCATACAGCCAACCCAGCGGATCGGCCTCAAGCGCCAGAGGCACCGCAAACAGGCTTGCCGGAGCCCAGTCCGACAACGTGGCCTGGGCCGGCAGGCTCAGTGCCATCAGCAGCAGGGCTGCCAGGGCGCCACTGCAAGCCGCCACGGCCACTAGCCCCGTGTAGCGAAAGCGCGGCAACAGCCCAAACAACACGCCCGCGGTGCCAAGGAGCAGGATCTGAAGAGGGGTCAGCGGCGACACGTTTTCCCGGACTTACTCGCGCTGGGATAACAGGCGAGCGAACCCGTGGTTCGCTCGCCAGGGGAGCGATTCTAGCACACTCAGTCGCTGTGATACAATCCGGGCGTGACTGAGCCGCTTGTGCTGGACTCCGCCCGCCAGGTGCGCGCCCGCCAGTTTGCCCGGCTGCGGCGGCGCCTGTTGCTTCTGGATTGGCTGCTGGCGACGCTCGTCACCGTGGTCTGGCTCGTGGGTGCTTGGGCCCCAGGTCTCAAGCAGTTACTGTCGCGCTACACGACTGACGAGTGGCTTATGGTGGCTGCTGTCGGCGCGGCTTTCTTCCTATCATTTGAGCTCTACAGTCTGCCGCTCGGTTTCTATTCGGGCTTCGTTCTGCCGCATCGCTTCGGCCAATCCACCCAGTCCCTAGGCGGTTGGGTCAAAGATCAGCTTATCGGAGCGGCATTGGCGGCCGCCTTCGGACTGCCGCTGCTGGAAGCGACCTACTGGCTGCTCCGAACGACCGGTCAAGACTGGTGGTTATGGGCTGGACTGAGTTACTTGGGCCTGACCGTCTTGCTCTCCAGCCTGGCGCCGGCCCTGCTCATGCCGCTTTTCAACAAATTCGTGCCGCTCGGCCCCGAGCATGCCGAGTTAGGCCAGCGCTTGCAGCGCCTGGCCGAACGCGCCGGAACCCACATCAGCGGGGTGTTTCGCTTTGATCTCAGCCGCCGCACCCGGGCTGCCAACGCGGCCCTCACCGGCCTGGGCTCGACCCGGCGCATTATCCTGGGAGACACCCTGCTCGACGAGTTCACGGCCGAGGAAATCGAGACCGTCATGGCGCACGAACTCGGACACCACGTGCATCGTGACATCCCCATCGGCATCGTCGTCAGCGCGCTGATTACTCTTGCGGGCCTCTTCCTGGCCGCGCGTTTCCTTGAGTGGAGCTCCCTGGCGCTTGGCCTGGCCGGGCGCGCCGATGTGGCGGCGCTGCCGCTGTTGGTGCTGGCGCTGGCCGTCTTCGGTGTGATCAGCTTGCCCTTGCAGAATGCCTACTCGCGCTGGCGTGAGGTGCGCGCTGATCAGTATGCCCTGCAATTGACCGGCAGGCCCCAGGCCTTCGCCAATGCCCTGACGCGCCTGGCCAACCAAAACCTGGCCGAAGCCGATCCCGAGCCATGGGTCGTGTTCTTGCTCTATTCGCACCCGCCCATCCGTCAGCGCTTGGCGCTGGTCGTTGCAAGGGCGCCTCAGTTGCAGCCAGCGCCGGATTGAGCCGTATGAGATCCCTGGACCGCCTCTGGAACCTGTTGGCCGTCATCCTGCTGGGGTTGACGGGTCTGAGCTGCCTCTGTTTCGCTACCGTGTTCGTTAATCCCCTGGGCGTCTTCAACGCCATCGCCCCGCTGCCCGTGCCAGAGTTGTTGGCGGTCCCTACCCGCCCGCCATTTGCGACTGCTACCGAGCCGGTCTTCTTTCCCACCCTCCCGCCCGAGTGGACGGCCACCGCATCCTCTACGGCTACCGTGTCCCCGACGGCCCGCGTCACTTCCACGTTGGTCGAGCCAGCGAACACGCGCGCCCTGGCCCCAGCTGGCACGCGCACGCCGTTCCCTTCCCCGATTGGACCGACGATCATACCGACCGAGACAGACCTGCCCACGCGCACGCCAACCGCCTCCCAGTCGCGGCCGGCGGCCACACGCACCCCCGCAGCCTATCCTGGCTTCGCCACCACGGTGGCGCCCGCCGCCAGCTATCCCTAGGAAACATGCCGGCCCAGCCGCTCCTGCTCTCGCTGATCACGGACGTTTTCTTCTCGGTTCAGGTTGAGAACGCCGCGCGCGCGGGCGGCTACGCCTGGCGCAACATTGCCCGCGGCGCCGAGCTTGAGCCCGACACTCCTGAAGGCACGGCTCGCGAGCGCAGTGGCCCTTACCGTGGCGAGCCGCTCAGCGGGCGTGGATCGGTGTTGGTATCCCGGCTGGTTGAATGGCAGCCGGCCCTGATTCTGGTTGAGCTCAGCAGCACCGCCATTCCCTGGGCTGAGTGGGTGGCGGCGCTTAAGGCTGGCCCGGCGACGCGTCGCATCCCGGTGGTCGGCTTTGGGCCGCACACTGATTTGGACTTACGCGCTCTCGCGTTGGACGTCGGCTGCGACGCAGTAGTAGCCAATGGCCGCCTGGCCACCGGTCTGCCCAACCTCATCGACAAGTACGCGCGCCAACGCGACGCGGCCGGTTTGGCAGCAGACTGCGCCGGCGAGCTGTCGCCGCTGGCGCGCAATGGCCTGGATTTATTTAACCGTGGACTCTACTTTGAAGCCCATGAGGCCCTGGAGTTGGCCTGGATGGAGGAGACCGGGTCCGTGCGCGAGCTGTACCGCGGCATCCTGCAAATTGCAGTGGCCTATCTCCAGATCACACGGCTGAACTACCGCGGCGCCATGAAGATGTTCTTGCGCCTGCGCCAATGGCTCGACCCCCTGCCCGACGCCTGCCGCGGTGTCGACCTGGCCCAACTGCGCCAGGACGCGCTATCCGCCCGGGCTGCGATGGAAGCCCTGGGGCCCGGCCGCCTGGCCGAATTCGACCGTGGCCTCCTCAAACCGGTGCGCTTCCAACCAACCCATTAGCATCAGGGCGCTGCCAGCGCTCGAAGCGCGATGGCGCCAGACTTGGTTGGGCCTCGCCGGGCAGGCCAATAGCCGGGGCGGATGACAAAACCGCAACGAACACCGTCCAGCCCGTAATCGCGCAGTGGTCGGCGGCGTGCGCATAGCCTCGTACGTTCTTCGGGAAAACGTCCCGCTAAGGCCGGCCGCCATTAGGTCGACCATGATGTCGGATCATGGCTATGCGCAACCGTTTCCGAAGATGCGGAGCTTGCAATGCCTCTTGCGCACAAGGTCGCACTAGTGACCGGTTCTGGCCGCGGTATTGGCCGGGCGATCGCCTTGCGTCTGGCGCGCGGCGGCGCCAGCGTGGTAGTCAACTTCTTCCGCAACCGGGCACCGGCAGAGCAAACCGCTGCCGCAATCCGCGGCCTCGGTGGCCAGGCCGCCGTCGTCAAGGCCGACGTCGGCGAGCCCGAGGGAATCCAGACCTTGTTGGCTGAGACAGAAGCCGCATTTGGTGGCCTGGACATCCTGGTCTGCAATGCCGCCTCGGGCTACAACCGGCCGGTCATGCAGCAGAGGATCAAGGGCTGGGATTGGACGATGAACATCAACGCCCGCGCAGCCCTGTTCGTCACACAAGCCGCCGCGCCCCTCATGGAGCGGCGCGGCGGCGGCTTCGTCGTCACCTTGTCGAGTGCCGGCGCGACCCGTGTTTTGCCAGACTACGTCGTCGTCGGCGCGAGCAAGGCCGCGCTGGAGGCCGTCACCCGCTATCTGGCGGTCGAGTTGGCGCCGCGCAATATCACCGTCAACGCCGTCTCGCCCGGCGTCGTCCACACCGAGGCCTTGCAGCACTTCACCCACCTCCGTGACCGTGATGCCCTGGAGCGGGCCGCTAACGCCACACCGGCCGGCCGGCTGGTGACGCCCGACGAAGTCGCCGAGGTGGTGGCCTTCTTGTGCACGCCCGCCGCCCGCATGATTTGTGGTCAAACGATTGTGATCGATGGCGGTGCCGCGCTGCCGTTTACGGATCGGGCGCACCTCTGGGCCGATTAGGTCGTCTGCGACCACGGCCATCCGTCAGCGCTCAAAGAGCACCGCCCGGGCTGGAGCGCCGTCGCTGCCCACCAGCTTCAGGGGCAGGCAGACGAGCTGGTAGCGGCCAGGCTTGACATGCGCCAGATTGAGACCTTCCACCACCACGACCCCGGCCCGCAGCAGGATCTCGTGCGTTGGGCGACCCTCCTTCCAGGGCGCCACAGATAGATAGTCCACGCCTACCAGGGCGGTGCCTCGCGCGACGAGCCACTCGGCCGCGTCTGGCCCCACGCCCACAAAATCGGTGTGAAATTCCCGGTCGCCGCGCGCCCAGTGCCGCGAGTTGCGCGTCCGGATCAGCAGCCGCCGCGCGTGCCGCGGGATATCTGCGCGCTGCAGCGCCGAGGCCGTGATGCGCGCCACGCGCGGCAGATGTATCACTACCGCGGGGCCGCATAACACCGACAGCGGCAGTGCTTCAACACCGGCCTCGCCTGGAAGAAAATGGACGGGCGCGTCGACGTGCGTACCGGTATGAACGCCCATCGACAAGTGCGAGACGTTTGAGTTGGCTCCAGCTTCGATGTTGCTGACCCGCTCAAGTGTCACGCCGGGATTGCTTGGCCAAATCGGCATGGCGGGGGTGATGCTGATCGTGATGTCATGGATTTGCATACTGCCTCCCGGGCGCATAAGCACCTGCACAGTGCGCGAGATTATAGCGCTTTCATTTGGCGGGCCCCTTATATCCGAAATAGGGCGTAGACCGCGCGGCCCAGCACCGGGGCCTCCGGGGGAGCCGGGTGGCACCGTACAGCCGAGTGTGCTCGCCACCCGGCATGCCATATCTGTCCCACAGACCCAACAGTTTGTCTGACATCCGTGTCAGACTGGGGCCGATAGCGCTCCAGACATCCACTGTGGCATGGTATGCCTTATTCGCACCGCCGCGGCGCCTCGGCCGAGCCGCGCGCTTGACACGGAGACGACGACTAAACATGCTCAGCCACAGCCTTCGCGGGGCCGGCCAAAACCTGCGCGCCCTGCCAGGGTTACTGCTTGCCGGCGCCCTCCTGTACGCCTGCCAATCGCAGGCCTCCGTCCAGCCTGTCGCCATCCCCACGGCCCTGCCGGGTCCCACGACCAGCGGCCCGCCGACCGCTGGCCCAACCGCCGCGCTTGACGTCCCGTCTGTCGCCCACGACCCGGCGGTTATCCCTCCACCCTTGGGCCGCAGCAGCCCCGCCACCGTCGATTTCACCCTCATCGCCCAAGAAATGACTGCCGAGCTTTCCGACGGGACCAGCTACGACTTTTGGACGTTCGGCGGCACCGTACCCGGCCCGCTGCTGCGCGTGATGGAAGGCGATACCGTCAACCTGACCCTGACCAACGCCATGGACAGCGTGATGGGGCATAACATCGATCTTCACGCGGTAACCGGTCCGGGCGGTGGTGCGGATGTCACCAATGTCGCCCCGGGCGAATCCAAGACACTCACGTTCAAGGCCCTGCAGGCCGGGACGTACATCTATCACTGCGCGTTCCCGCCGCCGATGCTCCACGTTGCTCAGGGCATGTATGGAGTGATCGTGGTCGAGCCACCCGGCGGACTGCCGCCCGTTGACCGGGAGTTCTACGTTGTCCAGGGCGATTGGTACACGGCCGGTCCCTTAGGCACACGCGGCCATCAGCCTTTCGACAACAGCAAGGCTCTGGCCGAGGCGCCCGAGTATGTGACCTTCAATGGGCGCACCTCAGCCTTGACCAGCCTGTTCCCGCTACAGGCCAATGTGGGTGAAACGGTGCGTATCTACTTCGGCAATGGCGGCCCAAACCTGGCGTCGAGCTTTCACATCATTGGAGAAATATTCGACAAGGTGTACACCGGCTCACCCGCCACTTTCACCGCTAACGAGGAATCGATCCTCGTTCCTCCTGGGTCGGGAGTCATTTTTGAGTTTACGCTAGAGGAGCCGGGCAACTATCTGCTGGTAGACCATGCCATGTTCCGGATCAACAAGGGAGCCGCTGGGCTGCTCGTTGTGGATGGCCCGCACGACCCTGAGATTTTCTCGCCTGAGCCGCCGTCGAGTGGCGAATAGCCGTCAGCACCCCTTGCGCCGTCTCACGCACAATTGGATCGGCATCGCCCTGCTTGCCTTGGATCGCTATGACAGCGTTAGCGACACTCGCGACGCCCAAGCATGCTTGGCCACTTTGATTCGGGTAGGATTAAGACTGGGGATAAGAGCGCGGCTGAACTGCGTTTCGCTGGCGCATCAGCGTGTGCCAACCATGCGGGCCAGCGCGCCAAGTAACAGGCGCGCTGGCCCGCCAGTCCCCCTATGCAACTGGAAGGTGCCTCAGTCCAGTACTGATCAATACGGTCGTGCCGGCGCCGCCGCAATCTACAGGAGCGGAACCGGATCAGAACATGGTGTGGACCGCTGTCCCCCAAGATAAGAAGGCTCTGCCCAAAGTGACAAGTCCAAAGATCAGCACGGTTAGGCCGGGGAGACGCGCGAGTCTTTGTGCGCGTGGGATCAGCGTCCGACCTGCGATCGCCACACCCAGCATCATGGGCAGCGTCCCGGCTCCCAAGGCCAACATCAACAGGCCCCCCCGGAGGCCCGATCCAGTGGCCAACGCCATGGGTAGAACAGCATACACCACCGGGCAGGGCAACAAGCCGTTTACCAGACCCAGAGAGAGGGCCTGGGTCGGGCTCGCTGGCGGCGTTAGGCTGCGGATGGCGCTCGACAGGAGACCGACAGCAGCCCGAAGCCCGCCGTTGATAGACCCCAACCGGTGACTGACCGCCTGCCACCTCGCCTCGGGCCTCAACCCCAGCATTCTCAGCCCCAAGACTGTGATAATGATGCCTGCCACAATCGCGAGGCTGGTCTGCGCTGACTGCAGGGGGATGACAACCTGGAGAGACTGCCCCAAGGTTCCCGCCAGTAGGCCCAGAAACATATAAGCGGATAGGCGCCCACTGCTATAGAGCGCCTGATGCAACACGGGGCGTCGTGCGCTCCCTCGGGCCACTGCCAGAGCAAAGCCCGAACACATTCCCAGGCAGTGGACTGATCCCCCCAGCCCCATCAGGAAGGCCAGGCCAAGCTCCATCGGGATCATCCCAAACCCTCCTATGCCGCCTGCTCCGATGCCCGTGGGACTGCTGCTTGCATAGGGGGCCGGTTGCCTCTCTCGCCGCTGTTCCCGGCCGTCGTGAGAGGCGTGGCCGGCTCAGGAGCCCATTTGCGGAAGGAGTTGCCTACGACGAACAGACTGCTTGAAACCATCGCCAGGGCCGAGATGACAGGCGCCAGCAGTCCCGAGGCGGCGAATGGAATGGCGACGACGTTGTAGAAGATGGCCCAGAAGAGGTTGCCCGCGATCAAGCGCCGGGTCTGCCGGGCCAGGGCAATCAGCTCCGGCACGTGCCGCAGATCGCTGCCCAACAAGTTGGCCCCCGCCGCCTCGCGGGCGATGTCGGTGCCGCAACCCATCGCTATCCCGACAGCGGCGGTGGCCAGGGCCGGGGCATCGTTCACCCCGTCGCCCACCATCGCCGCGACTCGGCCGCCTTCTTTGGCTTGCTGCAGCAGCCGCACCTTATCCTCAGGCATCAACCCCCACCGCACGTCGTCGATCCCCAACTGCGCCTTGAGTGCCTCGGCCGCTGGTTGGCCGTCCCCGGTCAGCACCGAGACAGCGATGCCCATGCGCTTAAGCCGGCTGATGGCCTGCGCGGCCTCCGGGCGCACTTCTTCACGCAACACAAATAGCGCTCGGGCCCGCCCGTCCCAACCGGCATACAGCATCGTCTTCCCATGTCCCACGGCCTCTGCCCCCCCCCGATCTTCTCTCAGCGCCGCATCAATGAGCAATCCGGCCCGCTCCATGAATAACCGGCTGCCCAGATAGACCGGTGAGTCTTGCCCCTCCAGCCTCCCCTGCAGGCCCAGCCCAGCCCAGGAACGGAACTCTTGCACGGGGCGCACCGCGATCTTGGACCCGGCAGCGAATCTGACGATGGCCTCGGCCACCGGGTGCTTCGAGAGGCAAGCCAGTGAGGCGGCAATTGAGATGAGTTCATCGTCCCCGCTTGGCGCCCTTTGGCTTTGCTGTCCATCAGGCTCCTGGCAGACGGTTACCGACGAGAGCGTCAGGTCGCCAGTAGTCAGTGTGCCGGTCTTGTCGAAGTAGACATGGTTCACCTTGGTCAGAGTCTCAAGGGCCTCCCCCGAGCGAATGAGGATGCCCCGGCGGGCCGCCTCGCCCAGACCGCTCCACAGGGCCAGGGGCGTAGCGATCCCCAGAGCGCAGGGACAGGTAATGAGCAGCACCGCCAGCGCCACCATCAGGCCGCGGTCGGGACTAACCCGCCATCCCCAAAACACGAAACAGGCCAAGGCTATCGTGATGGCCAAAGGAAGGATCACCGCTGCCACGCGATCGGCGATGCGTGCCATGGGAGCTTTAGCCTGCCTGGCTTCGTCCAGGAATTTTGCCAGGCGGCCAACGGCTGTCTGGTCGCCAACGCCCCGGGTGATCACCAGGAAAGCGCCGTCGAGGTCTTGTGTCCCGGCGAAGACGCGGTCGCCCGGCCTCTTGAAGGCCGGAGCAGACTCGCCAGTCAGGACTGCCTCCCCGGCACTCCCTTCCCCTTCCAGCACCTGCCCATCCACCGGGAAGGCCTCGCCTGGGCGGACCCTCACCGTCTCGCCCACCGCGACAGAAGCGACGTCCACCCGCTGCTCTTGGCCCTCTCGGATCACGATAGCCTGGCGGGGCGTGAGGTCGAAGAGGGCGCGCAGCGCGGCGCTAGCCCGCGCCTTGGCCTCTGATTCCAGGTAGTGCCCTAGTGTGACCAGGACCAGGATCATGGTGGCAGTGTCGTAGAAGACCTCGCCGTGCCCGCTGAAGGTCGAGACGAGAGAGCGTCCATAGGCCGCGAAGATGCCCAGGACGATGAGGCTGTCCAGGCCCACCGAACCGCGCCGCAGGCTTTTCCAGCTGGCCGCGGCAATTGGAAGACCCAGGATGAGCATTACCGCGCTGGCCGCGAAGAAGAGATAGGAGCGGTACAGAAACGCTTCCGCCGGGCCCACGCCGCCGCCGCCCCCAAGCAATTGGTCCAGATAGCGGGACCAACTGATGACCATGACCACCATGGCGAAGAGGAGGCCGGTTCCCAATTTCAACAGGGGGACTGTCGACTGGCCCCGTTCGCCCCGGCTGCCCAAGGCTTGATAAACGACGACGCACCCCCAGCAACAGAAGGGTGCGTCTTGCCCGGCGATCTTGATCAGGCGCGGGCGCCCCTGAATTGGCAGCGCGCAATAGGTGCAGGAGTTCATCATTGTCCCAGGCGGCTGTGCGGCCCAACTCCTTCTGCCAGCCGCAGAGCAGCCGCATTGCCCTCACCCGGCGCGCTGACCGTTGCCGCCGCAGGGCTGCCGACGTCAACCGATCGCGCTACCAACAGCGAAATCAGCGCGTTGACCACGAAGGCCGCCCCACCGATCACCGCCAGCAGCGCACCCAGGCCCATCAGTCCCATCGGCAGCAGCCAGGCGACACCGGCCGCGTCCGCTGCAACGTCGAAGGTCTTGCGCGGTGCGCCCAGCGCCCCAGCCCAGCCCAGGCCGGCGATCAAGATCAGCAGGCCCACGCCGTAGACGACCGGCTGCCAGAGAGCCAGCCTGCGGCTGTAGACAGCCCGCCCGATCCTTGGCAGCAGGTTGTAGGTCAGGCCCATGAAGGCGATGGTCATCCCGCCAACGACCACCCCGTGGTAGTGCGCCGGCACCCGCAGGGTTCCGCCCCCGCGAGAGGGCTCCAGCAGGCTGCCGATGCCATACAGCAGCAGGGAGAAGGCCAGGGCCGACGCCTCGGGTCGACGCCAGCTTGGAAGGATGCGCGGCAGCCGAGGCGGGAAAGCGAATTTCGCTCTGCGGAACGCGCTGTGAGCCAACAAGGCGGCATGCACGAGGGTGGGGATGCTCAGTCCGACCCCGAGCCACAAACCTGCCCGGGACAGCGCCGGCAACTCGGTCGGCTCGTTCACCAGGTACAGGACAGGTATTGACAGCGCGAACAGAGGGTAGAGGGCAAAGGCCAGACGGGCCGCCACTTGATTGACCGGAGGCACCTGCACGGCAGCCGCCAACCTTTGCCAGGCCACGACCATGGCCGCCACATAGGCATATTGCAGCGCGTGGCCAGCGCCCCAAAAGATGGCCTGGTACGGCACCGGTCCGATGGCTGGGTCGTGGCCGGGCAGGATGCGGGTCAGCCCAATGGTGAGCGCCGCGACCGCGGACAAGACGCAGGCCGCGGCGCAAACCAACCCGAAACTAGCCAGCGAAAGAGTATGCCAGCGGCGCACGGCCGAGGCAAGAAAGCGCACGAGCGCCGCCAGAATTCCCAGCGCGAAGGTCGCGTATCCGACAAAGAACACCGGCTCTTCGATCACGGGGACATAGTCGTTCAGGCTGGGCGTGCCGCGCCCAGCCAGCACGCTGACCAGGATCATCCCACAGCCGCAAGCGGCCAGGAAGAGCCCCCCGCGAGCCAGTAGAGACTGACCAGCTGCCCCTGCGCCCTGCTCAACCCCGAAGTGGCCATAACTCCACAGCGCCGCCATGAAGCCAAGCCCCCACACGATCAGGGCGAAGGTGACGTGCCCGACCAGGATCGTGTAAAACGACTGCGCGCTGGGCAAGAGGCGCACGGCCGGCGTCCGGGTCATGGCGACCAGGAAGGCAAGGATTCCGGCGATGCCCAGGGTGGCGATCGCGAACAGGAGCCAGCCGAGCGTTAAGTTGCGTGCAGCCGGATCAGTCTGCTTGGATTCCATCTCGAAGCCTTGTCAATCCGCCGCCGCGCCACTTGGCTCGGGCACTGGCGCTAATTCTGGCCGGGGGGCAACGACCTCAGGGAAGATGGCCCGGTAGAGTGCGGTGAGCACCATCACCACGAAGATCAGCACGCCCGTGACCGCCAGGACGCCGCCGACCCCCAGCACGTTCATGGGGAGGAACCAATTCGGCACCAGGTCCGCGAACTCGGTGTACGTGATGGTGGCCGTGCGGCGCGGCACGCCCAGGTAAGCGGCCCAATGCATGGCCGCGATCAGGACCATGAAGCCGATGCCGGCCATATAGGCGTAGACCTGACCCCAAATCTTCTTGAAGGGAATCTTGATCCCCAGCGCGGGCAGCAGGTACCAGCTCAACCCCATGAAGCCCACCGCCGTCCCACCCGCCAGCGCGCCATGGAAGTGGGCTGGCATCCACATCGTGTTGTGCAGGAAGGCGTTGAGCTGCAGGGTAGTGCCAATGGTGCCGTCGAAGCCGCCGATGCCAAACATCACCAGCGAGAAAAACAAGGCGATCATGGCCGGGTCGCCCCAACCCCACCGGCGCAGGAAACCGAACCAGCCCTTATCGCCGTACATCTGGCGCAGCTTCACTTCGGCCGCGGCCGGGACGGCAATGCCGTGGATCGAGCTTGGGATGCCCAGCAGGACCCCGACCAGCGTCGCTCCGAACCACTTGTAGGCGGGCGACCAGACCGGGTCGACCAAGAAGTGGTGGGCGTAGACTGGCAGGGTGAAGAAGAAGTACAGCATGAACGCGTAGCGCGAGAACTTATCGTTCGTGGATCCGGCCCGCAGCGCGAAGGCCACAATGGCATACCACGCCACTACCATGGCCACGATGTTGGTGTACTGCAGGGTATGCCCCATGCCCCAGAAGGCGAGCTTGAAGGTCAGGGGGTCCATCCTGTCGACCCAGATGCCCAGGGCCCACAGGATGGCCGGCACGAAGGCCGCGACGGCGGAAATCAGCGCCACGACGGTGATGATGTTGGCCGTGGCCATGCCCATGGTCAGCAGCGGGATGGTGCCGGTAAAGGTCCCGTCCACCCGCGCCTTGACCATGTTCAAGCCGAAGAGCCCTAAGACAAGCAGAAGCCCGACGGCGTAGACGACGTGCCCGATGTAGAACAAGAGGTGAGCGCGCAGCGGCACGTAGACCGTGTACATCACGCTGGCCTGACCCGTGGCGATGGCGCCCAGCACCATCGCGATCCCCGCCGTGACCAGACCGAAGGCGACCCAGCCCCATTTGAGGCCATACATCTTTTGCTTCAAGAGGACCGTGGAAGTGTAGATCCACAGCACCGACTCGAACATGTGAACCCACATGGTCAGCATCAAGACCCCGTGGTAAGTGAGGGCGATGTAGAACCAATAGGGCGGAAGGAGCTTGACGGCGGGCATGCGCGTCAGCACGACCATCAAGGCCGCCACGGCCCCCAGGCCGAAGATCACAAACGCCAGGGCGGCAAAGGCCATCATCAAGCGGGCGGTGCCCTTCTCGACCTTGTAGCCCATGACTGGGTCCACGAAGTATTGGTCAGGCGGCAACTGGTCCACGGCATAGGTTGGTAAGGTTGCGGTTGCAACTGACATGATGCTCTTGCTCCTTTGGCCGATGGCCGATAGCGTAGGGCCGACTACCGGCATCTCCTACGCGCAGCAGCCACTTGCCGGTCTACGGTTCGACGACAATCTTTGTCGCCATATCCTGGTGGCCTAGGCCACAGTACTCCGAGCAGTAAACCAGATACTCGCCCGGCGTGGTGGGGGTGATGCGAATGCCATAGGCGTAGCCGGGGATTGCGGTAAAGGTATAGCGCTGGTCGGCGATGATCGGGTTGTGCATGACGTCTAGCGACGAATACCAGATCGTGTATTCTTGCCCTGCCTTGAGGATCAGGCCGGACGACCAATTCCACATCTCGCCCACCAGATAAGCGTCCACCCCTGGGGGAACCCGGGCGATCCCCGAGCCGGGCTCCGTCTCGTATTTGGCCAGGAAGGCCTCCACCTCCTGTTGAATGCTCGCCGGGGTGACCTCGCGCTTCAATGTCGGCACGTTCTGCTTGCCCACGAAAAACCAGGAGAAGGTAATGGCGAGCAACAGCCCGCTCCAGGCGAACAGGAACCCCATCCACCAACGTTTGTCATAGGGCATCGGCGCGTCCCAACCGGGGGCCGGTGGATCCAGGGCCGTCCACTGCTGCTCGGGCGTGCGGATGATCGTTTCGGCTGCCATGTTTCATCGCCTCCTGTGAGGAGTGTCAGTTCGACCCTGAATAGATGTCAGGCGCTTCCGGGCCTTCGACCACGATCGCGCCAACCGCGCCCTTGTCCAGACGGAAGATCGAGTGGTCTACCATCAGGTAGGTGCCCGGCACCTCGAACGTAATTTCCACAATCGCCGTCCCACCGGCCGGGATCAGCACGGTTTGGATGTCGTGGAGAGGTTCGGTCGTCAGGCTGCCGTACTGGTAGACCCGGTCAAACATCTCCCCAATGATGTGAAAACTGGAGGCATAGTTTGCCCCGATGTTGCCCACATACAGCCGGACAGTCTCGCCGACATTGGCCTTCAGCGCGTTGTCGCCCATCAACGCTCCGGCGCGCCCGTTGAAGACCACGTAAGTCGCTTCTTCCACTTCGGCTTTCGCGCGATCCATGTCCCAGTGACCGGGTTCGTTGCCGGCCAGGTACCATTCGTTTTGGACGACGAAGTATTCGCGGTCCACCGGCGCGAGGCCGCCCTCCGGCTCGACCAGGACCAACCCGAACATCCCGCTGGCGATGTGCATTGCGATGTCGCCGCTCGCGCAGTGGTATAGGTAGAGCCCAGGCATGAGGGCTTTGAACCGAGCGACGCTCTCTTCGCCCGGCGCCGTCTGCAGCACCTCGGCTCCGCCGCCCGGCCCAGTCACCCAGTGGAAATCCGTCGAGTGATCTTCCACGTTGTTCTCGTCATTCTTCAGGTGATACTCGACGGTGTCACCCACCCGGAAACGGTAGAACGGGCCGGGGATCTGCCCATCAAAGGTGAAGGCGTCGGTCGTCACGCCATCCGCCACTTCATAGGGCATTTCCCGGGTCGTCACCTCTAGCACGACAGACTGTGCCTCGCTGCGAGTGAGGGGCGGGGGAACGGCACCCGAGGGGAAGACGGCCAGTTCACCTTCCGGAGGGGGACCAGGCTCCGCCTGCACAACCTCGGCTGGCGCCACGGCCGGTGCCGCGACCTCTTCGTCCACCCACGGCTCGAAAAACCTGTTCGAATCCGCCGTGTAGGGTGTGAAGGGCCTGACGTTGAATGCATAGTGGTTCTGGATCTCCCAGACCCCCCAATACAGCCCGATCAATTGGAACAGCAACAATATGAAGAGCCAGAATCCCAGGCTACTGAGAATGCCGCCGCTCATGTCGGTGATGGCCACGGCTCGGCGTCCTTTTGGCGTCGTCTCAATCATCTCGCGTTTCCTTTCTCAAGCGGTGCAGAAGCCCCACTTACCGCAGCGGCCAGCGCAGGGAAAGCTCCCAAAAGAGCCATATATAGACCCCTGTAAAGATGATGAAGTAGATAACCTGGATCGCATAACTTCCGCGAGCCTTTCCAAAAAAGCGGTGATCATGCTCATGCTTGTCGGCCATAGTGTCTCTCCTGAGTCTTGGGCGGCGTTGTCAGATCCCTCGCCTCGCTTGATAGGGCCTGTGCTTATCTGATGGCCACGTCGGCGAGCACTCCAACAAATACGAAAAGCAGATAGGCGTTCGACACCTTGTACACGACCCAGGCCCGCGCTTGGGAGGGCTCCCGCCAGAGCCAAAGGCTGCCGGCCACGAAAGCCGCCCCGGCCAGAAATGCCGGCGCCAGGTACGCCCATCCCGTGGCGGCCACGACCCCCGGCAGCAGGGAAATCCCCAGGGAAAGCAGGGCGCCAATGACGATGGCCTGCGCCGCCCTCGCCGCTCCCGCGACCACCGGCAGCATAGGGATCCCCGCCCGCCGATAGTCGTCGGCGCGAGCGATGGCGAAGGCCCAGAAGTGGGCTGGCGTCCACAGAAATACGACGCCGGCCAGTGCCCAGGCCGTGAGAGAAAGCCCCCCCCCGGCTGCCTCCCATCCCGCCAACACGGCACAACTCCCGGTCCAACCGCCAATGACCACATTCCAGGGTGTCCGCCGCTTGAGCCAGCGCGTGTAGGCCAATACGTAGGTGACCCACGCCATCCCCACATACAGGCCCACGCCCAACCCCAACCCGGCCGCCAGGCCTGTCCCCGCCAGGACGAGCACCAACCCAATGGCCAACGCCACCGGCGGCCTGATCTGGCCCGCGGGGAGTGGGCGGCCTCTGGTTCGGATCATGACCGCGTCCACGTCCCGATCCAGATAGTGGTTCAGCGCCCCGGCGCCGGCCCCAGCCAGCGTGCCGGCTAACGCCAGCCAGCCTAGCCGAAAAGCTGAAGGTACTCCGTCCGCGGCCACCACCATGGCGGTCACGGCTGTGAACGCTACCAAACCTACCACGCGAACCTTGAAGAGAGCGACCAACAGGCCGACCCAGGCGCTGGCCCGCATCGAACCGCTGTGAGCGCCGGCTGAAGTGGCCGGCAGCGCTATCCCGAGCGCGGCTGATCGCCGATGGATCTCAGACATTTATGGCTCCACAACGATCTGTCCAAACATGGCTTCGTGTCCCAGGCCACAGTATTCGGTACAGCTCACGGCAAATCGCCCGGGCGTGTCAAATCTCAACTCCACTTCGTAGGCGTAGCCAGGGATCAGCATGAAGTTGAGACCCTGGTCCCTGAGGGTGAAACCGTGCGGAACGTCGGCGGAGGCGACCCAGAAGGTGTACGGCGTGCCGGCCTTCAGCCTGAGCATGGGCAGGTAAGCCCATTGTTGTGCCAACAAGTAGCCTGTCTGCCCGGGTGGAACCACCACGGCGCCGTCGACGGTATCGTTCTGGGCGTAGAAAGCGTCCACTTCGGCATAGAAAGCCTCGTCGGCCTCGCGGTAGGTGACCTTGAGCGCTTCCGCCAACATCATGGGCGCCAGCAGCTTTGCCAGCCCCCAGGCGAAAAGCCCTAGCAGCGCCGCCAACAGCGGAATGAAGATCAGACTGGTCCGTGGGCGCGGCCCTCGGGCCGAGCTCGCCACGTTGACTGTTGTTTCCATGCGCGGACGATAGCCTCTCTATGGCACGACGGCCGTCCCCTTCATGCCTCGCCGCTCGTGGCCCTTGAGCGTACAGAGGGCCTGGTAGGTGCCGCTCGCGCCCACCGTGAACTCGACGACGGCGACTCCGCCAGGCTCGGCCGGCAGCGCAATCAGCCCTTCTTCAGCATCCGTGCTGGCTGCCTCCGCGAGCTTCTTGGGCAGGCTGCCCGCCTGTCCGAGGTCGACCACGACCTCGCTGTTCGCCAAGTCTTTGATCACAATGTTGTGCCGCACGTCGCCCTCGTTGGTGACGACCAGGCGTACTCTCTGCCCGGCGGCTGGCAGGCTGAGTTCCACCGGTTCGATGGCCCACTCCTTAGTCGTGACGACGATCTGCTGGATGCCCGTCGCTGAGGTCGTGGGCACGGCGGCCGGCTTGGGCGTGGCCATGAGCCACAAGATTAGGACGTTCGGGATGACCAGAAGCGACGCGATGCCGAGGACCAATGTTTTCATTCTCTAAGACCTCCTGACCTACTGCCCTAACAGGAAGTTCAAATCAGCCGC
>JADLEU010000080.1 GCA_020845955.1 Anaerolineales bacterium
CAGGATGAAGTCGCCGCGCAGATCACGGCGCTGGGCGGCCAGGTGGTCGGCCGCTTCCGCGTGTTGGCCAGCGGCCTGGCCGCCGTGGTCGACGCCTCGCAGCTCGCCGCCGTCAGCAGCGTGGCGCGCGTCTCGGCCGTGCGCCCGGTGGGCACCTACCAGCTCGACCTGAGCGAGACCGTGCCCTTCGTCGGCGGCGCCGCCCTGCAAGACATGGGCTACGACGGCACCGGCGTGAAGATCGCCATCATCGACAGCGGCGTCGACTACACCCACGCCAAGCTCGGCGGCCCCGGCACCCTGGAGGCCTACGCCGACGCCTACTGCGGCGATCCCGGCATCGCGCCCGATCCCGCCGACCCGGCCTGCACCGCCTTCGACCTCCCGGCCGACCCGGCCTACTTCCCCACCGCTAAGGTGGTCGGCGGCTACGACTTCGTCGGCGAGCACTGGACCGGCGCCAGCGGCTCACCGCCGCGCACCGAAGACCCGAACCCCATCGACTTTGGCGGCCACGGCACCCACGTGGCCGACATTGCCGCCGGCCTGGAAGGCGGCGGCGTCGGCCCGGGCATGGCCCCCGGCGCCCAGGTCTGGGCCTTCAAGGTCTGCTCGGCGGTCGCGACCGCCTGCAACGGCATCGCGCTGCTGCTGGGCACCGACGCGGCCATGGACCTGGACGGCGACCTGGCCACCTACGACCCGGCCGACGTGATCAACACCTCCATCGGCGCGCCTTATGGCCAGCCCGAGGACGACTGGAGCTGGGCCGTCAACCAGGCCGTGGCCTACGGCAGCATTTACGTCATCTCGGCCGGCAACAGCGCCGACAAGCCCTTCATCGTCGGCTCGGCCTCCACCGCCACCAGCGCCGTCAGCGTCGCCGAGACCAGCCTGCCGTCCGCATCGCTGGTCCTCATCGACGGGGCCGGCGCCGATGCCTACGGCCTGTGGCAGCCCTGGTCGGGCGTGCAGACCGGCGCCATCACCGCCAACCTGGCCTACGACAGCACCAACGCCGGCACGCGCCTGGGCTGCAGCGACGCCAACGGCACCAACCCGTGGGTCGGCACGCCGTTCGCCGGCCAGGTCCTGCTGATGGACCGCGGCTCGTGCGCCATCAGCTTCAAGGTGGCCAATGCCAAGTCGGCCGGGGCCGTGCTGGCCATCGTGGCCAACAACGTCGCCCAGGCCGCCTACGAGGCTCCGCCCTCCTTCAGCTACGGCGGCGGCGACGCCAGCATCCCCGGCTACATCATCAAGCTGACCGAGGGCAACGCCCTCAAGGCCACCTCGCTCGGCCAGCCGGTGACGGTCGACCCGGCCGTGGGCACCTCGCTCTCCGACACCATCGTGGCCAGCTCGTCGCGCGGCCCGCGCAACCACGACAACTACATCAAGCCCGACCTGGGCGCCCCCGGCGCCTCGACCTCGGCCGAAGTGGGCACCGGCGACGGCACCACCGCCTTCGGCGGCACCTCGGGCGCGGCACCCATGGTCACCGGCGCGGCCGCCCTGCTGATCGACAAGTACCGCGGCCAGGCCCTGCCGTCCAACATCGGCCAGCGCTTCGGCGTCAACGGCGAGCGCGCGACCTTCATGTACAAGGCGCTGCTGATGGCGACGGGCAACCCCAACGTCTACGTCGGCGCCCCCGGCCTGGGCGCGCCCCTGGCGCCCATCACCCGCATCGGCGGCGGCCGCCTCGACGTGCTGCGCGCGGCCCAGTCGGAGACCATTGTCTGGGACGAGACCGACGCCATCCTCGACAGCCGCTACCGCACCGGCAGCCTGTCGTTCGGCTACCGCGCCGTCACCAACCAGGCCAGCTATCTGCGCAAGCTGATCATCGCCAACACCGGCAGCGAAGGCCGCTGGTATGACCTGAGCTCCAGCTTCCGCTATGCCGACGATGCCGGCGTCAGCCTGACCATCAACCCGCCGCGCCTGTACGTGCCGGCCGGCGACTGGCGCGGCGTGGCGGTCCGCCTGCGCATCGACGCGGCCGCCCTGAAGGCCTGGACCATCAACAAGGGCAGCGGCGGCGCCGATGGCGCGGCGCTGATGGCCCAGGAAGTGGACGGCTATATCACCGTCGACGGCGGCAACGACGCCAACCGGCTGAACGTGCCCTGGCACGTGCTGCCCAAGCGCGTGGCCAGCACCCGCGCCAACCTGGGGCGCGTGGCCGCCCAGAACGTCGTCCAGCTCCACAACACCGCGCCGTTCCAGGCCGCCAACGTCGACGTGTTCGCGCTGGTCGACAAGAACCCCAACGACTATGGCTACGTGACCTTCAACGACCTGCCCGTGCCGCACGGCAAGCCCAAGGGCGGCGCCTGCACCAGCGCCGGCCTCGACCCGGGCTGCAACATCACCCCGGTCGACATCAAGCAGGTCGGCGTGCGCGGCGTGGCCAACGGCGCGTACGTGCAGTTCGGCCTGACCATCTGGGACGCGCCCTTCCGCGCCGGCCAGTTCCCGGTCGAGTTCGACATCTACATCGACGCCAACCGCGACGGCGCCGACGACTGGGTGGTCTTCAACTACGACCTGGCCCTCAACGGCTCGGACGGCCGCAACGTGGTCTGGCGCTGCCTGCCGAACTTCACCGGCTGCAGCGCCTTCTTCTTCACCGACTCCACGTTCAACACCCAGAACTGGATCCTGACCGTGCCGGCGGCCCAGATCGGCGTGGACCCCAACCAACCCTTCAACTTCCAGGTGTGGGCGGCCGACGGCTACTTTACCGGCATCTACACCGACGCCTCGCCGCACGACGGCGCCAGCTACCACACCTTCACGCTGAACACGCCGAAGCACAGCGTCAGCGACATGTTCCCGGTCGTCCCGGCTGGCGGCGTGACCAACGTGCCCTTCAGCCAGGTGGCCAACGGCGCCTCCCTGTCGCCCTCGCAGGTCGGCTTCCTGCTGATGTACCGCGAAGCGCCGATCATGCGCGAGTCCGATGTGGTGACGCTTAGCCACTAAGCAGCCCGCGGCGGGGAAGTGGGCGTGCTCAATCCGAGGGGGGACTGCTCAAATAGCGGGCGCCCGGCCATGCTCCCGGCCGGGCGCCCACCGCACCCTTAGGCCCCCATTCCCTCATGGCCGCCGCTCACACAACCTCACCAGCCGCTCATCCGCGCGGTAGTCATACACCTCTCCCCGCAGGCTCAGCAAGATCCGAAAACCCGGCACAAGCGCCTGCGTGTACACCACCCCGCGCTCGGGACATCCCAGGCTGCCGTCGTTCCACACCACCGCCTCGGCTAGCGCCAGCGTGATCTCGCTGGCGGGGGCCCCGCTGCGGGCGGCCAGGTCGGCCACGGCCTGCGCCACCAGCTCGTCGGGCGCCGTCCCGCCCTGCGCCTCGCCGCCGCTCAACGCCGGCGGCGTGGCCGAGGGCACCGCCTCGGGCAGCGTGGTGCGGCCGGGCGCGGCTGTCGCCGTGGCAGCGCCTGCGCTAGAATCGGCGTTGGTTGGGGTTGCGGAAAGGGCGGGAGGCCGCGTGGGCGCCGTGGTGCTCGCCGGCAGCGTGGGCGTGCCGGTGGCGGCCGGCGCGGCCGGCGCGCTCGCCCGCGGCTCCGGCGTCACGGTCAAAGCGGCGGGCGCGCAGGCGGTCAGCGCCGCCGCCAATGCCAAACCGAGCAGCGCGATAGGTAAAGTTCGCAGCATGGCTCCTCCTTATCGAAAAGTCTACCACTCCGGCCCGGAGGCATCCCTTCCCCGCCGGTTCCTGCCCCGGATCAGGCAGCCGGCCTCCTGGTCTCGGCAGGGTAGGGCCTGCAGGCTGGCGGCGGGCCGCGCGCCCCAATACCCCCGCCCCTTAGACGCGCCTCGGCGCCCCCTGGTTCCCCGGGCGCCGGGCCGAGCAAGGGTGACCCGCGTGCCCAACAATCCCCGCGCCCGCGCCCTGGCGCTGCGCCTGGCGGCACTGCTGGCCGTTGCTCTGCCCCTATCCGCGCGCCCCGCCGCCGCCCTGCTCGTCGCCGACCGCATCGCCGACCGGCTGCTGGGCCAGCCCGACTGCTTCAGTGCCGCGCCCAACAACCCCGCGCCGCCGGTCGGCGGCCTGGGCCCGAGCGGGCTCAATTATCCCTACGCCGCCGCCATCGACCCCGGCAGCGGCCGCCTGTACCTGGCCGACACCGCCAACCACCGCGTGCTGAGCTGGCCCGGCGCCTCCGGTTTCCGCCTGGGCCAGGCCGCCGACCTCGTCATCGGCCAGCCCGACTTCGTCTCCAACACCGCGCTGGTGACGCCCACCGCCGCCAGCCTCAACAACCCCATCGGCCTGGCGGTGGACGACGCGGGCCGCCTTTACGTGGCCGATCAGCTGAACCACCGCATCCTGGCCTTCGACGCGCCGGCCGCCACCGACCGCGTGGCCGACCGCGTCTACGGCCAGCAGGGCAGCTTCACGACCCGCGAGGCCAACCGCGGGGGACCGAGCGCCGCCAGCCTGTCCGGCCCGCGCGGCGTGGCCGTGCTGGGCAGCCAGTGGGTCGTCATCGCCGACACCGACAACCAGCGTGTGCTGCTCTATCCTGGCGCCGCCGTCACCGCCACCGCCGTCATCGGCCAGCCAGACTTCTTCACCACCGCCCTCGACGCTGCCTCCGCCTCGACCCTGCGCGAGCCGGCCGCCCTGGCGCTGCTGGGCCAGGACCACCTCTTCGTCGCCGACCTGGGCAACCACCGCGTGCTGCGCTTCGCCGCGCCCTTCAGCGGCGACGCCGCGGCCGACCAGGTCTTTGGCCAGGCCGATTTCTTCGGCGACAGCCCCAACCGCAGCCCCGATCCGTTCTTTCCGCTTGACCCCGCGGCCAACAGCCTCTGGTCGCCGGCGGGCCTGGCGCTCGACGCCCAGGGCGCGCTGCTGGTGGCCGACAGCGACAACTTCCGCGTGCTGGCTTACGAGAACGCCCTGTCCCTGGGCAACGGTCCCGCGGCCAGCGCCGTCTTCGGCCAGCCTAGCTTCACCAGCGGCCTCGAGAATAACGGCGGCCTTTCGGCTGCCAGCCTGTCGTGGACCAATGGCGTCACGGTCGACGCCGCCGGCAGCGTCTACGTCGCCGATAGCGGCAACCACCGCCTGCTGGCCTACGATGTCAGCCCCTCCGCCGCCTGCGAGCTGATCTACCTGCCCTTCATTGCCAGGCCCTAGAATCCAGAGACCTCTCGGGCGCTCACCCACACCCCCCACGGATTTCACTTGGGCATTTCCTCCCTCGCTCGCTCCGGCCAGCGCTCGGGCTGCCGAGCGCGCCATTTCCGCCCGTCCCCCAGCGCGCGACCAGAGGCTTAATCTAGCGCGGGCAGCCCCACTTCAAAATGACCTGCCGCAAATAATGGCAAACAAAAAGCCCCTGGCCGGGTCAAACCCGGCCAGGGGCGGCCGATGCCGCGCGAGGGATCACTCTTCAGGCGCCAGGGTGGCCATGGGCGAGGCTCTGCCCTGATTGCACTGCACGCGCCGCTCGTGGGCGCGGACCTGCCCCCGCGAACGCGGTGGCGGGCGGTGCCAGGGGGACGCCCCTACGCCGCTAGGCGGCGGTGCGCTATCCATACGGCGGGAACGCGCTTTGGGGGGTGCGCTGGCCGGTGCTTGGCGGGGCTGAGGGTCACAGCCCGCCAGGGCTTCGCGCCGTTGTCAGCCGGGCGGTTTAGCGCCCGGCGGCGCTCCTACGAATCCCTCAGGCGGGATAGCGCTGGCGAGCCTCGCGCGCCGCCAGAGCCTGGCTGGGAAAGACGTTGTCGACCCAGCGCTCCTTAACATTCACCACCGTGTACCGGCCAGCTCGGCCCCTGTCATGCAACTGTTTATTGACGATCACGGCATAAGGCCCCCACTGTTCGAGGCGTTTGACGCCGCGCTTCCCCTGCAGAACAAGGTGATTACTAAGCATACTGGCTAACCTCCCGCTGTCTCTAGCCGGCAACCGCCTCGTAACCCATGCCGCTTTGAAGTCGAAGCAGTTGCGATCGGGCCACGGCCGCTCGGCATCGGGCCTGCCCCGCCCCCCTCCTGATGAGTTCAGCATAGTGCCGCTGTCGCCCCGCTGGCTATCGGACTGGCTGACGATCAGTTGTAGGCCTGTGATGAGATTCGCCCTGCGCGCTTGTCCTACATGGCCGGCGGCCCTGCCAAAGGAGATCGATCCGGCGAGCCATACCGCGCGGCTCGCCGGATCGCCCGGCGCGGCGCCGCCTGGCCTAACAACCTTCTGGTCGAGTTTCAGCCCGTCTTCTTGCGCAGCTCCTCCACCTGATTGGCGAGCTGGGTCACCTGCTGGGTCAGGCCGGCGACCGCCTGGATGAGCTGCTCGATCCTCGGGTCCGGCCCGGGGAAGGTGCGCGGATCGAAGACCGGCTCACGGACCTCGATCTTCTCGGGCTTCTCGAACTTCTCGAGCTTCTCGTTCTTCTCCAGCTTCTCGGGCTTTTCGAGCTTCTCGTGTTTCTCGAACTTCTCGGGCTTCTCGGGCTTCTCGATCTTTTCGATCTTGATTTCCTTCAGCCAGTCTTTGGCCACTTCCGGAAAAGGCTTGTCGAAGAAGTCCTTGATCGGGGTCTTGCCGACTTCGAAGTTCGGGTTCTTGCCGGCCATAAAGCCCAGGATGGCCGACAGTTCGCGCACGCGCAACTCGCTCAGCGGGGTGTCCAGGTCGATGCGCACTTCGGGGCGGTCTTCCTTGCCCACAAAGGGCTGCTTGGGCTCGTCGCCTTGCCCGGGTTGGCCGCGACGTGATCTTGCCATGGCTGCGTCCTCCTTCGTCTGGTGACAACGTTACCGGCGCAACTGGATAGCGGCACAGGTGGGACGATCGGGTCTGGGGGGTCAGGGCAGCGGCACGCTCCTTTCCGCCAGGGTCTCTGGCTCACGGCCCTCCCGCAGCAGGCTTGCCAGCGCCAGGCTGATGGGTTGGCCGGTGTGCTTCTCGTAGTACAGGAAGCCGGGGCAGGGATTGACCTCAAAGCAGTAGTAATCGCCCTGGGGCGTCTCCTTCAGATCAATGCCGGCCAGCAGCAGGCCGAGCTGGCGCGCCAGCCGCAGGCAGGCCTCGGCTACGGGCGGCGGCAGGGCCGCCGGCTCCATCTCCACGCCGCGCCCCTCTCGCCCGGCATAGCGGTAGTCCACCACCTCGGAATGCACGCGCGTGGCGAACAACTGCTCGCCGACGGTGTGCACCCGCACGTTGGTCCCCGGGATGTAGGCCTGGAACTGGGCCGGGCCATGGCGCAGCAAGGGCAGCCGCCTGAGCTGCTCGGCCTCCAGCCGCCGCACGATCGAGCGGATGCCGCTGAGCGACTTGTAGATCACCTGGCCGTCCCACTCGGCGTAGAAGCGCCGCACCGCCTTGGGGTCGTTGGTCACCAGCGTCGGCGGGACCCGCAGCCCGCTCTGCCGGATGAGCCAGGCCTGGTAGGCTTTGCTGTTGTTGGTGAGGCCGCCTCCCAGACGATTGACGACCAGGCAGGGCAAGTCCTCCAGCAGCACCATCAGGCCGGTGTCGTATTCGGCGTACATGGCCGGCGCCACCTCGGGCGCGACGTTCGGCGGCGGCGCGCGCCCTTCCGGTCCCAGGAACCGGACGAACACGCCGCTGATTTCGTCCAGGTCCAGCGTCCAGCCTGGGCCGGCGATCGTGCCGCCCAGGCCCCGGCTTTGCCAGTGCCACTTGACCTCGAAACCGGCCGGGTACTGCCCGAGGTCCAGCAGGCGATAGGCGTAGCCGCAGTCGTCCAGCCGAGCACAGACCAGCTCGCTGACGCTATCGGCCAGGCCGCCGCAGACCAGGATCATTTGGATCGGCTCCTAGGCCGCCTCGCCGGTGAGCAGCTGGACCAGCCCCGCGACGATGTGCTCACGAGCCGCATCGCCGTAGCGCTCAAGCAGCGGCTGGGGCTCAACGGCCACGACGCACAGGCCCTGGGCAGCGGGCGCCAGCGCCAGCTCGACGAAGGCCAGCCCGGCCGCCGCCGCGAAGCGCCGCAGGGCGGGCTCCAGCCCGGGCGCCGCGGGCGGGGGCTCGCCCTCCCAGACCACCTGCTCGCCGACCACGCACGCCAACTGCGCCGCGCCGTGCGGCGCCGCCAGGCACACCGGCGCGTAGCCCTGCAAGGCTGCCAGCCCGCTCCAGTCGTGCTCGCTGCTCACCAGGTAACGCGCCGCGCTGGACAGCGGCCCATAGACGGCGCCGCGCACACCGTCCAGGGCCAGCCGCTGCCCGAAGGCGCGCGCCTCCGGCTCCAGGTTGGTGACGAGCGTTTCCAGCGTGGGCAGGCCGCTGTTCCGCAGCAGCCGGTGCCAGGCCAGAAGCGGCGGCTGCGGCTGGTACCAGACGGCCGACGGGAACCGGTTGACCACCGGGCAGCGCAGGCTCCACAGCCAGGCCAGCAGCGCGGCCTGCGTCTCGGCCTGGAGGTAGGCCAGGTCGTCGGGCTGCCAGCCGGC
>JADLEU010000081.1 GCA_020845955.1 Anaerolineales bacterium
AGTCCGGCGCTGCTCCGAGTGCCTGGCAGTACCACTCCTGCGCGCGATCGGCGGCGCCCAGGGCGAGGTACTGATCCCCGGCCGCCACCATCGCCGCGACAGCCTCCTCGAAGTAGAGCCGGGCCACGACGCCTGGCAAGAGATCGGGCTCAATGCTGGCGCGATTGAACACAAACCATCCATAGCCCGCCGCCCCTGTCCGGCCTACACCTTCGGATGTAGCCCCGGCGATGAGCGCAAGTCCGGCCTCATAGGCCTCGATTGCGTCAGCCGGCCGGCCCTGTGCCGCGGCTGATCGGCCTAAGCCAAAGTAGGTCAGAACGACGGTTGAGCCGGCTGCCCCGGGCACGAATCGAGCGGTCCGCAGCGCCTTGTCTGCCTCGGCATAGCGGCCCGCTCCGAGGGCGGCCAGGCCCGCTCCCAAGAATGGCTCGGGCCGGTTCACGTTGGCGGCCCGGGCAAACACCTCACTTGCCTCGGCGTAGCGCCCCGCCCGCAGCGCCTTCCAGCCGCTGGTCAGGTCGGCGCCGCCCGGCAGCCAGCCATCCGGGTGCCGTCCCCGCCAGGCAGCCGTCGCTGCCTGGCGAAGCGGCGTTTCGCGGAAGAAGTAGGCCGTCGCCCACTCGGGCCGCAGGTCGAGCGCCGTGGCATAGGCCAACCGCGCCGGTTCGTACTCGCCCGTATCCTCAAAGAAGAGGCCGGCCGTCGCCTGAAAGGCCGCGTTGGTCGGCGCCCCAGCCACCGCTTGCTCGAGGGCGGCCCGAGCGCCGGGCAAATCTCCGCCTGCCCAGCGCAGGACGCCCAGGTTGGCCCAGTTGGTCGAGTACTCCGGCTCAAGCGCGACCCCGCGCATATAGGCGGCTAGGGCAGCGCGCAGCTCAGCCTGGTCGATCACCGCGCCGTTTGCATCCAGCCCGGCCCGCCCGTGGGCATATCCGGCCTGCAGCCAGTAGAACGCGACGCGAGTGTCGCGCTCGGCTGCCAGCTGCAGACCGCGGGCCCCCGCGCGCCACTCACCGAGATTGGCCGCCAACACGCCATCCGAAAAAGGGGCATAAGCCCCCAACGACCACGCCAGCGCGCCGACAACCAACAACCACCCCAAGCCGAGCGGGGCTTGCCAGGCAAGCCTGTGCTGGTTCGGCCGCCGTGCCGTCTCGCCGGCAGCGATGACGCCCAGCCACGTCACCGTGAGCACGTTGATGGCCGGAAACATCTGAGGCGTCTCGAAGACGCTGTTGACCGCCAGGCCCACCAGGGCCGCTGCCAGACCGGCCAGGCGGCGGCGCTCTTCACCTTGGGCTGCCCGCCAGCGCCGCCACGCCAGGCTGGCGCAGGCCGCCAACAGCCAGGTCAGTGCCAGGCCGCCCAACAGCCCGCTTTCAGCCAACACGTTGAGGTAGAGGTTGTGCGCGTGCGCCAGCAAGACGTCTGGCGGCACCGAATAAACGCGGATGAACTCCGTGCCAAAGGTGAACGGACCATTGCCAAACAAGGGCCGGCGGGCGACCAGGCCGGCTGCCACGCTCCAGATATAGTCGCGGCCAGCATGGGTCGGATGTTGTGCCTGCCAATAGACGGCCCAGGCGGCGCCGGCCAACACTAGGACCGCCAATAGTCCCACGCCTACGAGCGCGAACGGAGAGCGCACTAAGCGTCGCCAACCCTTGGACAGGGCAGCCCGGCTGTCGAATGCCAGTAAGGCAGTCAGGGTCGCCACGCCGGCCGCGGCGCCCAGCCAGCCGCTGCGCGAAGAGGTAAAGAAAACTAGCACCACCGCGGCCGCGCACCAGGCGCTCCACGCGAGCCGCTTGCCCGCCCGAGTCGCGTTGAGCGCCAAGGCCAACCCGTTCGGCAGCAGCAGAACAAAAAAGGTCGCCGCCAGATTCGAGTGAGTCAGCAGCGCGCTGATGCGCACCGTGGCCGGCGGCAGCGGATTACCCCAGCCCGCGATGCCAATCCAGCCGGCGTACCATCGCTGCAGCTCCCAAACGCCAAAGAAGATCACAAACAAGCTCGCGAAGAAGAACGCCTTGACAAACAACTCGCTCGGCCAGCCGGCGCGCGCCAGGTCTACGACCAGGGAGTAGATCAGCGCGTACAGGGCCATCAACACCACGAGGCCGGCGCTGCGCCGCGGGTCTACCGAGGCGGCGCTGGCCAGGCCATAGGCGAGCAGCATCGCCGCCAAGGGCGCGTCGATGCGGGTGGCCGGGAACGGCCGCCGGCGCCGCCAGCGCCACGCCAACCACAGACCGCCCGCGAGCGCAATGAGCGTGGTGCTGATAAGATTGAGCCGATAAAGGATGAGGCCGTTGAAGGTGCCGCCCAGCAGGACGACATAGCTGGCGGCCAGAAAAAGGATCGCTTCCCGCAGCAAGTATTG
The DNA here is from genome assembly GCA_020845955.1 of Anaerolineales bacterium. GTDB lineage: Bacteria > Chloroflexota > Anaerolineae > Anaerolineales > UBA6663 > JADLEU01. The sequence continues at coordinate 2,387 of JADLEU010000081.1, forward strand.
CCTGCGGTCGAGGCTAGCTGCGCTCACGCCGGGTCAGCTCCGGTTCTTTTCTGATAGGCCGGGGCATCCGGCGCTATTTCGCTTCCCAGGCCCCGGCGCCCGGCGCGGCCGGCGAAGAACCACAGGGTATTCAACAGGACGCTCAGATCCAGCAGCCCGGCGCGGTCGAGCGTCACGTACACAAAGCGCCGGGCTGCCCGCTGTCGAGCCAGTCAATCGCCCACCATGATCACGAAGGCCCGAACGACACCAGGCCGCTGCGCGCCAACCCGGCTCGCGAACGAACACGTCCGCCAGCCTGTTGAGACCTACTGCGCGCAGCATTCCTCCCCCAGACCAAGCGCCCCCGGCGCGACCGGCCGCGAAAGCGCATAAAAGATGCGGAAGTCGCCAAAGGCCTGCTCGGCGTAGGCGATACCCAGGCGGTCAAACTCGGTGCGCAGCCGCTCATCCAGGGCGGGATGCCGGGTGGTGATGTATGCCACTCGATCGCTGGCCGCCACCGCTTGGCCGTAGGGTGGATATCGACTGTCACGCGCGCTGTATCGAAAGTCCGTGTGATAGGGCAGCCGCGCCTCGAAGATGAGCGCCTCGCCACTGAGAAACGCCAGTGGATAGCCTGCCCAGTAATTGGTGTATCCGCGCGTCTCACCTTTGGCCTGCAGAAACTCGATCACCGCCTCCAGGTCGCGCTGGTCGACTTGGGCCACCGGATCGAACTGCGTGGTCAGACCGGGTGGAAAGCGCGCTGCCGCCTCCACGTTTCCCCACCAATAGAACGCCACCAGCCCCAAGGCGAGCACCTGGCCAAACCATTTGCGCCACGGGCTGCGGCGCTGGCGGCGCCGCAGCCGCAGCCAATGCAGCATTTCTGCCAGGAACAGGGCCAGCGGCGTGGCCATCGGCAGAAAGTAACGGCCCGACGGGTCGGCCCCGAACGGCGTCAGCACAAAGCTCACCGCCACCGTCGCCAGCGTGCCGGCCAGCAGCCAGCGCCCAGCCGTGGCTTGGTCACGCCGGCCGCGCAGCCGGCGGCCAGCGATGACCAACGCTCCGATATTGACTGCCAGAGCGTAGGGCACCAACGGCAGTGCCAGGAAGTCCGTCCCCCACGGCGGCCGCATACCCCAGGCCACGGTCAGGCCAAACAAGAGAAAATAGAACAGGTGCTCAAAGGCGGCGAAAACCGGGTGCGCCGGCGAGGCGCCAGCAATGGCTGCTCCCGTGGTCTCAGCCAGCGTGACCAGGCCGTGCTGCGCCGTATAGATCAGCCAGGGCGCGGCCCCTCCGGCAAAGCCCGCCAAGCACGGTCCCAATGCCAGCGCCAGCACCCGCCACCGTCCCCACATCGAGATCAGAGTCAAGGCGAACACCGGCAGCAGATAGACGCCGGTCAGGGGAAAGCCCCAGAACCCCAGGCCAGCCAGCGCTCCCAGAACGCCCCAACCCACTGCCCACCACGCCCGAGGTGGGCGTGTGGCAGCGGCTAATCCGGCGCCCCGAGCCGGGTCAAGCAGGGCCAACGCCACCAAGAGCAGCAGGTTGCCAATCAAGACAGCCTCGCCGTAACCGCCCAACGTGACCGTCGTGTAGAGAGTTACCAGGACCGGCGGGATAGCCATGAAGAGGGCTGCCGTTCCGGCGATCCACTGGCTGCTGTAGATCTTGAGCCCCAGCCAGTACGTTGTGCTGATGGTGCCGAGGAAGAGGACACCCTGGACCAGGCGGATGACCCACACGCTTTGGCCCAAGATCGCAAATGCGCCGGCCAGCAGCCAGGCGTCCAGGCTGCCCATGTAGGCTTGACCATAGAAGAAGACCGGGCGTGCGCCCCGCAGGATATGGCGCGCCATCAGTCCAACCACTGCTTCGTCCGCATTAAACGGAATGACATCAGCCAGCAGCAGGCCAAGCTTAAGAATAGCCGCCACAAGCAGCACGGCTGCCAGGCGCAGCCAGCCGCGCCGGTCGCGCCAATCCGCCTTCAGCCGGGTGTTGCCGCCATTTGAAGTCAAAGTTGCCTCTTGGCCGGCAGGGCTATAATCCCCGGCATGCCCACCTGGGGCGCCCAGCGCCGTGCGCAGCCAACCTGGATAGCCCTGCTTCTACCCGCCCTCGCGCTGGCCGCTCGCCTGCTGGCTGGCCCGCGTACAATCGACGATGCCTTCATTACCTTCCGCTACGCCCGCAATCTGTTGGCCGGCAGCGGCCTGGTCTTCAACCCGGGCGAGAACGTGCTCGGCACAACGACCCCC
>JADLEU010000082.1 GCA_020845955.1 Anaerolineales bacterium
ATCCTTGCGGTCGGCCTGGACCGGCACCAAGCGCAGCCGCGCCGGTCGGTTTCCGTTTCGTTTGTTTATCCATTGGATTGACCTCCCTTGCGGGTGTAGTCGGTTAGTGTTTACTCACCCACGCCCGTGCAAACTGCCGCGCAAGGAGAGAACTACGGATGGTTTGCCGTCTACGTCGTGGGGTGCTGGCGTTGTGCCACTGGGCCAGCTATGGCTGTTCGTCCTGCATTCCTGCTACGCCTAGCAGGCCAGCGCCAGAATTGCCCAGGCCCTGCAGCGCATCAAGCGCGCCCAGCGGCTTATTGCTGCTGCCAGTTGATTGCACGATTCCTGGGCTCGCACCAGGTGCCGGCCGTCGCCGTCAGAAAGCCCACCGGCTCTAAAGCTGGCGGGAGACTCTGGATGCAGGCCCCGGAGTCGCGCCGGGTTTCTCAAGGTTATGGGCCTCGCGGATTGCTGTCTTCCCCGCCTGCGGTATTTTTTTGCCGACACCTTCCCCCTCAAGGGCTACCGCATTGCGCGGGCGTTCGGCGAAGATTCGGGCGCGAGAGGCACAGCGGCCTCTGCCATCCACGGCGGCATTGTAGTGCTATTTGTGGTATTGGCGCAACCTGTCCCGGATTCCATTCCTTGCCCGGCTCACCGAATCGTCCATCAGGTTGAGCATGCGCCGGCCGTCCTGGCCGTGCGGTGGCCATCCCAGTCCGGTGCCGTGGCAAGCCTTGCAGCGGACTGACGACAGCACCGGCGTACTCTGGATCGTCTCGAATTTCAGCCCGTGGCAGGTATGGCAGGCCTGGTGCAGCCAGTACCCCACAATCGCCCCGGCGCGTGCCTGCGGTGACGCCATCCCGAGCCGCTGCATAGCCTCGACGAGATAGGCGAGCGTGCTGGACAGGCTTTTCAACTTGCCGCGCAGCATGATCAGGTCCGTCTCGGACATGCCGCGCGGTTTCTTTGCTGCCGCGTCCCATTCGCCGGCCAATCGCAGCAGCGCACCGCCGAGACCTTTGGCGGACCAGCCGGCAGCGATTAGGACGTCACAATCCCCGCGCCGATCGGCTTGCACGCGCAGATTGCTGGTGCTGCTGGCTTTCAGGTAGCGTTCCTCGACGCCTGGCCGGTCATCTGTTGTCGTCATTCGCCATCCCTGTAAAACCTACACCGAAACCCATACGTGTGCAGCTTGGCGCAGACCTGGCGCCCCATCAGCTCCACGCTGTGAACGCACCCACCGCATGCATCCTGCCGGCGTTTTGCCGCGTCAAGCTGCCTTTGCTGCGCCTCCTGGCGGCGGATGGCGACGGTTTCCGGGTCGCCGTAGAGCCAGTTGTCCAATGTCATCTTGCAAGCCCTGCGAACGGGTTAGTCGTTGCCTCGCGCCAGGACTTGCCGCGGCGCACCAGGGACACCAGCGATGTGCTCACCGACAACCGTTCGGCGATGCTCTTGCCGGTCTCTGCGCTGGCGCGGATCTCGCGCGCGATGTCGATCGTGATGCGGCCGAACTTCTCCCGGGCGGCTTTGGCGTTGCCAAGCGACTTCTTGATTTTGACGTCGGCCCGGGCATTGGCCTTGCGCGCCGCCTCGGCCTTGGTTGTCAAGACCAGGTGCGACAAGCACTGGGGTCGGCCGCAGTCGACAGAGACCAGCTTGCCGGGCGGGATGGGGCCTTCGGTCATTTCCCACACGACGCGCCTGGCGCTTTCGTCGCGGATCTTCGGGTGGCCTTTGTGGTTGTGGGCGCCAGTCCAGAGCATGCAGCCGCAGTCGTCGGTGCAGCGCGCGTACATCTGCTCGATGGTCAATCCAGCTTCGCGCCATGTCTTGCGGCTCATTGGCTCAATTCCTCCAGCATTGGCAGCCGTGCGGGCCACAGGCCGGCGGCGATGATTTCCTGGCGGGTCTGGCGGGCCCAGCGCAGTCCCTGCTCCACCGCCTCGGCGCGCGGGAACATGATCCAGCGGTCGTACCTGACGTGGCAGCCGTCCTCGCCTGGCCTGGTGCAGCACAGGGCGAACGTCTGGCGATCGTCCTGCTTGATTCCACGGCCGTCGGGAGGGACGTGGGCGGCCTGGCTGAACCCCAGGATGCCGCAGGCCTTGCAGGCGCCGGCAGCCACCAGGCGGCGGTACGGCTCGCTGCGCACCGGGTTTTCCTTGTGTACCGTGACCCCGTTGTGCTTGCATTCGTACGACGGCCGGCGCACCAGTGGGCGCGCTGGCGCCGGCGGTGGCGGCTGATAGATGCGTCGGGCGAAGGTCATGCGGCGCCAATCAACTTGATCCGATACCGCCCGCCCTTGTCGCGGTGCTCCTGCTCGCAGTACCGCCTGAGAGCGGCTTCGTGCAGTTCCCCGGGCAGCATCTCGATGCTGGTTCCGATCAGCCCGCCCTTCCATGAACCCTTCTGCGTTCCGACTTCCTTGTCGAACTCGATGGCCAGGGCGCGTCTGATCCTGTGCTTGCGAAACAGCGACAGCCACGAGAACAGCCCGGTGCCGAACCGCCACTCACGTTCCTCGATGTTGGTGGACACGCCGATTCGCTGTCCGTCGAAGTCCTCGATTTCGAATCGAGTCTTCTCCAGCGACTTTTCGAACTCGCGGCGCCATTCCCACTGCGCGCGCTTTACCTCCCTGTCGGACGTCTCCCACAGAGTTTCTATTTCCTGCCCATCCGGCCCGTACCAACTTTGGCGGATGAAGCGCCAGTTCTGCCACGGGATGTCGATGACGGTGAACGGGTCGCCGCGTTTGCCGCGTTGCTTGCCCCAATGCAGGTGCAGCGCGTTTTCACAAAAGACAAACCCGTAGGTGTGCCCACAGCATTGCCCGTCATCCGTGGCCCCCCACGGCCATGGGAATGCGAAGCTGAGCTTGCCTAAGCCAAACCCTAGCCGCACCCATCCCATCTTGTGCTCGCTCCAGTCAGACGGGAATGCGACTTCAACAGCCGGCCCTGATGCGCCAATCCGGGCCCAGGCGACCTCAGACCAATTCGCCGAGAAGAAGCGAAACAGCCAACCGCGCCCGTCCTTTTCTTTTCTCACTCGCACATGTCTCTCCTGTTGCCACGCTCAAGGGCGCGTGGCTTGCCCGTTCTCCAATTCCTTGCGCTTTGCCGCGTACCGTGCGCGGATCTCGATCAGTTCGCCGCGGGTCCACTTCCTGACTCGGTTGTCCGCTTCCAGGGCCTCGACGGCGGCCAGGCCGATGCGATTGATCAGGCCAATGCGGTAGTCCACCGCCCGCCCGGCGCCGTGCC
>JADLEU010000083.1 GCA_020845955.1 Anaerolineales bacterium
AGAGGGCTACGCCAGCTGGACCCCCGGCCTGCTGCGCGCCGCCTACAACTACCAGTATGCGCAGAAGGATCCGGGCGCCTTTGCCCACAACGGCAAGTACATCATCCAGATCCTGTACGACAGCCTGTCCGGCGTGGGCGCCGAGGGCATCAGCGCCTACACGCGGCCCTAAGCTCGCCGGACCACCAATCTGCCAACAGCCGGGTGCTCTCCGCGCCCGGCTGTTGCGTTGCGGACGTCACGGGCAAGCGCAAGGGTGGACGTGTGTGGGGAGTATGGGGGTGGGGGAGCACGGTCAAGGCGTTGTGACCGCGATGAGGCAGCACGGGGCAGCGCAGGAGGAGAGGCGCACCACCGGGCCCACCATCACGGGACTAGGCAGGCCAGCCGGCCGCAGTTTAGCCACTGTTCCAGCGCTGCCCAGTCAACCTTCACAGCCGAACCGCTCCAGGTAATCTGTCCATCTCGCTCAATGATAAAAATCTGCATTGGGGCAGCCCGGTGCTTCGGCCGACCCGGAACAAGCCGCGGCACACCATATAACCTGGTCACGGCCGCGTCGCTGTCTGCCAGAATCGCATACTCGACGCCGGCTTCTTGCCGGCTGACAGCGGCTTGGCTCAGCGGCCCCGCCGCAACCGCGATAACGCCGTAGCCGTTCGCCTCTAGGCCAACCCGGTGAACTTCCAGCTCGCGCAGGACCTCCAGACACCAACGGCACTGGAACCATCCAGGGTAGAACACCAGGATAAGCGACTGCCCAGCCTCCAGCGCTTCGGCGAGATGGAAGGCTGTGCCATCGGTGTCGGTCAAGCGGAAATCAGGCGCCAGCCGCCCAGGTGCCGGCCAGCCCTCTACGTCCACACGCTGGGCCGACCGGGCCGCGGCTCGGCGCCGACCAGCTTCCTGATCTCGGTCCACAGCTGCAGGTCTAGTTTGTCCGCAGGCAGCCAAATTCAACGCCAGTGCGATCAGGGCGAGGCAGTGCGGGAGTGTTCTCATTTGGGGCCAACGACGTGTCTATCGCGCATCAGGGCAGCGTAGTTGACAAACGGAGGCGCCCCACCGCAGGATCGGGGCTGACCACAACCCGCCACGAACCAGTTGGCCCGGGCCCTCCGGCGGACGCTTGCGCCGAGGCCAAGTCGGTACGCGCATAGGCGGCCGCAGCCAACCCAACGGACAGGAACAAGACAATGACGGCGACAACAAGGCACGCCGCTTGGACATTGGGATTCCTTTCCCCACGGAGGGCCAGCGGAAGGCTGGGCCGACTTGAAGGCAGCCAGCTCACAAGCCGATGATCGCGCTGCCAGCAAGGGCAAGCTAGCACAGGTAGGACTCCGATTCAAGGGGTTAGCGCTATTCGTATCGCTTTTTGTATCGGTTGGTAGGGAGGGCCGGTATTATGCCAGCCCGTGACACTCGAGCCTTGCTTTAGGGGCAAGTCTGTTGTTGATTCTGGAGGCCATACTGCGCCCGCTCGGCGTCGGTCAGGTCGCGCAGGAGGCGAGCACACAGGTACTCCACTGTAGTGCGGTAGTCGACGTCCCACAGGCGGGCCGTGCCGTCGTCGCTTACGGTCGCCAGATAGCGGCCATCGGGGGTGAACGCCACATTCTCCACGCCGGCCGCGTGGCCGGAAAGGCGGCGCAGTTCTTGTCCCCTACGCGCATCCCATATGCGCGCCGTACCGTCGGCACTCGCCGTAGCCACATATTCGCCATCGGGCGAAAAGGTCACGCTCCACACGCTCGCCGTGTGGCCGACCAGGCGCACGATCTCCTGTCCAGAATCGACGTCCCACAACCGAGCCGTCGTGTCACTGCTGGCCGTGGCAATTGTCTCGCCGTTCGGCGAGAACGCAGCGCCATTCACGTCATCTGTGTGGCCGGCGAATTCCCGCTCCAGGACCCCAGTCTGCGCTCCCCACAACCGTGCCAAGCCATCCTGGTGCGCGGTCAGCATGAATCGGCCGTCGGGTGACGCGGCAATACGGGCGACAGCGCCGGCCATCCGGTACGGAACAAACGCCGCGAGAGTCACCTGACCAGTTGAGGTGGCCCACACCTGGGCAGCAGGAAAGATGCTGTCGTAGGCCCCGGCGCCGAGAATGTGCTGCCCGTCAGGCGAGAAGGCAACGTCGTAGATGGCCCCTGAAGTGACCGTGGGCAGGGCGAATTGGCGCAAGGCCTGGCCAGTGCTTATGTCCCACAGGGTGGCAACGCCGGCCCAGTTGCCGCTGAGGAGTGTCTGACCATCTGGTGAAAACCTCAAGCCGTAACCAATGGTGCCCGCCGTGGGGATCGCCTCCACCAGTTGACCGGTATCGGTCTCCCAGAGACGGACGCCATCGCTGCCGCCGGTTGCCAGGTGCTTGCCATCCGGCGAGAAATCCAACGCCGAGGCAACTGCGGTATGCCCAGAGAACGTCGGTAGCTCGGGGCGAGGCTGAGTGTCCCATAGGCGCACCGCGCCCTCATTGCTGCCGGCCAGGACATAAAGCCCGTCTGTCGAAAACGCCGCGGCAAATACCTGGTCGGGGTGGCCGAGACGCAGAAGTTCCGCTCCGGTGTGGCTATCCCACAAGCGCACCGACTTGTCCAGGCTGCTAGTCAGCACGTGTTCTCCATCCGGTGAGAAGGCAACGCTCGTCACGCTTAAGGTGTGCCCCCTGAAGACTTGAGCTTGCTGACCGGAAGCGACTTTCCACAAAATGGCGTCGCCACCCGCGTACCCAGTCAGGATGGTGGCCGCGTCGGGCGAGAAGGCGACGGAGTAAAGGGAATCGAAGTAAGGCAAGGGATGCGCTTCGGTGGCAGTCTCCGCCAGCCGCCAGAGCCGCACACGATTATCGACCAGGGATTGAGACAGCACCTGCTCGCCATCGGGGGAGATAAACAAGCGCGATCGCTCGGGTAGCGACAGCTCAACTCGACGCATGCCGCGGCCGGTTTCCGCATCCCAGATTTGCACAACCCCGTCGCGCGAGGCAGCGAGCACGCGGCGCCCATCCGGCGAAAAGACAGGCTGATCGGCGAAGTCGCCAGGCCGGAATGTGCGCAGCAGCTGTCCCGTGTGGGTGTCCCACAGCCGGATAATCGTATCGGCGCAATTCGTCAGCAAGTACCGGCCATCGGGCGAGAAGGCCACCTGGTAAACGATGTCGGGATGGGCCAATCGCCGGATTTCCTGGCCTGTCGCAGTATGCCACAGGCGGGCCGTGTGATCGTCGCTGCCGGTGGCGGCTCGCATGCCATCGGGTGACAGCGCCACGCCCGACACGAGCTGGGTATGCCCCGCAAAGAGCTGCAGCGGATAATTCAGCGCGGCCGCGCCAGCCAGGGCGGCGTCGGCCTCGGGCAGATACTGCCGGCGCATCGCGGTGACGCTGAGCAGGGCGATCAATTCAGAACTGCCGTTGGATCTGAGCAGGGTATTGGCTTCAGCCGCCAATCGCTGGGCCTCAGCCCGGGCCAGGTTGGCTTCGGCCGTCACATGCTCTGCAATGGCCTGAGTGCTGGCAGCTTGCGCGGTGGCGGCGCTCGCGGCATTCTGTTCCGCTAGCGCGGCGCTGCGATCGGCGAGAAGTCCGGCCGCCAGGGCCGCGCCAACAGCCAACAGCAATGCGCCGGCAAGATACAGCGCGCGCCGCCTCAATTGCCGCGCCGCGTGGGTTTGGTGTTCGGCCCTGGCCCGCTCGGCCTCGGCAAGCTGATGCAGGGTGTTCAGCTCTTGCTCGCGGCGCTGGCGTTCGGCGGCGGCTTGCCGGTTACGCTCATGCAGGCTTGCCTCAAGATAGGCCTGCTCGGCGTGAGTGAGGCCTACCGCGCTCGCGGCAGCCCAGTCGGCCAGTTGCGCCAAGCGCGTTCCGCTCAGCAGGTAGCTGGCATCACACTGCGCGCCCCGCCACTCTGCTGCGGCTAACGCCAATCGTCGCTGCAGACGCAAATCGGCGCCGGCCCCCGCCAGCCACACGCGCAGGCGCGGCCACTCATCTAGCAAGGCCTCGTGCGCCACCTCTACCGTTGGGGCCCACGTCAAGGGGTCGCGGTCAAAGGTGAGGAGACGCGAGCGGCCGAACGCCTCCAAGGCCAGAGACATCGGTGAGGGCAGGCCGTTGGGCGTCAGGGCCGGTCCCGGCTGGCGCTCGCCTGCCGCGCGCGGGTCGGCGTCTTTCCCTGCCAGGCCCTGTAGTTCCTGGCGCAAGACCCTGCGCCGCGTGAAGGCCGCCCCCTCCGCAGGGGTTACCAGGCGCAATAACAACTGCCGCGCGGCCGCCTGCCCAGCCTCGTTCAGCCGGGCATACGCTTCTTCAGCGTGACGCCCCAGCGCACCGCGGACACCGCCAATCGCCAGGTAGGCGGTCTGGCTAAGCAGCCTGTCTTCACGCCTTTCAAACAGCTCGGCCAGAGCATGCTGCAGCAATGGCAGGGCGCCCGGCTGGTCTTTTACGTCGCTGACAATGGCGGCGATAAGGCTCGGCTCGATTGTCAGCCCAACCCGCTGGGCGGGGCCAACAATGGCTAGCTCCAGTTCATCGGGCGTCAGCGGCAGCACAAGCTCGGAACAGCGCTGCATGAGCTCGCCAAAGTCAACATAGCGCAGAGGCCGGTCGGCGAAATCAGCTCGCAGGGTAATCACCACCCATACGGGACTCTCTGGCTCCAATACGGCCGTTATCAGGCTCATCAGAAAAGCTGCCCGCTCAGCCTCCTCCTGGACCAGCGTGAAGTTTTCCTCGAATTGGTCAATGACCAGCACCAGCCCATCAGAGGTCTCACGCCGGCCGTTGGTCGACGGCAGAAGGTGTTGAACAACATTGAGCAGCCCGTAATCCTCCGCTCTCAATTGCTCGGCGAGATTTGCCGGAGGCGTAACGGCCACTCGCAGCAGGGCCGCCTCGAGTTCTTTAAAGGGGTGCGGCCCTGGCGTGAAATCCACCATGAACCAGTTCTCAGAGCCCGGCAGGCCGCCGCGCCGCAGCGCTGGCAGCAATCCGGCTTTGACCACGGATGATTTTCCGCTCCCGCTCGGGCCCACAATGGCAAGGAAGCGTGCCGTGTCGCTCTCGTCACTCAGCCGTGCGAGGAGGCGTTGGACAAGGGCTTCGCGCCCAAAGAAATCATCGGCATCGGCCTCACTGAAGGCGCGCAAGCCCTTGTACGGGTTTTCGAGTTTGAGCGATGAATTGTGGGCGCCCGCGCTACCCGAGAGTCTCTGGCCGACGGGGGCTGCCCCGGCGAGGCCGGCCCGCAAATCGGCCAGCAGCTGCATGACGTTCGCGTAGCGCGTGGCCGGGTCCTTGGCGACGGCACGGCGGATGACCGCATCAACGGCGGCCGGCAGGTCGGTCGGTTGTGCAGCCAGCAGTGGCAATGGTGTCGGGCTGTGGGATTGGGCCAGATCAGGCGAGGCCGAATCGGCGCCCGGTAGTGAGCCGGTCAACATTTCGTGGAGCATCACACCCAGACTGTAAATGTCCGCATGGGGATGAAGGGCCAGCGCGGCGAGTTGCTCCGGAGGCGAGTAGTCCAGGCAGGTCCCAAGGACTTGCGCCCCGGGCTCTGCCTTCGCAGTCAGGTGGCGGAGGTCTGCCACAATGCCGAAGTCTGCCAGATAAGCGTTGCCGTATTCATCAAGCAGCACGTTGGCAGGCTTGAGATCGCCGTGCACGATCCCGACGCGGTGAGCGACGTGTAGGGCCGGGCAAATCTGCTCCAGGACCCGGAGCGCAGTGGACAACGGGAGCGGCCCGTGCCGCAGCCAGGTCTTGAGACTGCCGCCGCGCAGTAACCGCATGATCAGGCAGGCCACACCGGGTTCACGCCAGTAGTCGTAAAGTGGCACGACGTGGGGGTGCTCCAACCGCGCCACACGCTGCGCCTCCGCCTCGAAGCGCCGGATAAAATCCGGATGGTCAGCGTAAACTGCCATGATTATTTTAACAGCGACGTCTCGCTCGACCTGGGGCTGAATGGCGCGGTACACCGCTCCCGTGCCGCCCGTGCCCAGGAGCTCTGCCAGGGTATACCCACGGATGGTTTGCCCGGATAGGTCCGTGTGCGCCTGGGCCTTAGGGAGCTCGACCGGCGTGAAGGCCCGGACACCGCCTGGACGCGCTGCGCGAGCCTGGCGTATAAAGGCGGGCCGCTCATCGGGGTGTATGCCCAGCGCCATGGCCAGCCGCTCGGCGATCTGAACCGAGGGCCGCAAATCGTTGGCCTCAATTTTGCGGACGGTGATGGCTGCGCAGCCTACCCGCCGGGATAATTCCTCTTGGGTCAAATCAAGCGCGCGGCGACGCTCGCGGACAAACCGTCCAAAAGTCTGCTCTGGGCTCAAGGCTTGCCTCAAGCTAGTTTGGGCTGCGTATGGCCACTGTACCACCGTCGCGGAGGGGATTTCAAGGGGCGGCGATCACAATATCGCTTTTCGTATCGCTTTGGCGTGGCTGCCGGGTGCTCCGGCGACCAGGCGGAGCGCCCCGCCGGGCAGCGGCGGGCTACTCCTGTGGGGCACAATCAGGCAGCCCGCGCCGCGGCAGTTGCCGCGGCGCGGGCTCTATTGCTGGCACCGTTTGGCGCTTGGTTCAGTCCGCGCCGGCCGGCTCGGTCAGGGGCAGCAGCGTGTTGCCCGGCACTCGATCTTGGGCGTGGGCGTGGCCGTGATCGACCACGTTCAGGGTGCGCGCGCCTAGCGTGAAAGCCAGCAAACCATAGGCCACAATGCCGGCCCCGCTGACCAACTCGATCAGCGACGGCACGTACTGGGTGTAGCGAGCGGTGATCTCGGCCGGTAGGTACGACAGCAGCACCAACTGGCCGACCAGATTGACATCCCAGCGGTAGGCCACCACGCCGCCGACCACCAGCGCCAGCGCCACGGTACGAGTCCAGCCCAGTTGGCGCAGCCGAGGCGCC
>JADLEU010000084.1 GCA_020845955.1 Anaerolineales bacterium
ACAGCTCCGAGGCCAGGGTAGCGGCGTGCGCATCGTCATTGAAGGCCAGCACCGGCTGCCCGCCGGGACCCGTGAGGCGCAGGCGTGTGTCCACGCCGGGGCTGAGGCTCGAGGTGTTCAGTACGTAAAACCGGCCGGGCTGTACGCCCAGGCGCACCCAGTCCTGGTCGCCCGGGCCGCCGAAACTGCGGGCCTGGCTGGCGCCAGGCGCCAGGAGGAGCGCCGTGGCGGGCGCGCCGTCGTCTTCGAAAACGTCCTCGGCCGCCACGCACAGGCTCACGCCGGCGGCGTGGAGGTTGTCGCCTTCATCGAGCTCGGCCACGGTGCCGCCAGAATCGACCTGGGCGTAGAAGGTCTGGGTGCCCTGGCCGCTGCCAATCAAGACCTGGCCGTGGAGCGCGCGCGTGGCGCCCGCCGCCAGCGGTTCGTTGACCCACAACTGCACGCTGCCGGCATAGTCGCCCGGGCCGGTGGGGAGCGCGTTGAGATACAGGTCGGCATTGAAGCCACGCTCGGTGCTGCCGCCACCGTCGTTCTGAATGGTAAGCCGCACCCAGGCGCCGCCGGCCGGGTTCGGGGCCGCGGCCAGGTCGAGGATGCGCAGGTTGGGCTGGCCACCCTGGCTGCCGATCAGGGTGCTGGTGTCGCCGCCGGCGGGGTAGCTGCCAAGGTTATTGGCCTGGTCGGTGGCCCGGCAGCGAAAGCTGTAGCGATGCCCCACCTGGCCGGAGAAGGCCGCCGCGCCGGCCGGCGTGCGCAGCCAGGTGCGCCACAGGCCGCGGCCCGTATCCCAGAACTGCACCTCGTAATGGCGCAAGCCGGAGACGTCGTCGGCGCCCGACCACGTGACGGTGAGGGTCGTGCTATCGGTGGTCTCTGACAGGCTCTGCACCACGCACGAAGGAGCGGACCGGTCGATGCCAAAGCGCTGGGCGGGAGAGGCGCTTGTGCCGCTGGCGTCGTGGGCCGTGACCTGCCAATAGAGCGCGGCATAGTCAGCCCCAAACGTGTGGGTGTACGACGTAACGCCGGCGCCCAAGACTTCCCGCAACAGCGGGGCTGGCTCGTCCTTGGGCGCGGCGCTGCCGCCGACGTGCAGGGTGTAGCTGGCGGCGCCGGCCGAGGCCGTCCAGCGGAAGGTAATGGTCCGGTCGTTCACGTACACGGGCGTGCCGGGCGAGGCCGCGATGGGCGCCTGGAGGGCGGGGCTGGGCGGGGCCTCGGGCGCGGCGATGACGCTGGCCGGGGGCGCGCCGGAAGCCGAGGCACTGGAAGCCTCCGCAGCAGGACCGGCCGCAGCGGCTGGCGCGGCGATGAGGCGATAGGTCAGGCCGCGCTGCTCAGGACGCGCCCAGGCCGTATCGGTGAGCGTGGCGGCTTCGATCGTCAGGCTGTGCTCGTGGGCGCCGAGGCCGGCGGTCGACCAGTCGTAGTTCAACTCGGCGGCGGTGGTCTCGTACACGACGAGGCCGTCGATCTTGAGCCGCATGGCGCGGAAGTTGGCCAGGCCCTGGACGCGGGCGTAGACGTGGACGCTGCCGGCGGCGGAGGGGCTCGCCGGCGAGACCGTGAAGGCCGTAATGGCGGGCGAGTAAACGGCGGTGTTGAGCTCGACCCACAGGGTCGGGCCGAAGTAGGCGCCGTGGTCGTTGCGCAGGCGCCAATAGCCACGGCTCAGGCCCGGGCCGGCGGGCGTGGTGAGGCTGGTGCTCAGATCGACCTGGGCGCCGGGCGCCGTGGGGGGCACGTCGATGGCCAGGGGCGTGCCGCGCTGGTCGCCGGCAATGTGGACCAGTTGATAGCCGGATCCCCAGGGGGTGGCGCCGGTGTTGCGCAGACGCCAGGTCTTGACCAGCGGCTTGTTCGCCTCCAGCACGGCGGTGTCGGGCACCGTGACGTCGGCGACGTAAGCCGCGTTGTCGAAGGTCAGCGCCGGGCAGCCGTCAGCGGCAACGAGGACGCCAGCGCAGTTGGACAGGGTCATGTCGGGGACCGTGATGGTAGCGGCCGCCACCACATTGACGGTCAACAGCGCCCAGCGGGGACCGCGCACGGCCACCAGCGTGGCGGCGCCGATGCGGACGTTGGAGAAGGAGTAGCGGCCGTCGGGGCCGGTGGCCGTCGTCTGCCACAAGCTGCCGGAGCTGACCTTGACGGCGGCTCCGGCGGCCGGCTGGCCGTTGGCGTCGCGCACCAGGCCCTGCACATCGCCCAGGGTGCTGGCCGGCGGCGTGTCGCTGATGATGTGCCAGTCGTAGGGGTCGATGGAGGTCCCGTCGCGATAGACCTGAAGGTGCGTGTGGTCGCCGCTGCTCCAACCGGTGTTGCCCATCTGCGCGAGCTGGGTGGGCAGCGTGAGCACATTGGCGCCCTCGCCGGTGAAGACGGCGTCGCATTGGAGGTGGCCGACCAACGTCTCGTAGCTGGCGCCGTCGCTTTGAACCCCGTGGGCCAGGCGCACGTAGGTGCCGAACACGCGCGGGCCGTTCGGATAGGTGTTGGCGCAGTCGACGACGATGCGGATGACGGTGCCGGGCGCCGGGGCATAGACCGGGTCGCCAGTCCGGCCGTCATAGTCTGAGCCGCTATGCTGGTCATAGGCCCGACCGTAGATCCACGTGCCGCCCACCCAGCCCAGCCAGTCGCGAATGGCGCCGACGGCCCGGTCGAGGTCGAAGTAGGCCGACACGCGTGTGCTGGCGAACACCGGGCGGTAAACGATGATGGCATTGGCGGCGGCTGGCGCGGCCGGGACCATTTCGGAGACGACAGCCGGCCTCGGCAGGGCTACGGGACCGCTGGCCGCGGGCGCCGGGGCCAGATCGGCGGGCGACCACGCCAGAGGCTGGCGGGAACCCGCCCGCTCGGCAGTCAGGCCCGCTTCGGTCCAGGCGGGAGCGCCGGCGCCAGGGTAGACGGCGAAGTCGCCCTGGGGCAAGGAGGCCACGACCAGGCCGGCGTGGCTGGCGTAGGCCAGGTATTGCTGATCGAAGGAGGTCTGCGGATAGCGCGCGCCAGGCGCCAGCGGCGGCAGAGCTGCCAGCGCCTGAGGGACAACGGGCGCGGGCGCCGACGGGTCGAGCGCGGCCAGCAGCAGCTCGGCGGCCGGCTGGGCCGGCGCCTGCGCCGTAGCCGGCTGCCAGGCCGGAATCTCGAGCAGCAGTTGGCTGCCCGCCCAGCCGTAGAGGCGCGGCGTAACGCCAGGAATGCGGAGCAGCACACGCTCGGCGCCGCTGGCCAGATCGAGCGCGGCCACGGCGTTGGTCAGCGGGATGGGCTCGCCGGGGGGCAGGTCGAAGGGTTTGAGGTAGGCCAGGGTCAGGCCATCGGGGCTTAGGAAGAGCGGCGCGTTGGCGCTTCCGGGCGGGAGCCAATCGTGGAAGCCGGCCGAGTCGAGGCGGCGGAGCGCCAGCGTGCTGTCTACCACGGCGACCGCGCCATCGGGCAAATAGCGCGCAGACAACGCGATGACGCCCAGCCGGTCAAGCGAGGTTGAGGTGCGGCGCGCCAGCTCCCCCTCGGGCAGGAGTAAGACCAGCGCCTCGTCGCCGCGCACGTCGAGGACGAAAACCTCGCTTTGAGCCGTCGCGGGCCGCCCCAGGCTGAGCCCCAACACCAACCCCACCAGCGCCAGCCCAAGCCGGCACCGCCTGCGCCCCACCATACTTTCAAGTATGCTCCAATCCGCCCAATGCGCAAGGCGCAGGGGTGGGCAGGCAAGCGGCCGACGCCGGCAGGCGCCGGACCGCTTCGCGGGGCCAAGGGCCAGCGGGGGTTAGTCAGGTCGATTGGGACTAGTCGATGAGGCCGCCGCGGATGGCGTAGTAGATAATCTCTTGGGTGCTCTTGAGGTTGAGCTTGCGGAGAATGTGCCGGCGGAAGGTGCCGACAGTACGCACGTGCAGCGAGAGCGCCTCGGCGATCTGGGCCACGCTCAAACCGCTGGCGAGCATGCGCATGACCTGGAACTCGCGATCAGATAGACGCTCGTGGGGGAGCTTATCGAGGGAACTGTCGAGCGACATGGCGATGCGCTCGGCGAGATGACTGCTGATGAACTTGCCGCCGGACACGATCTTCTCAACCGCTTCAACCAATTCTTCGGGCGCCCGCTCCTTGGTCAGATAGCCGGCTACCCCCATCTTCAGCAGCCGCAGAGCGAAGTGCTCCTCGCCATGCATGGTCAAGACCAACACCCGCAGGCCTGGCGCGGTTTGTTTGATCTCCGGCATCAGCTCAAGCCCGCTGCGGCCGGGCAGCCCGATGTCGAGGATCAGCAAATCCCACGCTTGCTCGCGCAGCCTGTCGAGCAGCTCGTGACCGTTGGCCGCCTCCCCGACCGCAACGGGGAACTTCTCCATGAGGATCTGCCTGACACCCAAACGCACCACGGCGTGGTCATCGGCGACGAGGATCTTAAGAGGAGCGCTGCCAACCTCAACGCTGTCGGCGTCACCCACGAATTGATCGGATTTCATTGGCGCTCTTCGAACAACTGGGCTGCTCAGCCCGATCCATCACGTATCCATAGTACTGCGACCTAAGGTGTCCGAAAAGTAACGTCCCTGAAAAATGTATCTTGTGGGTGGAGGTTCAGTGGAGAGGATACATAAATGGTGCTGGGCCTCGCAATCAATCAGCGGGATTCGAAAGCAGCCCCTTATCTCCACGACTGTGCCTAGAAGCACAAACACATCTTTTCTTATGGACTCGATCACCAGCCCCAGGCGCCCGACGACATCGGCCGCCCGCCGCGAGAAATGACCGGTCATGGAGACAACCCTTATTGTCAGATGGCGGTGTGCAGGCGCGCGGCCGAGCCGGCGCAGTCGGTTGGAGGCTCAGCCGGGCGCGTGCGGGCAGAACGGCGCCTGGAGGATGATCTCGCGCAGCAGCGAGATCCCGCCCGAACTGACACCCACGGCGCGGTGGGCCGCGGCGCAGGCGCGCTGCGTCAGGAGGAGGTCGGGCTCCTGGGTGGTGAAGCTGCTGCCGTCCCAGTAGATGTAGCTGCCGTCGCCGCCGCGGGCGAACAGCTCGAGTTGAGCGACCCAGGCGTCCTCATCTTGCGGCGCTGGCCCCCAGGCGACCAGGCTCCAGCCGAGTTCGAGGTTGGCGCCGGGCGGCGGCTGGCTCGGCAGCAGGGAGGGCGCTTCGGTGGCGGCGTAGCGGACCTGGACCTGGTTATTGGCGCAGCCGGGCTCGAACTGCAGGATGAGACTGCTGAAGGTCAGCGCAGGATGCGCAACGCTCAGCAAGTAGGTCTCGGGCTCTTCGCCGCCGGTGAACGACTCGACACTCAGGCTGGCGCCGTTCGGGCTGATCACGGCCGCGGCCTCGGGCTCGTGCGAGCCGGCGAAGCGGAGCTCGGCGAGCGCCCCCAGCACCTCTTCGGGCGGCACGCGGCCGGCCGGGTCGACGCTGACCTGGACCGTGCGCGCGGCGCAGTCCTCGCCGGGCGCGTGCGAGACCTCGGCCAGCATGAGGATGCGCCGGGGAGCTGGCGGGGTGGACGACTCTGTCAACACGATGGGCGCCTGGGTGCGGGTCGGTGGGGTCAGCGCGGTCTGAACGAGCGGCGGAGCGGTGCGCGTGACGCCCGGCGCGGGAGTCGGAGTCGGCGCGGTTGCTCCGACGAAGGCGGTCAGGGTAGGGGTTGGCTCGAACGCCGTCAGCAGGGGTTCACGGAAAATGAAAACGACCGCGCAGATAGCGGCTGCCAGGCACAACGAGACGCCAAGCGCGGCCGAGAGTAGCGGCCTCAGCGGGCGCGGCGGAACGGGCGGCGCCGAAACCGCGCCGGTGTCGGCCAGGACGCTGGGACGGAGCGTGGTGTCGGGGTAGGCGCCGGTATGGTCGAAGACGTAGGAAGCCCAGAACCGGAGATTGGCCCGCAGTTGGTCGCGGTCGCGCGAGGCCGGGATATTGGCGGCCGCGGCGATGGCCTGGGCGATATGCGCAAGCACGGCGCCCAGATATTCTTCCGACGGCTTGCCCTTGGGCAGCCGGTCGAGCAGGGCTTGATGCGCGGCCTGCAGCTCCGCGAAGCTAGTCACGTTTGAGCTGTCCCAAGACCACCTGCGACAGGTTATACAGCTCGCCGGCCGTGTCGCGCAGGTGTTTGTCCACGAGATACATGTGCAGTGAGGCGGCGTCGACGAAGGCGGCGGTCGCGTCGTACAGGAATTTCGCGTCCAGGGACGGGCCCTGCAGCATGTCGGTGATGCGCTGGCGGGCAGCGGCCAGATCGACGGCCCAAGGCGGGCCAGCCATGCGGCTATCATTGAATTCGGCAAACGGGAGGTCGGCGATGTGCCGGACGCTCCGAGCCCAATCGAGCATCAGGTCGACCTTGAGCGCCACCGGACGCCACTGGCGGGCGAGATCGCTCGCGCGCGGCGCCTGGCCGGAGGTATCCCAGCGCTCGACCGAGGTCGAGAACTGATCGATCGTGATGACGACGTCATTGAGGTAGTTGTGCAGCTCCTTCCACTCGAACAGGCGCTCATGGAGGCGCTGGAACTCGCGCAGGGCTTCCAGCAACCTCTCGGGCGCCGGGTCGCTGGCCGGCAAGGCCTGCCGCAGCGCCGAGATGAGCTGGTTGAGGTCGATCTGATAGTTGATGTACTGGTCGCGGGCGACGAATGTGCCGCCGGGAACGCTGACGCCGCCTTCGAAGTAGGAGCCGCCGCGCGTGCTGATGCGCCGGGGGTCAGAAGCGGCAGGTTGTGGAGAGGCGCTGACAGCCATCACGGCCCTCCGGCGATTCAGGCGGCCCAGCCGGGCGGCGAAAAGTGGCCGCCATTATACAGCGGGGCGGGTGAGAGGCGAACGGCTGTCCGCGCGGGCCTGGCGGGGGTCAGCGCATGCGCCGACCGGTGTCCAAAAGCTCCAAAGTGGGTGTGGCGGAGTTGGCCGAACGGAGAGGGTCAGGATCCTGGCGAGGCCTATGAAGAGGCGAGCGGCTTGAGCATGTAGAGGCCGTCGACAGCGAAGCCGTGCCGGCGGTAGTACTCGCGCGTGCCGACCGCGGCAATCACGGCCAGGCGGCCATAGCCGGCGCGGCGGGCGATGGCCTCGGCCTCGGCCAGCAGGCGGCCGCCCAAGCCCACGTGCTGCGCCCGGCCGGGACCGGCGTCAGCAGCCTGCCCGGCCTCACCCAGGCGGACCACGGGGCCATAGACGTGGACCTCGCGAACGACGGCGGCGCCGCGCAGCTCGTCCAGCCCGGTTTCAGCCGTCGCCCCGGCTGCCGGCAGCAGCAGACGCAAGAAGCCACCCAGCCGGTCCCCCGCGGTATTGAAACTCAGGAAGTGCTCGTCGCCAGCGCTGGTGGCGTAGGTGTTGCTTGCCAACCGCCAGGGACCGGCGGCGCCCCTGTCGCGCACCTCACGGCAGCGAATGCATTGGCAGGCCTGCCCCTGGGCCGCCAGGCGGCGCTGGACCACCTCGCGCAGGTTCGAGGCGGTGCTGCCCGCGACCATGTGACCAGCCGGGATATCGCGGATGATGCGGTTGAGGCGGACGTAACGCGGCGTGCGCAGCTTGCAGGCGGCCAGCAACTCGATCAACTCGTCGTCGCTGTAGGGCCGGTAGGCGCCCTGCTCATACCAGTCGGCTAACGCGGCCTCGCGCACCAAGGCGCAGGGATAGATCTTGAGCTCGTCGGGCCGCAGGCCGGGATCAGACCACAGGCGTTCGTAGTCGGCCTGGTCGCTGGCCGGGGTGGCGCCCAGCAGGTTGGGCATCCAGTGCAGGTGGAGCTTGAAGCCGGCGGCCCGCAGCAGCCGCACGGCCTGGCGCGTCTGGGCGACGGTGTGGCCGCGCCTATTCAGGTCGAGTATCCGGTCGTCGAGGCTCTGCGCGCCAAGCTGGACCTTGGTCACCCCATAGCGCCGCAGGCGGCGCACCTCGTCCGCGTCGACGTAGTCAGGCCGGGTCTCGATCGCCAGCCCCACATTGCGGCGGGCGGCCGTCTCATTGCGGCGCTGGGCCTCCTCGAGCGCGCGCGAGTCGACGCCGTTGAGCGCGTCGAAGCAGCGCTGAATGAACCATTCCTGGTAGTCGCGCGGGTAGTAGGACCAGGTGCCGCCCAGGATGAGCAGCTCCACCTTGTCGGTGGCGTGGCCGATGTTCTCAAGCGCGCGCAGCCGGCTGGCCGTCGTTTCGTAGGGGTCGAAGTGGTGATACTCGGCGCGGATGGCGCCCGGCTCGTCAGCCAGGTAGCTCTTAGGCATGCGCGCATCGGTCGGGCAGAAGATACATTCGCCCGGGCAGGGGAAGGGCTTGGTAAGCACCGTGACGGTGGCCACGCCGGAGACGGTGCGCACCGGCTTCATCTGCAGCCGGCGCAGGATCTCGCGATCGAAGTCCAGGCGGCCCTCAGCGCAAAAGCGGCGGTAGGCTGCCACGATCTGATCCTTGGCAAACTGGCCGCTGGCGCGCGGATAGCGCCGCAGCAGCCGCGACAACTGTGCTGGCTCAAAGGGCGCCAGCCCAGCCGCCTCTTGAATCAAGCGAAAGAGCTGATCTTCATCGGCCGCGCTGAGCGGTTCAGCGCGCCTGGCATACCAGCGCTCGGTCCGCATGCTCACGTGTCAGAGGGCGATCAACACCACGGCCGCCAGGCACAGCGCCGCCCCGCCCCACTGGGCGGCCGTGACTCGCTCTTTGAGCAGCGCCCAGGCCAATAGCACCGTGGCGGCCGGGTAGAGCGACGACAATACGGCGGCGATATCGAGCCGGGTGAGGTGCTGCGCCAGCACGTAGAAGATGTTGCCGCCAGCGTCGAGCACTCCGGCCAGCAGAGCCACCGGGTTGCTGCCGAACCCGGGCAGCGGCACGCGGCGCGCGGCCATGAGCAGCAAGGCCGTGCCCAGCGACGCCAACCGCGCCACCAACAGCGGCCCGAATACGCCGTCTCCAGGCGCCAAGGCAATCAGAATGAAGAAACCGCCAAACCCAAGCCCGGCGGCGAAACCCAGGACCAGGCCCCGGCGAGCGCCATCGCCAGAGGCCGTGGCAGTCTGCGAGACCAGCCAGATGCCAGTCAACGCCACGGCAAAACCGGCCAGGCGCGTGGCGCTCGGGACCCCTTCGCTCAGCGCACCGAAGACGACCGGCAGCGCGGCGCTGACCACGGCTGCCACCGGGGCTACCATGGCAGCCCGGCCGACGGCCAGCCCGCGGTACAGGGCGGCAATGCCCAGCGCGCCCGAGAAACCGGCTGCCGCCGCCCACGCGGCCGCCCCCGCGGAGGGCCAGGCTTCGCCGCCGGCAAGGACTAAGGCCGCCAACATCACGGCGCCGGACACCGCCGCCAGGGCCAGCACCTGATACTGGCTGCCGCGCCGAGCCGCCAGCCCGCCCGAGAAATCGCCGCTTCCCCAGACCGCCGCGGAGGCCAGCGCGCTCAGGATACCGAGCCAGGGGTCAGACGGCATACGGCCTCGCTGGGCAACAACGGCGGATGGGGCCGGCCAGAAAGAAAAGCGGGCTCATTCGGGCCGCGCCGGCCGGGCCGCCCAGCAGGCCCCCCCCACCACGGCGCCAAACAGCGCGCCGCCGGGAGCGCGCACGTCCTGAGTTTCGCGCGGATGCGCGCGGCCTTCCGAGTCGCGGTCGAGCACGGCGGCGTTGACGAGCGCGATGTCGCCCGCCCGCTCCAGGGCCCGCCGGTCCGCCAGGGCCTTCTCGGCCCGGGCCGCATCGTCAAACGCGGCCACGCTCAATTCCAGTGGCGCCGCCATCGTTGCCTCCTGATCGCGCTGATTGGGTCTACTATAATCGGGGCCTATGGAATTGTCCACGGTCCAACGCCTGGCCGAGTTAAATCGGCAGTTTTACGTGGAGCAGGCGGAGAACTTCGCCGACTCGCGCCCCCGGCTGGCGCCTGGGGTCGAGCGGGTGCTGGCGCAGATCACGGCGGACCAAAGCTTGCAGGCTCTTTCCCGGCGGCGGGTGCTGGAGGTGGGATGCGGCGATGGGAAGGCGGGCCGGGCGCTGGCTCGCGCCGGGGTGGGGGTGTACGTGGGCGTCGACAGCAGCCCGGCCCTGCTGGAGCGCGCGCGGCGCTACTGCCAGCAGTTGGAGCCAGCCAACTCAGCCGCAATCAACTTCATCCTGGGAGACCTACTGGACGCGGACTGGACCAGGGGTCTGCCGCCCGAGCCGTCTGATTGGATCTTGGCCTTTAGCGTATTTCACCACCTGCCAAGCCAGGCAGCGCGAAGCGCCGTGCTGTGCGCGTTGGCCGGCCGGCTGGCCTCGGGCGGCACTTTGGCCATGTCGAATTGGCAGTTCACGCGCAGCGCCCGGCTCGGGGAGCGCATCCGCGGCTGGCCGGCGTTAGGGTTGACCGAGGCCGATGTTGAACCAGGCGACTATGTGCTGGATTGGGAGCGCAAAGGCACGCGGGGCCTGCGCTACGTCCACCTGCTCGACGAGGCCGAGGCACGCGCGCTGGCCGAGGCGGCCGGCCTGCGCGTGGTGGCAGTTTTCCGGGCGGATGGGCTGAGCGGGGACCTGGCTGATTACGTGCTCATGCAGCCGCCCGCTGCCGGGCAGAGGCCAGGACCCCACGACCGCAGCGCGGCAGCGGCATCGCCCCGGCCTGAGCTCGCCACCGCAAGAGACACCCGAGCAAGCGGGCAGGTAGAGGAAAGGCCAGACTCGCGGTAAACTGTAGCGGTTGTGACCTTTCCCCTCTAAGGAGTTGCCTGTGTCAAAGTATGTCGAGTTCCCACTCGAAGGCGGCGGCAGCATCATAATCGAGTCGGGCGAAGAGGCTGTGCGCTCGTCGACCGGGTTCCTGCGGGGCGACGGCGAGCGCCCGGCCCCTAACGCCGCCGCGCAGTCGTTTGACGCCTCCATTGAAGGCGTGCGGCGCTCGGCCGAGCTGCTGGTGAGCAAGATGCGGTCGCTGAGCAGCGTGCCAGATGAAATGACGATCTCATTCGCGCTGAAAGCCAGCGGCGAGCTGGGCGGGCTGGCGGTCAGCAAGGGCGGCGGCGACGCCAACTTCAGCGTCGTGCTCAAGTGGCAGCGCCAGGACGCGAAGCACGCCCAAGACAGAGAAAACGCCGACGCAGAGAAAGAAGCTTAAGGCCTCGAGCGCCCTGAGCGAGTTCAGCCGGCGCCTGTTCGACAACGTCGAAACCGTCATCGTCGGCAAGTGCCGTCAGATCGAACTGCTCTTGATGGCCCTGCTCTGCCAGGGCCGTGTGCTGGCGCCGATCATCCCCTCGCTCGCATCCGACCTGGGCCTGGGCCCCTGGCGCTCCTTTCGGCGGGGCGAGCGGGCGCGAAGGCGCGCTACAACCACCTGAACCAGCTGCGCCGGGCGGCCGAGCGCGGGTTGCGGCCGCGCCCGCCGCAGACTCCGCACGCGTATCAGCCCGTGCTGGCGCGCCGTTTGGAAGCAGCCGCGGGCCGTGCCGGCGAAGCAGCGGCCGAGCAAGCAGAAACGGGACAAGGACCCCAACTAAGGCGATGCCAAAACCCTACCTTGTTTTCGGCACGGTCGGCGCTCCAATTTCGACACCCAAGAGACCAGGCGGCACGGTAGGCGGGATCCAGCGGCTGGCCGAGATGCGCCTGGGCGCGCTGGAGCTGGCCTGGGTGCAGTCGGTGCGTGTCAGCGAAGCCAAATGCGCCGAAATCAAAGCGACCGCCGAGGCCGGCGGCATCGCCTTGTCGGTGCACGCGCCGTACTTCATCAACCTCAACGCCAGGGACGACGAGTGGCCGCACAGCCGCAAGCGGCTGATGGATGCCGCCCACTACGGGCACCTGGCCGGGGCGACCGACATTATCTTCCACCCCGGCTCCTATTTCGGGGGCGAAGCGCGCGCGGCGCTGGACAAAGCAATTCCGCGGCTGCGACAGTGCTTGGCCGATCTGCGCGCCGCCGGCAACCCCGTGACGCTGCGGCCCGAGACGATGGGCAAGAGCGCCATGCTCGGCTCGCTGGAGGACACGCTCAGCATGGCGGAGGAGATCGACGGGGTTCAGCCCTGCCTGGACTTCGCCCACCTGCACGCGCGGCCAGGCGACGGCAGCGCTAATTCCTACGCCGAGTGGCAGACCATGCTCAAGCTGGTCAAGCGGCGGCTGGGGGCGCGCGCCCTGCGGTCGGTGCACATCCACCTGTCCGGCATTGCCTACGGCCCACGCGGTGAAAAACACCACTTGCCAATCAAAGAAGCCGACCTGAAGTACCGGGACCTGTTCAAAGCGCTGCGCGACGCGGGCGCGGCCGGACGGGTGCTGTGCGAGAGCCCTAAGATGGAGGCTGACGCGCTGGTGATGAAACGGGCCTGGGGAACCATTGTGTCAAGAGCCAGTCTGGCGTAGACTGCGTTTGAACTGTGCCAAGCGGTTGGCCGATCTCATCCACAACCTGCGAAATCGACAGCAAGGAGGGATCCAGTACCAGTGGACACCCGCTTTATGTTAATTTCTGCCATGCTGACGGCCATCCTCGCGCTGGGCATCGCGTCCGTGCTGTTCAGCAACCGGGATCGGGGCTACTCGCCGAGCCAGTGGCTGATGGCCGCCTTCGTCTGGATCGTGCTGATGGTGTTGGCGTACGTCTACCAGCGCGTGTTCTAGCGCGGCAACGGAGCACGCCGGCAGCGATCCGGCCCAGCCGCAGATTGAATTAGGTGTCGCCGGGCGCGCCTGGTCCCGCAGGCCGCGCTTGCAGCCCAGGCGACCTCGGTTCTTGCCCATCCCCACGAACACGAACAACTTATCGGCCTCGCTGGTCAGCCCGGACAGCGCGCCGGGCCGGCAGGCGTACTCGGTCTCGGCGGGCATACAGGGCTGCGGTCCGATCAGATAACGGAGTTTATATTACAATGCGGGCCAGAAAGCTGAGGACCTTGAACGTGATAAGACCCATCTCCGCGGAGCGGATTGCGAGCTTTACCACCAGCGTATTTGCCGAGATGTCCCGGCTGGCAGTCGAGCATCAGGCCATCAACCTGGGCCAGGGCTTTCCCGATTTTGACGGGCCGGAGGCGATCAAAGCCGCCGCTATCGCCGCCATCCACGCGGGCGACAATCAATACGCCGTCAGCACCGGCCAACCCGTGCTGCGCCAGGCCATTGCAGCTCATAGCCAGCGCATCTACGGCCAGATGGTCGATGCCGACGCAGAGGTCACGGTGACCAGCGGTGCGACCGAAGCGCTCTTCGCGGCGGTGCTGGCCCTGGTAGACCCGGGCGACGAAGTGATCGTCTTCGAGCCGTTCTACGACAGTTACGTCCCGAACATCCTGATGGCCGGCGGTCTGCCGCGTTACGTGCCGCTGCGCGCGCCCGATGCGGCGCGGCCCGACTGGCACTTCGACCCCGGCGAGCTGCGGGCGGCCTTCAACGCGCGCACGCGGCTATTGATCCTCAACACCCCGCACAATCCAACCGGCAAGGTCTTCAGCGCTCACGAACTGCAAGAGATCGCAGCGCTGTGCCAAGCGTGGGATGTGCTGGCCCTGGCCGACGAGGTGTACGAGCACCTGGTGTTTGACGGCGCCCGGCACCGCCGGCTGGCCCAGGTGCCGGGCATGGCCGAGCGCACGCTGACCGTGAGCAGCCAGGGGAAGACGTTCGGCTTTACGGGCTGGAAGATCGGCTGGGTGCTGGCGCCGCCAGCGCTGACCCGCGCGGTGCGTAACGTGCACCAGTTCGTGACGTTCGCCGCGGCCACGCCCTTCCAGGCCGCCGCGGCGGCGGCGCTGGCGCTCGACAGCGGCTACTACCAGGCGCTGGCGGCCGAGCACCAGACCCGGCGTGATTTTGTCGCCGGGGCACTGGCCGAGGCCGGACTGCGCGTCAGTTGCCCGCAGGGCACCTATTTCATTATGGCCAACTACACCACGCTGGGCGACCGGTGGGCCGACGACGCGGCCTTCTGCCGCTGGCTGACGACGGAGATCGGCGTGACGGCCATCCCACCGACGGCGTTCTACGCCGACGAGCACAAGCACCTGGGCCGCGAGTGGGCGCGCTTCGCCTTCTGCAAGCGGCAGGAAACGCTGGAACGCGCCGCGGAACGGCTCAGGCGCATTAGGCCGGGCTAAGCCAACGCGGCCGGCGTCGCACCCATTCTCAAGCCGGGGTGAGCCAACCCCGGCGGTTCCCGCGGGCGCCATGAACTACATCTACTTCGGCGACAATCTGCCGGTGCTGCGAAGCCTGGCCACGGGCTGCGTGGATCTGATTTACATCGATCCCCCTTTCAACACGGGCCGCCGGCAGGCGCGCCTGCGGCTGAAGACGGAACGGGCGGCGGACGGCGACCGGACGGGGTTTGCGGGCCAACGCTACCGGACGGTGCGGCTGGGCGAGCAATCCTTTGCCGATGCTTTCAGCGATTACATGGCATTCCTGGAGCCGCGCCTGCGCGAGGCCCACCGGCTGCTGGCCGCCAACGGCAGCCTGTACTTTCACATCGACTACCGCGAGGTCCACTACTGCAAAGTGCTGCTGGACCAGATCTTTGGGCGGGCCAGCTTCCTCAACGAGGTCATTTGGGCCTACGACTACGGCGCGCGAACGCGCCGCAAGTGGCCACCCAAGCACGACAACATCCTGGTCTACGTCAAAGACCCTGACGACTACGTCTTCAATTACGATGCCATCGACCGAATCCCCTACATGGCGCCCGGCCTGGTGGGGCCGGACAAGGCAGCGCGCGGAAAGACGCCCACCGACGTGTGGTGGCATACGATTGTCAGCCCAACCGGCAGGGAGAAGACCGGCTATCCCACTCAGAAGCCGCTGGGGATCCTCAAGCGCATCATCGCCGCCAGCAGTCCGCCGGGAGGGCTGGTGCTGGATTTCTTCGCCGGCAGCGGCACAACCGGGCTAGCCGCCCACGCTTTGGGCCGGCGCTTCATCCTGGTGGACAACAATCCGGCGGCCCTGGCGCTGATGAAGGCGCGGCTGCGGGAGGTCGAGGCGTTGGAGGTGGTGCGCCCATGAGCGGGTCCGCGCCCAGGCACGCCTCGGCGCGCGAGCCCGTGAGCGGATAGGGGCCGGGCGGCACGCGCCTTGCACCCTCCCCCTGGGACTTACCCCAGGAGGCAGGCAATGCGCATGCGAGTGGCAGTGGTCGTCGCGCTGGCGGCCGGGATATGGTGGCTGGCTCGGCTCCCGGCAGGCGGCGCCGCAGCGTTGGCGGCTGTTGCTGACCTGGCCGCGACCGGCGCCCGCCTGGCAACCAAAGCCGCGGCCGGCGAGGGGGACCCAGCCCAGGCCGAAGCGCGGCCGGTGGTGGTGATTAGCCCGGGACATGGCTGGTGGTCTGCCCGAACAGAGGCAATTGACCCAGGCGACACCGGCGCGGGGCTTGTGGAAAAAGACGTGGCATTGGACGTAGCCGTCCAGACGCGCGAGATCCTGACGCGCTGCGCGGTAGAGGTGCGGCTGACGCGGTCGGGTGACGACCGCGAGCACACCCTGGCTGGAGTGCACGAGCTGGTTAACGCGGAAGCGCCGCGCCTGGCGCTGGCGCTGCACACCAGCGATGGGGCCGCGGCGGGCGGCGTGGCAGCGTGGTATACGGTCGGCGGATGGGACGACGCCGGCAGCCAGCGGCTGGCCGAGCGCCTGGCCACGGCCGTGGCTGGCCGGCTGGCGCTGGCGAACCGCGGCGTTCTGCCAGAGACGGCCATCGGCGGGCTGTATATCCACCCGTGGCAGGCATCGGCGGCCCTGGTGGAGTTGGGCAGCCTGGGCGCGGACAGCGCAGCGCTGCGTGATCGGCGGCGCGACCTGGCGCGCGCGGTGGCGGAGGCGGTGCTGGCGGAACTGGGGCAACCAGCGGCGTGCGCCGGCCTGGCGCGCGTGCGCGGTTGGCCGGTGGCGGTTGGCTTCCCGGGCGAGGCCTTGAGCACGAGCTTGACCCTGACCAACGATGGGCTGCAGCCGTGGACGGCAGGCGTCGTTGCGCTGCGGAGCGCGGGCGAGGCCTATGGCGCGGCGGCGAGCTTCCCCCTGCCCGCTTTTGTGGCGCCAGGCGAAAGTGTCACGTGGGCGATCCCAGCCAGGGCGCCCGACAGCGCGGGCGTGTACGAGCAGCGCTGGCAGCTCACAACGACCGGGCCGGATGGCCAGCCCGTGACGATCGAGGCCGGAGCGTCCGTCACGCTGGTCGTGGTCCCGCCGCAGGCCCAAGAATTGAGGGAGCGGCTAGACAGAGAAGTGGCACAGGCCAAGGCAGCCGGCGAAGCCAGGGCCGACGCGATTATTCAAGATCTGCAAGATGAAATCACGGCCTGGGCGATGGCCGAGACGCGCCGCCAGGCGGCCCGCTGCCTGGGCGTGAATGGTGCGCTGGCGCTGGCCGGGGCGGGCCTAGCGGTGGGCCGGCGCCGCCGCCGGACAGGGGACAAGGGTGCGTAGGCGGGTGAGTGCGCACGGATGTGAGCCGGGAGTAGGCGCGGCGATCAGCAGGTCCAGTGGGCCAGACCGGCGAGGATCCAGCCCAGGCTGGGTCTTTTTGGATTGAACCGCGAGAGGCATGAGGCTTGATGCCACAGGAAGTTGTTAGAGGCCAGCGCGGGTGGCTGCCTTACCTGGCGCTGGCCTTCGCGGTGGCGGCGTTGGGGCTCTCGGCGATCTTTGTAAAGTGGGCGAATGTGCCAGGGGCGGTGAACGGGTTCTACCGGGTGGCGCTGGCGACGGCCGTGATGACGCTGCCAGCGGCGCCGCGGGCGCGGCGGGAATGGCCGCTGCCGCGGCGCGGGGTATGGCTGGCGGCGCTGGCGGGGCTCTTCTTCGCGGGCGATCTGTCGAGCTGGAACACTTCATTGCTGATCACCAACGCGGCCAACGCCACGCTGCTCGCCAACACGGCGCCGCTGTGGGTGGGGCTGGCCGCGCGGCAGCTCTTCAAGGAGAAGCTGCGGCCAGTGTTCTGGGCGGGCCTGCTGCTGGCGATGGTGGGCGCCGTGGTGATCTTGGGCAGCGATTTCTTGATCCATCCTCGGCTGGGATGGGGCGATCTGCTGGCCTTGCTGGCCGGCTTCTTTTATGCCGGCTTTATGCTGGCGACCCAGCGGGCGCGGCGGGGGCTGAGCGCCATGACGTCGTGGTGGATTTCGGCCGTCGCCAGCGCGGCAGCGCTCCTGGTGGTGGGCGTGCTGCTGGGCCAACCGCTGACCGGCTATCCCCTGGCAAGCTACCTCAACCTGTTGGCGCTGGCGCTCATCACACAGGCCGGCGGCTATTTGGCCATCAACTACGCGCTGGGCCATCTTCCGGCGGCGCTGGTGGCGCCGACGCTGCTGGGGCAGCCGGTGGTGACCGCGCTGTTGGCGATCCCGCTGTTGGGCGAAGCGCTGCGCCCGGCGCAGATGGTGGGCGGACTGATCGTGCTGGCCGGCATCTGGATGGTGCACCGGCAGGCGGGGTAGGCCATACCGAAATTCATGGAACACCCCGCCGGCGCGCGGGGTGAATCTGGAGGGGATCACACCACAATCAAGGACGGCACCAGGTTTCCTGACGTTTGTCACTGCCCGAGGCGGTCAGAATCGCCTAGGATACGTGGCGGCGGCGTGCATACTTGTCAGGCCGAAGCGCCGCGCCACTGGCCGGGGGAGCCGCCTCATGCTCGACACCGCCCCCATCATCGACACCAAGCTATCCCTGCCTCCAGCCCGAGCCGGCCTGGTGCCGCGCCCGCGGTTGACGAGCCTGCTGGACCGGGGCGTCAACGGCCCGTTGACGCTGCTGTGCGCGCCAGCCGGGTTTGGCAAGACCGCACTGCTGGCCGAATGGATCGAGGGACACGCGGCGGCCGGCAGTCCACTGGCGGTCGGCTGGCTGTGCCTGGAAGCCGACGACAACGATGCGGCCCGCTTCCTGGCCTACCTCGCCGCGGCCCTCGACCGGGTCCGGCCCGGCGCCACGCGGGCCGTCCAGGATTTCATCTACGCGCCGCGGCCCGTGCCGCTGGCGCCCCGGCGGGTGATGGCGCGCCTGATCGCGGCGCTCACCAGCAGCCCGGCGCCCGGCGGCGGCGCCCCGGCGATCCTGGTGCTCGACGATTACCAGGCGATCACGGCGCCAGGAATTCATGACGCCCTGGCTTACCTGCTCGACCACCTCCCGGCCGATCTGCGCGTCGTCGTGGCCACGCGCGCTGACCCATGCCTGCCGCTGGCGCGACTGCGCGCCCGGGGTCAATTGGTGGAGATCCGCGCCGCCAGTCTGCGCTTTAGCCTCGAAGAAACCGAGCGTTTCATCAACGGCGTGATGGGCCTGGCGCTTGGCCCGGCTCAGTTGGCCGCGCTGGAGGCGCACACCGAGGGCTGGCCGGCCGGCCTGCAATTGGCCGCGCTGGCAATGCAGGCCCCGCCGGCCGGGCTGGACGACGACCAGACCGAGAGCCGGCCGGTCCACCACAGCAGTTTTGTGGCCAAGCTCACCGGAAGCCACCGGTACGTCGTCGACTACCTGGCAGAGGAAGTGATCGCGGGGCAGCCGGCCGAGGTGCGCGACTTCTTGCTGCGCACCTGCCTGCTCCGGCGGCTGTGCGCACCGCTGTGCGACGCCGTGATGGTCGGAGCACGGCACGCCGGCGGCCTTGGGGATGCTTCCAAGAGCCAGATGGTACTGGATCACCTGGACCGAAACAACCTGTTCCTGATGCCGCTGGATGGGGAGCGGCGCTGGTTCCGTTATCACCCTCTGTTTGCCGAGGCGCTGGTGGCCGTCGCCCGGCCCTCCCCGGAGGCGGCCGCCGAGACCCATCGGCAGGCAGCCGGGTGGTTCGCGGCGCATGGCGCGCCGAACGAGGCGGTCTGGCACGCGCTGGCCGCTGGCGATTTCGCCGCCGCCGCCGACATTGTGCAGGCCAGCTATGCGCAGATGATCCAGCGCGGCGAGCTGGTGACGGTCCAGCGTTGGTTGGCGGGGCTGCCCCAGGCGGTCGTGGAGCAGCGCCCGCGCCTGGAGCTAGCCCGGGCCTGGTCCCAGGCAAATACGGCCAGCCCGACCGACTTCGACCGCCAGCTCGACCAGGTCGCGTCGGCGGCGGCCGCCCTGCCGCCCGACGAGTGCCGGGGGCTGCGCGGCGAGGCGGCCGCCCTCCGCGCCGTGTGCTATTCGGTGTATTGGCGCGCGGGCGAGGCAGTGCGCCTGGCACAGGAGGCGCTTGAGCTGCTGCCG
>JADLEU010000085.1 GCA_020845955.1 Anaerolineales bacterium
GCAGTTCCCAAAGGCCCGGCTTGTTCACCTGCCCGCTCACGCCATACAGCTTGGTCCCGCCGTCCTGGGTGCGGCTGAGCGCCTTGAACCAGCCGGAGCCGTGTTTGACAATGTGCGGGACATTGCACAGTGTTTCCACGTTGTTGACGATCGTCGGTTTGCCCCACAAGCCGCTGACCTGTGGGTAAGGCGGTTTGCTGCGGGGGTTGGCGCGCTTGCCTTCCAGGGCGTTCAGCAGGCCAGTCTCTTCGCCGCACATATACCGGCCGGCGCTGACGTGGAGATGCATCTCCAGGCTGTAGCCGGATCCCAGGATGTGTTGGCCCAGGTAATGCCCCTCATATGCCTCGGCGATGGCCCGCGCCAGCCGCGCCGCCGCCAGTTTGTAAGCCCAGCGCAGGAAAATGTAGGCGACGTCGGCCTGGATAGCGTAGGCGGCGAGAAGCATGCCCTCGATCAATTGGTGTGGGTCGCCTTCCAGCAGCAGCCGATCTTTGAACGTGCCCGGCTCCATCTCGTCGGCGTTGGCGATCAGGTACTTGGGGCGCGGCGCAGCGGCGTCCATGGGCACAAAGGACCACTTTGTTCCGGTCGGGAACCCGGCGCCGCCGCGGCCGCGCAGGTTTGCCTCCTTGACCAGGCTCGTCACCTGTTGAGGCGCCATTGACTGAAGGGCTTTGCGCAGCGCCTGGTAGCCGCCGGCCGCTTCGTAGTCTGCCAGGCTGACGACATCCCCATTCAGTTTGATATTTTGGGTCAGCGGCCGCTCCATGGCTGTGTCTCTTATTGGTATTTCGCCAGAATACCGTCGAGCTTGGCCGGGTCGAGGTCGCGGTAGAGCTCGTCGTCGATCATCAAGGCCGGGGCATGATCGCAGGTCCCCAGGCAGACGATTGGCAGCAGGGTAAAGCGCTGGTCCGCGGTTGTCTCGCCTAAGTTGACGCTCAAGCGGCTGCACAAGCGCTCGCGCAGCCGCTCGTAGCCCATAATCCAGCAGCTCACACTGTCGCACAGCAGAATCACATGCTTACCGACCGGCTTACGAAAGATTAGATTGTAGAACGTGGCAACGCCGTCCAGCTCATCCGGGGTCATTTCGAGGAACTCGGCCAGGTCGTTCAGGCTTTCATCGGACACCCACCCCCGGCGCCGCTGGATGATCTTGAGCGCATCGATACTGATCGCCCGCCTCTGGGCATAATGCGGGACTTCGGCCTCAATCTCTTGTCGTTCTTCTTCTGTCAGCATCCGCTGTCACTCCTCAACGGTCCACGTCGGCCAGCACGTAATCAAGGCTCCCCAGGATCGCCAATAAGTCAGGGATCATGAAGCCGCGGCTGAGCAGCGCGATCACCTGCAGGTGGGGAAACGACGGTGTGCGGATCCGCACCCGATACGGCCAGGTGCTGCCGTCGCTGACGAGATAGTAGCCGTTAATGCCCTTGGTGGCCTCGATGCTCACCAGCGCTTCGCCCGGTGGGATGACCGGTCCCCACGCCACGCCCAGGAAATGGGTGATGAGGGTTTCAATGTCGTGCATGGTGCGCTCTTTGCGCGGGGGCGTCGCCAGGGGATGATCGGACTTATACGGGCCGGGCGGCATATTCTTCAGGCATTGTTCGATGATCCGCAGGCTCTGGCGCATCTCTTCGACCCGCACGACGGCCCGGCCGTAGCAATCGCCACCCTGCGCCGTGGGAATATCAAACTCAAACTGGTCGTAACCCGAATAGGGGCGCTTCTTGCGGAAGTCCCATTCAAAGCCGCAGGCGCGCAGGTTGGGGCCAGTCAGGCCCCATTCCACCGCCTGGTCGAGGCTGCAACCACCAATCCCCTGGGTGCGCGCCTTCAAGATCGCATTTTGCATCACCAGTTTGTCGTATTCCGCCAGGCGCGGGGGGAAGTATTTGATGAAGTCGGCGACGAGCGTCTGCCATCCGTTCGGCAAGTCTTCGACCACGCCGCCGATGCGGAACCAGTTGGGATGCATGCGCGCCCCGCAGACGGCCTCGATGACACTAAAGACACGCTCCCGATCCGTGAACATGTAGAAGACCGGCGACAAGGCTCCGACATCCTGGGCAAACGTTCCATACCAAACCAGGTGGCTGGCGATCCGGAAGAACTCGGCCAGCATGATCCGGATCACCTGGGCCCGGTCGGGGACTTCGATGCCGGCCAGTTTCTCCACCGACAGGAGATAGGCCAGGTTGTTCATGACCCCGCCGAGATAGTCCACACGGTCGGTATACGGGATGTAGGTGTGCCACGATTGGCGTTCACCCATCTTTTCGGCGCCCCGGTGGTGATAGCCGATGTCGGGCACGGCATCGACGATCTCCTCGCCGTCCAATTGCAGCACAATCCGCAGCACGCCGTGAGTCCCGGGATGCTGTGGTCCCAGGTTCAGGAACATGAAATCTTCATCGTCCCCATGCCGCTTCAGGCCCCACTCCTCGGGGTGGAACAAGAGCGCTTCTTGTTCACGCGCCTCTTTGTCCTCGGGCAGTTGGAACGGCCCCATCTCGGTGGCGCGCGCCGGGTGCTCTTTGCGCAGCGGATGCCCTTGCCAGGTGGGTGGCAACAGGATTCGCTTCAGGCGCGGATGGCCATCGAAGGTCAGCCCGAACATATCCCAGACCTCGCGCTCATACCAGTTGGCCGCCGGCCAGAGATCGGTCATGGTAGGCAGGCTGGGATAGTCGCCCTTGAGCCCAACTTTGAGACGCAGGTCGGCATTGCGCTCGAAAGACAGGAGGTGATAGACGACGGTGAAATCGCTGTCGGGCTGGCCCTGGCGGTTGGCGCGCAGGCGCTCGTCAATCGCGGTCAGGTCAAATAACATGCGGTATGGGCGCTCGATTTCCGTTTTGAGATAACGCATGACCTGCTGGAGCGAGTCAGGCGACACCCACAGCGTTGGGATGCCATCGCCCGTCGGTTGGACCGTGCCGGCGTCGTCGCCGAAGCGGCCGCGAAGCTCGTCAAGGACGCCCGCCTGGTCGCGCGGCGGGCTCGATCCGGCGGCGATGTTCGCTAGCGACACCCGATCATCTCCTGGCAGGGCCGGCTGGACAGCACCCTAGACTTCGTTCTGCGGGCGGAGATCGACGGCTTTCTGCCGCTCAGCCCGCCGCAGATCCCGCTCAGACGGCCGCGGCGGCCGGACGACGCCTTGCGGCCCGACCACCCAGCTCAACGGGCGCTTTTCGCCTCCAACGTAGTTCTGGAGCAGGACTAAGCCTTGCATGAAGGCGTCTGGGCGAGGCGGGCAGCCCGGCACGTACACGTCGACGGGCAGAAACTTGTCCACGCCCTGGACGACACTGTAGATGTCGTACATGCCGCCCGAATTTGCGCAGGAACCCATCGAGATCACCCAGCGCGGCTCCATCATCTGCTCGTAAAGCCGCTGGATGATGGGGGCCATTTTGATGAAGGGCGTGCCGGCAATCACCATCAAATCGGCCTCGCGCGGCGTCCCGCGAATGACCTCGGCGCCAAAGCGCGCAATATCGTATTTGCTGGTGATGCTGGTCGCCATCTCCACGAAACAGCAGGAGAGGCCGAAATTGAACGGCCAGATCGAGTACTTCCGCCCCCAGGCCAGCAAGGCTTGCAGGCGCGAGAGGATGAAAACCCCGCGAACGGCGTCGTCAAGCGACCCATCGCCGTCCGGCGTGGCTGCTGCCCGCGTTGGTTGGGTGAGTGACCACCGCATGGGTTACGAAGCTCCCTGCTTTTCAACTGGTTCTTTCCCTGGTCGCGGACCCCAATCCAGCGCGCCGAGCCGCCACAGGTAGACGAGCGCCGCGAACAGGACGCCGATAAAGATCACGCCTTCAACGTAGCCGGGCCAGCCGATGTCACGCAAGGCGACCGCCCAGGCGTAAATGAAGGCGGCTTCCAGGTCGAACACCACAAAAAAGACGGCCACCAGATAGAACCGGACGTCCATCCGCAGCCGCGCCGAACCCGTCGAGACGATCCCGGCTTCGTAGGGTTCGCCGGTTGCCTTTTCTTTGTGGCGCTGCCCCAATACAAACGACAGCCCGAGCATGCCGGCGGCCAAGACCAGCACCACGGCCGCGTAGACAGCCAATGACCACCAGGGCGCTATGCTTGTCGGAGGAGGTGGAGACATACGATTTGACCGCGTGACATGCTGAGGTTCAGATTCATTGGTCGCGCGCGGGGGCGCGCCCTACCGCCTGGGGAACGTTGTTAGGCAGGGCTGTCGACAGCAGCGACGCGATCCCGCGAACTGCAAGCCTCAGGTGAGGCACATTCTGGCGGCGTGCCGGGCAGGTCGCGGGTGGATGGCGAACCAACTGGCACGCCGAGCGAACACAGACAGGCTCATCGAGGCCCGCTGGCTGACTGGCTTAGCGTGCCAGCCGCCTCCAGCCTTGAGCCCCCTGATGATCGCCGGTCCCGGGTGGCGCTGCCGCTACCCCAGGCGCATGAGATATTGTATAAATGATTGATCCGAATGTCCACGATCCGTGGTGGGTTGCAGTTGCAATTGTTTCGCCCACCCACTACGCGATGCTCGAAGCCCCTCTTGGCAGTTTTCAATCGCCTCATCGAACTTGCCCTGCCCAATTAGGATTTCTGCCAATTCCCCATGGGACGGGGAACTGGCCGGGGCGCAGGCACATTGCCGCAGGCCGAGCCAGGTCTGGACTTGACTCGGCCCGTGACCGAGCGGCGGAGTGGCCGGCACAGTGGAGGGCGGCTTGTGGCTGTTGTGACTGCCGGCAAGCACGGCAGGGGGCCGGGTTTTGTGGAGCTAGCGCGCTGAGCGCGCTTTGCCTCTCAGCCCAAATGCGCTAGACTCGTTTCTGTTGACAAATCCGCCTGCGGCCGGATGACGTCGACGGGTCGGATCGGCGCGGCCGTCGCGCCCTATGAAAAAAGAGCCTGCTGCGGTAGATGAAGGGTGTTCAAGCCAAACTTCACCTGCAGTAGGCTCGGTGCTGGCTGTAGCATTCCCGGGCTAGTGGATTCGCGTAGCGTGGCCAGCGTGCCGTTTGACTGTGAGATTGACCCGAAACGGTGCGCATCGATGAGTTACTCGACGATCCAGAACTGGCGCTGGCGGTAACCAACGATCTGGCCCGTTCGGCCCCGGCCGCCCTGTGGAATGGCCGGCCAGCAATTCCGGTCGAGGTGGCGCTGCGGCTGGCAGTCGCTCGGCGCCCGACACCTGCATCCACCACAGGCCAAATGAGGCGTGGCCTCACTCGCGCGCATTAAAACATAACGGCTGCTTTCCGCTGAGCCCGGTCATAAGGATGAAACGCGAAAGACGTATGAAGCCCGGCCCTGGTTCAAAGCCGCCTCGCGTTTTCGGGCCGGCATTGAAGGCCGCATTAGCGGCCTGCGCCGGGCGCGCGGCCTGGACCGCTGCCGCAACCATGGTGACGCCGGCCTGCAGCGCTGGCTTGGCTGGGGCCTCCTCGTCAACAACCTGGTCGTGGCGGCCACGCGGCTGGCGCGCCGCCGACGGCGGTCAGCGTCTCCTGCGTGATCGGGTCGGGTTTCCCGACAGGAACCTAGCCTAACCGCCTGATTAACAACAAGACACCCCCATACTGTGAGAGGAGGTCATCCATGAAAACCCAAGCGTGCCTCGCGCTTATTGCGGCCATCGCGGGCGTCACCGCGGCTTGCGGCGTGGCCCAACCCTCTGGAGAGCCTCGCCCATCTGTCGTGGTCCCATCCGTCACCCCTGAAATTCTCGCCCCGCTGACCTCTGTCGTGGCCCCATCCGCCGCTCCTGTAACTCTCGCCCCGCTGACCTCTACCGTGGTCCCATCCGCCACCCCTGAAATTCTCGCCCCGATGGCCATTGACATCGCCAGAGACGAGAGCGGCGAACCATCCATCTTCAACTACTGTTCGCCAATCATCACGGATACCGACCCGCCCTTGATCGCCAGGGAATGTGCTGTTCCTGAATCGCCGTACCTCTTCATCGGGTACGGCAGCTTCGCCGCCTCGCAGGGGGACCTCGACGCCGAGTGGCAATCCGAGACGTGGGCCATGTACGTTGACGGCCAGGCCGTTGACCTCTCTAAGTTTGGCGTGTTTGATGTTGACTGGGAAGGCAATCGCCTCCGCCAATGGAAGGTCGCGCTCTACAATCCAACCCCGGGCGCGCACACATTGCGGTACGTCATCGGACGAGTGGACGGCACCCGCGAGCCGACAGACGTGACCTGGAGGTTCACAATCGGAGCCTCCTCATCGCAATCTACACCCGCTGAAACGCCTCAAGCTATCGCGTACCCCGCGCTCTCTTCGAACGTCGCCTATGGCCAGACTCCGTATTCATCGGCGACGGCCGGCCTCAATTTCCTCCTGTATATCCCGGCCAGCTTTGGGAAGGACCCGCAACAACGCTGGCCGTTGATCCTTTACCTGCATGGCTCAGGTGATCGCGGCAGCAACTTAGACTATCTCAAGACGGGGGGGTTGCCCAAGCGCCTTGAAGGACAGGATGACTTTCCAGCCATTGTTCTGTCCCCACAAGGCAATGGCGAATACGAATTCTGGTCAACAGATGAGATGGTCCAATCTCTCCTGTCTCTGCTTGACGAAGTCCAGGCGTCCTATCCCATTGACCCCAACCGACTCTATCTCACTGGAGTCAGCGCAGGCGGGGAGGCGACCTGGGAAATCGGTCTGCGGTATCCTGACCTCTTTGCGGCGCTCGCGCCGGTGGCGGGGTATTACGGCTACCCGTTCGCCGTGCCGGAGGACATATGCGCCCTCAAGAATGTCCCCATCTGGGCCTTCCACGGAGCTGCCGATGAAACTGTCCCCGTTAACGCTGAGGAAACGCTGGTGCAGGCTCTGCGAGGCTGCGAAGGGGACGTCCAGTTCACGGTCTACCCAGATGCTGGCCACGACATAGCCAACGATGTCTACGC
>JADLEU010000086.1 GCA_020845955.1 Anaerolineales bacterium
TGACGAGGTTGAACATCACCTGCACCAAGGGCGGGTGGCTGAGGCTGCGATCGGGCTTAAGCTCGGCGACCAGCCTGGCAAAGGGCATGTCCTGGTGAGCATAGGCATCCAGCGACGCCTGCCGCACTCGGGCGAGCAATTCGCGAAAGGTCGGGTTGCCGCTGAGGTCCGTTCGCAGGACGAGCGTGTTGACAAAGGCGCCAATCATCGGCTCGACGGCCAGCCATTGGCGGTTCGCGATAGGCAAGCCTACGGCAATGTCTGTCTGCCCAGTGTAGTGGTGGAGCAGAACCTGAAAGGCGGCCAAGAGCGTCATCGACAGGGTGGCCTCGGCCTGCTGGCTGAGCTGGCGCAGATCGGCCAGCAGGGCCGGCTCAAGCTCCGCCGCGCACACCGCGCCGTCGTAGGTCTGCACCGCCGGGCGGGGCCGGTCGGGTGGCAAATCCAGCACGGCCAGCCCAGCCAATTTCTGGCGCCAATGCGCCAGCGACTGCTCGAGGACCGGACCCTGCAGCCACGCGCGCTGCCAGACGGCGAAATCTACATACTGAAGCGTGGGCTCGGGCAGGGGCTGGCTGAGCCCTTCCCTGGCGGCAGTGTATAGCGCCATGACCTCACGAGCCAGCACGCCGAGCGACCAGGCATCGGAGATGATGTGGTGCATGGCCAGCAGCAGCAGGTGCTCCTGGACTTCCAGGCGGTAGAGGCTGACCCGCAGCAGAGGGCCGCGCTCCAGGTCGTAGGGCCGTTCGGTCTCCGCCTGTGCCAGAGCGATGGCGCGCGGCAAACGCTCGGCGGCAGGCAGGGGCTGCAGGTCCACGACCGGCATGGGGAACGGCGCCGGCGGCGCAATGACCTGCACCGGGCGGCCATCGACCGCGGGAAACGTCGTCCGCAGAGATTCGTGGCGCCGGAGGAGGGCTTCCAGGCTGGTCTGGGCCGCCGCCAGGTCGAACGGACCTCTCAGGCGGACCAAGGTCACAATGTGATAGGCCGAGTTGCCGGGCGCGAGCGCATGCAGAAACCACATGCGTTCTTGAGCGTAGGAGAGCGGCAGCGGCCGGGAGCGGTCGGCCTGGGTGACGGGCGGGAGCTGGCTGAGGCGCCTCGCTTGCAGCGCGGCCACGATGCGGTCCGCCATCCCAGCGATGGTCGGTTCCGCCAGCAACTCCTTGAGGGAGAGCTCGACCGCAAACGTCTCGCGCACGCGAGCCACGATTTCGGTCGCGGTGATCGAGTCTCCGCCGAGATCGAAGAAGCCGACGTCGGCGCTCAGCGCCGTTTCTTCCAAGACCTCTTGCCAAATCTTGGTTACGGCTTGCTCGACAGCGGGGCGAGGCGGGTCAACGGAAGCGGTCTCGACCAAGGTGGCAGGCCCGCTGGCCGGCTGCTGCGCCTGGCGATTGACACCATCACTCCCAGAAGAAACCATCGCTGCTGACACGGGAACCCCCCTTTCTGCTATTACCAATAATCCGGTCAGGTTGATCAACGACCCCGTTTTGCCAGTCAAACGTCACGTTGCCGGCGTGCTCGGGGCATCCGGCGGCCCCGCCAAACCGCCGAACCAGCGTACCGCTAGATGCTTCGAAGAACACCCACTGGCGGCTGGCTGTTAGTTTATGTTTAGAAGAAGTAAGACGTCGAGACGCCGACTAGAATCGTACATTGGGTGCCCACGGCTTGCTCCCCCCATGCAGGCGGCTCAGGCAACACGATTATACCCCAAGCGCGCAGCGCGGGCCAATCATATGGCCCAGACGAAACGGCACCCGGCCAGGCGTGACTTTCGACATAGGCAGGTTGTCTCGGCTGGGTCTGTTGCCGAGCGGGCGGTTGTCCTAGAGTGTGACCACGAAGGACAAAAGCTCGGAGGCAAAATCATGACCCCAGGCAGCATCGAGATTGACCACCTGTCAGCCGCCTACGGGCGCGGCGCCCGGCGCGTGACCGCGCTGACCGACGTCACCCTGGACATCGGCACGGGCGAGATATTCGGCCTGCTCGGCCCCAACGGCGCCGGCAAATCGACCCTGCTGGCCTGTGTGCAAGGGCTGCACACGCCAGAGCGGGGCAGCGTGCGCGTGGGCGGCCTGGACGTGCAGCGGCAGCCGGCGGCGACCAAACGCCAGTTGGGCGTTCAATTGCAGAAGACCGCCCTGCTGGACGACCTGACCCTGGCCGAACTGATCGAGGTATACGCAGCCCTTTACGAGGTGTACCTGGCGCGCGGCCAGGTCACCGCACTGCTGGAGCGCTACACCCTCGGCCAGCAGCGCAACCAACTTGCCCGGCGCCTATCGGGCGGGCAGCAGCAGCGGCTGGCACTGGCGTTGGCGGTGGCCAACGATCCGCGGATCGTGCTGCTCGACGAGCCGACCTCGGCTCTGGATCCGCATGCCCGCCGGGCGGTGTGGGACAGTATTCGGGCCCTGCATGACGAGGGCCGGACAGTGGTGCTGACCACCCATTCGATGGAAGAAGCCGAGGCCCTGTGCGGACGGGTGGCCATCATCGACGAGGGGCGGATCGTGGCCGCCGACACCCCGGCCCGGCTGATCGCGGGGCTGGGCGCGTCTCCCGTGCTCAAGGCCACGGTGGAACTGCCGCTGGAGCGCGTACGCGATCTGCCGGGCGTCCTGGCGGCGCGCTACGCCGGACAACACCTGGAGCTGGAAACCGCTCAACCGCAGGCCACATTGGCCGCGCTCCACGAGCTGGCCGCGCGCCTGGGCCGTTCCATCGGCGACGTGCTGCTGCGCCAACCGAACCTGGAAGACGTGTTTCTGAAGCGGACCGGGCGGGCGTTGTCGGACGGGTAGCGGGAGCAGCGCGCCTCGCCCACCGAAACAGGCGATGGGCGGACCAAGCGCGCTGGCGGAAAGGCTGGTTGCCGGCGATGAAAGAGCATTCAAAGGCGGCGAAACCGCCAGACAGCACAGCGCGAGGCAATGCAGCAGGCTACCTGCTGCGGCGCGGCGCGGCTTACGCGTTGGACTGTGCCGGGCTGGCAGCGGCGGTGCAGGGGACACAGTGGGTCTTGGCGGCCGCGACCCGCGGCGTCCTGCCCAGATCGGTCACCGGGCCGCAGATTGAGACCTGGGTGCTGCTGAGCGTGTCGCTGCCGGTCTGGCTGTACTTCATCGTCATGGAGCCTTCGGCCGGGCAGGCGACGGTGGGCAAACGGCTGCTGGGGCTGCGCGTCGCGCGAGCCGGCGGCGGGCGCATCGGCCTAGGGCAGGCGGTGGCGCGCACGGCGCTCAAGCTGCTGCCGTGGGAGCTGGCGCACGTGACGCTGCTGCTGCCGACGCCCATTTGGAGCGACCCGGTGGCAAACGTTCGGCCAGGTCTGTGGGTCGCCTACGGGCTGCTGGCCGCATCCCTGGCCGCAGCGGTGCTCACACCGCGGCGGCAGACGCTGCCCGACCTGGCGGTCGGGACCGTCGTGATTGAAGCGTAGAGGAGACAATGGCATGAAGCGCTTTCTGATTTTCACCAAGGCAATGCTGCTGATGCACCTGCGCACACGCGAGGTGCTGTTCTGGAACTTCGCGTTCCCGGTGTTTCTGATGCTGATCTATGGTGTCATCATGCGCGACTACATCCACTGGATGACGCCGGGCGTGATCGTTCTCAACGCGCTGAGCTTTGGGCTGGTGGGCGGCTCGGCGATGCTGGTGGAAATGCGCGAGAAGGGGATCCTGCGCCGCCTGCGCGCCACACCCATGCCGGCCGTCCACCTGCTGGGCGCCTATCTGATCGTCAATGTGCTGATGGGCCTGGCGCAAGGCGGTGTGATCCTGATCATGGGCGCCGGCCTGTACGGGCTGGAAGTCAGCGCAGCCGGTCTTTTGCTGGGTCTACCGATGATGCTGGCCGGCGCCCTGACCTTTCTGGCCATCGGCCAGATCATCAGCGGCGTGGCGGCGAAGGCGGGCGCGGCGGCCGGGGCCGGGATGACGATCTACTTCGGGCTGATGTTCATCAGCGACCTGATCTTTCCGCTGAGCATGCTGCCGGCCTGGCTCCAGGAGGTGGTGCCCTACCTGCCCACCTACGCGGTGGCGCAGCTCGTGCGCATCCCGCTGCTCGAAGGCAGCCTGGACCCCAACTGGCTGCGGCACCTGGGGCTGATGGCGCTGTACGGCGTGAGCGCCACCCTGGCAGCCGGGCGCCTGTTCAAGTGGGACCCACGGGCGTAGCCGCCGCCCGCGACGGCGGCCGGGAGGGCCATGGCCCTCCCGGGGCTATAATTAGGGACCGATGACGATAGCGCACCCTGCAACGGAGGATGCCGAACACGAGCTGCCCCTGCCCCTGCGGCAGTTCCGGTGGTATCTGCTGTTCTGGCACATTGTCTATCTGGGGATCCTGGGGAGTCTGTGGGCCGCCACGCTCTGGGCGGCCCGCACCGCGCTCGGCTGGCGCGAGGCGGCCCTGACGGCCCTGGCCGCCGGCCAGACGGCGCTGTACCTATGGAACTTCATGCTCAACGACCGCTGGCCGCTGCCCGGCTGGCGGCACGCGACCTACTTCGGCGGCAGCATCGTCCTTTGGCTGATCGAATGGTGGCTCTACCAGGACTTCGCCTGGCTGGGCATGGCTTACTTCGGGCAGATGTTCGGCGTGCTGCCGCCCCTCGCGGCGGTGCTGGGCACGCTGTTCATCTTCGTCCTGGTCTTTGGCCAGGATGGAAGCCTGGACTTCTCGAGGGTGACCTCGGGCGCCTTCATCGGACCGCTGTTGGGCTGGACGTCCGCAATTGTCTTTTACCTGTTCGTCTACTACGTCATGCGCACCAGCGCCCGGCGCGGCAAGCTGGTGGACGAGCTGCGGTCGGCGCAGGCCGAGTTGGAAGCGGCGCGCGCGCGCGACGCGGAGCTGGCCGCGCTGCAGGAGCGTGAGCGGCTGGCGCGGGACCTGCACGACAGCCTGGGCCACGCGCTGGTGTCCATCTCGGTGCAACTGGAAGCCATCCAGCGCCTCTACCGCGTTGATCCCGAGCGCGCGGCGGAACAAGTGGAGGCGCTCAAGGGTGTGACGCGCGCCGCGATGGACGAGCTGCGGCGCTCGCTGGAAGGGCTGCGCACGCCCGGCCTGGGTGAGCGCCCGTTGGCCGAAGCGCTGCGGGCGTTGAGCGTGGAGACCGGCGCGCGCAGCGGCCTGGAGGTGAGCTGCCATGTGGCGGGCGAGGCGCAGCGCCTCTCGCCGCCGGTGGCCGAGGCGCTCTGGCGCGTGGCGCAGGAGGCGCTGACCAACGTGGCGCGGCACGCGCGGGCGCAGCGCGTGGAAGTGCGGCTGGAGGTGGCGCCGACGGCCGCGGTGCTGCGGGTACACGATGATGGCCGCGGGCTGGCCAATGGCGCCGATGGGGGGCCGGGCCACTACGGGCTGCAGGGCCTGCGCGAGCGGCTGGAGGGCGTGGGCGGTGAACTCAGCGTGCGCAGCGAAGGGGGTGTGGCGGTTGAGGCGCGGGTGCCGTTACTCTGACCAGGGATCTGCCCTGGGCGAGGACCGGCGACGAAGGGCGGGCCGCTGGCCCAGTGATTGAGCGGTGCGGCGGACTGCCGGCCAAGCGCAATGGACCCAATTCGCGTTCTGATCGTCGAAGACCAAACCCTGATGCGCCAGGGGCTGCGCACGATCCTGGACCTGGAGCCCGGCCTGGCGGTGATCGGCGAGGCGGGCAACGGCGAGGAAGGGGCGCAGCAGGCGCTGGCGCTGCGGCCGGACATCATCTTGATGGACGTGCAGATGCCGGGGAT
The DNA here is from genome assembly GCA_020845955.1 of Anaerolineales bacterium. Taxonomy (GTDB): domain Bacteria; phylum Chloroflexota; class Anaerolineae; order Anaerolineales; family UBA6663; genus JADLEU01. Next base: position 5,766 of record JADLEU010000086.1, read on the forward strand.
GAACGGCGTAGAGGCCACGGCGACCATTTGCGCGGCCTGGCCCGCTGCGCGGATCGTTATTCTGACGACCTTCGATCGCGACGACTATGTCTTTCAAGCCGTGCGGGCGGGCGCGTTGGGCTTTCTGCTCAAGGACGCGCCGGCCGAGCAACTGGTGGCGACGATCCGGCGCGTGCACGACGGCGAGACCTTCATTCAGCCCGAAATCGCGTCGCGCGCGCTGCGGGAGTTGATGCACCCGCAGGTCGAGCCGCTCGAGACGCTGTCGGAGCGCGAGCGGGAAGTGCTGGTGCTGCTGGCGCAGGGCCTCTCTAATCGCGAGATCGCCGACAGGTTGGTGATTACCGAAGGGACCGTGAAGAATCACGTGTCCAACGTGCTCGCCAAGCTGCGCGCCGAAAATCGGACCCAGGCCGCAGATATTGCGCGACGGCGCGGCTTGCTGTAGCGAGATCGTGCTTGACTCTCTGGGGGTTCTAGGCTATTATTCGCGGCTGTAGGATGCAGGAAGTTCTCGTTGGACGTAGGAAGACACCGACCCGCGGCTGCACGTTGCCCGGGGTCGTTTTGTTTTTTACCGTTCCGATGGCAGAACCAAAGCGCCTAACATCAACATCCTTTATTGCCTGAGGAGGCAACAACAATGTCTGAGCGCATCGTCGGCACGGTTAAGTGGTTCAATGGCGCCAAGGGCTATGGCTTCATCGCCCGCGAAGGCGGCGAGGACGTCTTCGTCCACTTCTCCGCCATCCAGGGCGACGGCTACCGCAATCTCGAGGAAGGCCAGAAGGTGGAGTTCTCCATCCAGAAAGGCCCCAAGGGTCTGCAGGCGGCCAACGTCGTCAAGGTCTAGAGTCCAACGAACAGCATAACCGAAAAAGGCCCCGGCCCGTCTGTGCCGGGGCTTTTTGTTGCCGCGCGGCAGGGCTGTAGCCAGCACCGGCCTGGGGGCGAGGCGGAGCCGGCGCCAA
>JADLEU010000087.1 GCA_020845955.1 Anaerolineales bacterium
GACGGGATCCGGTACATCGACGGGGCGTCGAAGGTGGGGCGGGTCGAGGCAGACGAGGCCGCGGCCGACCCCGGCCTGCGCGAGTAAGGCCAGCAGCGCTGCCAGAGCAGCCGGCCGGGTTGTTTGGGGCGTCATGACGCCCCAAACCACCCGGCCGGCTGCTCTGGCAGCGCTGCTGGCCTTACTCGCGCAGGCCGGGGTCGGCAGCGGCCTCGTCTGCCTCTACCCGCCACACCTTCGACGCCCGGTCGATGTACAGGATCCCGTCCAGGTGGTCGATCTCGTGCTGAAAGATGCGCGCCAGCCAGCCGCGCGCCTTAACCTTGATCGGCTTGCCTCGACGGTTGAGCGCCTTGACCGTCACCGCCTGGTGGCGCATCACGTTGCCCGCGTAGCCCGGCAGCGACAGGCACCCCTCGGTGCCGTCCACCATCACCTCCGAGCGCGCCACGATCTCGGGATTGACGATCACGTACAGCTTGGGCTCGGGCGGCTCGGCGTCTTCCGGCGCGTTCTCGGGCGGTTCGGCGTACTCGATCACCGCCAGCCGCTGGCTTACGGCCACCTGCGGCGCGGCCAGCCCCACGCCCGGCGCGGCGCGCATGGTCTCAATCATGTCCTCGATCAGTTGCTGCAGGGCGGGGATATTCGGGTTGTCGAGCGTCTTGGCCTTGCGGCGCAGCACCGGGTTGTCCGGGCCGATGATGGGTCGGATGGGCATACCGTTCCTTGCGGGTAGTGTTCCTCCCGATTTTATCACTTTTGATCGCGCTGGCGCGCCTCGGTCTTTGCCCCGTGTTCTTCCTCCTCCAGCCGGTGATACGTGGCCAGCCAATCGGCCATCTCGCGGTTGCGGCGCGCCTCGTCGGCCGCTTTGCGCCTCTGCTGCAGCGCCTCCATGCGCCGGTAGACGTCGGCCTGCACGCTCACCGGGTCGAACACGCCCTCGAAGCGGAACTCCACCCCGATCCCGTGCGCCACCACCGTGCCGTAGTTCAGCAGCACCCCCAGCAGTCCCGGCCGCTCGTACTTCAAGCTCTGCATGCTCTCCAGCGGCGCCGACTTCTTGCGCTCGGTGCCCAGCGGCTTCTTGGCGATGTCCAAGATCTGGTCCTCGGTCACCATGTAAATGTCGTTGTGCCAATCGATGAACTCGTACAGCCACCACCCCGCCAGCGGCACGAAGGCCACCAGCGCCACCAACAGCGCCGTCACCAGCGGCAGCGCCGGCAGCAGCCCGGCCGCCGCCGCCGCCAGCCCCGCGGCCACCAGCCCCAGCCCCAGTGATGGCTTCCAGATGCGTCCGGCCAGGATGAACCAATGCTTGCGGTAGACGACGCTGCTGCCTTCCTCGAAGCGCACCTGGAAAGAAAAGAACCGCGCCAGTTCCTCGCCGAACGACCGCGCCCGGGGCTGGGGCTTGCGCTGCCGCTTGGCCGGCGGTCGGTCCGCCTCTGGCCCGCGCTCGATCCGCTCGCGCAGCGCCTGGCGCCGCTGGGCCTCGTTGGCCTCCTGCTCGCGCAGCCGCATGCGGTCCCAGTGCTGCTCGATGGCCGCCGCCATCACCGTCGGGTTGGGCACCGACTTCAGCGTGATTGGCCCTGAATAGGTGTTGACCACCACGTCGCCCATATTCAGGATGCGCTGCACCGGGTCAGCCGTCGCCACGTCCACCGCCCGGATGGTCGTCAGCGGCGCTTCCTGCCGGCTGTCGTAAATCGCCACGATCTTTTCCAGGTGCACGATCCGCTGGCTGGTGACGATGTAAAGGTCGTTGCCCCAGTCCACGTAGACCCACAGCAGCCAGCCGGCCGCCAGCGCCTCCAGCGCCGCCCCCGCCCAGGCGATGGCCATGTTCTCAAAATATAGCGCCAGCCACACCGCCGCCAGCGCCAACAGCAGCCCGGCCGCGATCGGCCAGAACAGCGCCATGTACAGCCGGATGCGGTGTTTCCGGGCGATCAGGTAGATCACCTCGTCCTTGCCCAGCCAGCGGAAGCGGTTCCGCCGCATGAGGTCCAGGCTCTCGGTCGAGAGCACCAGGTTCGGCCGGATCTGCGGATAGCGCCGCAGCAGCTCGTCGAAATCGGCCTTCTCCAACCGCAGCAGCTCGACGTCGCTGGCCGCCTCGATCGTTGCCGAGCGCTTGCGCCCGTACAACAGCGACCGCTCGCCGAAGAAGTCGCCCGGCACCAGCGTCGCCACGTGCTTCGGCTCGCGCCCTTCCGGCGCGCGCAGCACTTTCACCTGGCCCTGGTCAATAATGTAAAAGTCCTGCCCCACCTCCCCCTGCTCAAAGATCACCGTCCCCGCCGGGTGGCGCTCGACCGCCAGCGCCCTGGCCGCCTCCAGAATCTGGTCGTCGGTCAGGCCCTTAAAGATGTAGATCGGCCGCAGCCGCCCCAGGAACGCTTGGGGGTTCTCCATTACGGGAATTCTAGCATGGCGGCCGGGCCAGTGAAACTGTTAACCGGCGCGGGGCATGCGCACTTCCATGCTTCCCCGCTTGCCAGCCATCCGGCGCGACCTATAATGCTGGCCAACGGCCTCGGCGCGCACAGGAGACCAAAGCAGGCATGTCACCCAGGGCCAGCCGGCCCACCGCTCCCCTCCGGGTTCGGCTCCAGATCAGGGCCTTGCGCCAGTGGAAGCACCTCGTCCACCGCCTGCGGCCCTACCGGCGGCCCAGCCAGACCGTGGTCTTCGTGGCCGGCGCGGCGCGCTCGGGCACCTCGGCCATGGTCCGCATCTTCGAGCGCGACCTGCGGACCACCGTCTATGGCGAAGGCCATCGCGGTATCACCACCGCCTACGTGCGCGGCCTGCGGCCGCTCAAGCCGCTGCCCGAACTGCAGACCGTCCTGCGCCAGGCGCCGACCTCGCTCGTCATCCTCAAGCCCCTGGCCGATCTGCACAATCTCTCCACCCTGCTCGAGTGCTTCGCGGGCTCCAAGTGCATCTGGCTGTACCGGCACTACAAAGACGTCATCCAGTCTAACCTCACCAAGTGGGGCGAGACCAACGGCATTCGCAACTTGCGCTTCTTTGCGGAGACGCAGGCGCTGGCCTGGCCGCCCGGGGTGCTGCCCGCCCCGGTCCGGGCAGCCGCGCTGGAGCGCTACGCCGAGGACATGAACCGCTACGACGCGGCGGCGCTGATGTGGCTCGTTCGCAATAGCCTGCTCTTTGGCATGAGGTTGGACCAGTCGCCGGCCGTGGCCTTGTGCCGCTACGAGACCCTCATCCTCCAGCCCGCGCAGGAGCTGCGCCAGCTGTATGCCTTTCTGGAGCATCCCTACCCGGGCGACCACATCGTGCGCGAGATCCATTCTTCCGCCGCCGGAAAAGGCGCTCGCGTCGAATTGTCCCCCGACGTTGACGGCCTGTGCCGGTGCCTGCTGGACCGCCTCGATCGTCTGCCGCGCCTCCCCCCGCCAGGGTCGCCCGGCGCTGACCCTGCTCGCCCTTCCTGGGCTCCTTGCTGACGGCGCCGCCCTGCCCGCTCGCAGGCGAGCGGGCGCCCAGGCTGTCATGCCGGCGGGCCTTCGCGAGCGGGCGGCAGCAGGAACGCCCCTTGCCGCCGCAGCTCGGCGCGCACCGCCTCAACCGGCACGTCCTTGACGCGCTGGCCCGATCGCACGGCCAGGGCGGCCGCCACGCCCGCGGCCTGACCCGTCAGCCAGCACTGCGGGATCTCGCGCATGAACAGGTGCGACTGGGGATCACACGAGATATTGCGCCCGGCCGCCAGCAGGTTGTCCACCTCGCGCGCCACCAGGCTCCCCAGGGGGATCGAGACGCTGACCAAGTTCGGCGATAGCGACGGGCTGAGGCCGATTTCATCCGCGTGGCGCAGCCCGCTCTTCCAATCCGCCTGGCAGATGCGCTTCAAGCCCGCCAGGCGGCGTGCGTGCCGCGTGCCGATCTGCGGCGCGCTGAGCATGATCCAGGCCTTCTCGAACCCTGGCGCGGTGCGCCGAAAGTAGTCCAGGTGCGCCAGCATGCGCCGCCGCGACTCGATCTCCACCGCCGTCAGGTCCGCGACGCTCAGCGGGCTATAGCCGCTCAGCTTGGGTCCCATGAACAGGGCCACGTCGTTCCGCCAGGCCACGTGCGGCCGCTCGATCCACTCCAGGGCTTCGCGCCCCTTTTCCAGGAAGCCGGCGTAGGCCTGCGGGTCGTCCTGTTTGAACTGAATCCATCGCTCCATGTCGACCCCGCACCACAGCCAGGCCACATTCATGCGGTGATGAATGGTCGTTTCGTCGATATCCGTGTCGAAGCCCGCGCCGGCGCGCGCGAAAATGTCGCCGTCGCCGGTGGCGTCCACCACCACCTCGGCCAGGATCGCCTGGCGGCCCTCCTTGCTCTCGAAGACCACGCCGCGCATGCGCTGGTCTTCGACGATGGCCTCGACCGCCCAGGCGTGCAGCAGCAGGTTCGCCTTCGACTCCAGGACCAGGTCCAGGTGCGCCAGCTTCAGATACTCGGGGTCGACCGTGGGCGACCAGGTGACGACGCCGCGCCAAGCGGCCGCTCGCTCCTGCCAATAGGCGTTGAGCTCCGGCGCGCGGCTGCCCCAGGCGGCTTCCGGCGGCCCAATCAGGGCTTCCTTCGGCAGTCGGTCGATGACGTCGGCGGCGAACCCGGCGATCACGCGTTGGCCGTCCCAATCGGTCATGCGGTCGATCCAGATGACGAGGCCGCCGGTCGCCAGGCCGCCCAGGTGCCCAAAGCGCTCCACCAGCGCCACGTCGGCGCCGCAGCGCGCCGCAGCTGTTGCCGCCGCGCACCCGGCCGGGCCGCCGCCAGCCACCAGGACGCCGGCCCTCCGGTAGATGGGGATGTCGCGCGCGGGCTCATGGTAAACGTTCGTGGGGTCAGGCTTCATGGCGCGCATTCTGTCGCAAGGCGCCGCGAAAAGCAATTGTGCCCTCCGCCCTGCCACTCTTGCTCACCTCCGGCTGTAGGAGCGGCTTGCAGCCGCGATTTGGTTTCATGCCCAGACGCCCAATCGCGCGTACAACGCGCTCCTACAACCAGCGCCGGCCTAATTAAATGCCGCGATTCACCCCCGGCTGTACTGTACCCATACCCCCATACTCCTCCTACCTCGCCACAATCGGCAAATACACCACCCGGCTCTCGCCCAGCACCGCATACGTCCCCAGCCCCGCCACGACGGCCGAGACGGTATCGGCGGCGGTGTCTACCACGCTCGACGCCTCCCTGACCCGCTACTGTCCCTCCCACCGGCGCAGGGCCGGCGTGTCTTCCGGCGCGCCGCCGAGGTCGTTGGCGCTGTACTGCAGCGGTAGCGTGAAGGTCAGCGCCAAGGCCGCGGCCTCGGCCCTCACCATGTAGAGCGCGGTCACGTCGAATGGTTCGCCCACCAGCGCCTGCCCGGCCGCCGCCGCCTTCCCGCCCCTCGCCCGCGCCGACCGGCGCCTCATCTGCTTGGACCACCTCGTTTCATGAGCGGGTGCCACAAGCCCTGGCCACTTCTGGCCGGACTGATCGGCCGGCAGTGCCCTATCCGTTCATCCGTTGCCGCGCAGCGATCCGTTGACGCCTTCAGAAGCGACAGCAACACCCGGCTGTGCTCAGTCGCTCACTTTCGCCATCCGTGGCACAATTACCCTCATGCCTCCTGCCACGCTTGCCGACCTGAACGCCGCCCTCATCGCCTGCCGGCGCTGCCCGCGCCTGGTCGAATTCCGCGAGCGCGTCGCGGTCGAAAAGCGCCGCGCCTACCGCCACGAGACCTACTGGGGCCGGCCGGTCCCTGGCCTGGGCGACCCGGCCGCGCGCGTCCTCATGGTCGGCCTGGCTCCCGGCGCCCACGGCGCCAACCGCACCGGCCGCATGTTCACCGGCGACAGCTCCGGCGACTTCCTCTTCCCCGCCCTTCACCGCGCTGGCTTCGCCAGCCAGCCCACCTCCACCCATATCGGCGACGGCCTCGTCCTCCACGACCTCTACATCGCCGCCGCCGCCCACTGTGCCCCGCCCGACAACAAACCCACGCCCGCCGAGATCGCCAACTGCCGCCCCTACCTCGTTCAGCACCTGGCCCTCCTGACCCACGCGCGCCTGCTGCTCGCCCTGGGCAAGATCGGCTTCGATGCCCTCCTGGCCGCCCTCGCCGAGCGCGGCCTGGCCCTGCCTCGCCCGCGCCCCGTCTTCGGCCACGGCCGCGAATACGCCCTCGGCCCCTACACCCTCCTCGCCAGCTATCACCCCAGCCGCCTGAACACGCAGACCGGCCGCCTCACCCCGGCTATGTTCGACCGCATCTTCACCCGCGCCCGCGCCATCGTCGACTCACCCTGATCCGCCCGGCCTGGCCAGCCGCCGCCGCGCGCTGCCAGAGACCCGCGCTACGGCCACATCCTTCCCTGGCCCCCCCCGGTCCCCATCCAGCTTCCGCTCTTCGACCCTTCCACCCTCTCGCCTCTCCTTATCACCTCCAACCACCCGAACCCCCGTGCTATAATCCCTCCACCGTGTTCTCGAACCTCTTCCGCAAGCCTGAGAAGAAGGGCAAAGGCAAGGCCGACGCCCGATCCGGGTCCAGGCCCAAGACCGGCGGCGGTTCGGCGCGCGGCGCTGCCAGGGGCGGCTCGGGCCGCGCCCCGCGCTCGCGCGGCCAGCAGCCGCTGCCCCCGGCCGGCCTCTCGCTCGATCGCAAGCTCGACATCCTCGGCATCCTCTTGGTCTTCGTCGGCCTGACCACCGGCCTCAGCCTCTTCGCCACCCAGAGCGACATCGCCGTCCTACGCGTCTGGCTTAACCTCAATCGCCAGTTGGCTGGCTGGGGCGTCTTCGGACTGCCCGTGGCCTTCCTCGGCGTCGGCCTGTGGCTCATCCTGCGCAACTTCGGCGACCGCCTGCCCAAGCTCGAGCCCGAGCGTGTCATCGGCATTGTCCTGCTCTACCTGGCCCTGCTCACCACCTTCCATTTCATGGTGGCCGAGACCACGGCGACCGTCTACGACCCGGTCCCCACGGGCCAGGGTGGCGGCCTGATCGGAGCCATCCTCCTGCTCGGGCTGCTCACCGCGCTCGGCACCCTCGGCAGCGCCGTCTTCCTGGGCGCCTGGTGGATCATCGGCCTTGTTTTTGCGGCCGGCCTCTCGGTCCCCGAGCTGGTATTGCTGGTCGCGGGCTGGCTGCGCCGCGCCCGCGGCGTCGAGCGCCAGTTGCCGCTCCCGCGCCTGGGTGACTCGGCTCGCGCTGGCCCGCCCGATTCGGCCGGCGCCTCGGCTGCCTCGGCCCGCCCGGCCCAGCGCCCGGCTGGGCCCGGCGCCAGGGCCGCGCCCGAGCCGGTCCCAGGGGCCGTCCCGGCCCCGGCGAGCCTGCCCGGCCCCAGCTACGATCAGCCGCTCGTCATCGGCGGCGACCAGCCCTGGGAGCTGCCCGCGCTGGCCGACATGCTCGACCCCGGCACCGAGAGCGGCGCTAGCGACGAGCTCGACCGCCAGCGCGCCAACCTCATCGAGGCCACCCTGGCCTCCTTTGGCGCGCCGGTCAGGGTCGTCGAGGTCAACCGCGGTCCCACCATCACCCAGTTTGGCGTCGAGCCCGACTTTGTGGAGCAGCGCGGCGGCAAGAAGACCAAGGTCAAGGTCGGCAAGATCGCGTCCCTGGCCGACGACCTGGCCCTGGCCCTCTCCGCCCACTCCATCCGTATCGAAGCGCCCGTGCCCGGCAAGGGTTACGTCGGCATCGAAGTGCCCAACGCCGAGACCTCCCTGGTGGCCCTGCGCGACGTGATGGAGTCCGATACGTTTGATCAGCTCAAGGGCGCCTTGCGCCTCGGCCTGGGGCAGGACGTCTCCGGCAACGCCATCTCGGCCCGGCTCGACAGCATGCCCCACCTGCTCATCGCCGGCACCACCGGCTCGGGCAAGAGCGTCTGCGTCAATTCCGTCATCGCCTGCCTGCTCATCCAGAACACGCCCGACGATCTCAAGTTCGTCATGGTCGACCCCAAGCGCGTCGAGCTCACCGGCTACAACGGTATCCCCCACCTGCTCTCGCCGGTCGTGGTCGAGCTCGAGCGCGTCGTGGCCTCGCTCCAGTGGGTCACGCGCGAGATGGACGAGCGCTACCGCAAGTTCGCCAAGGTCGGCGTGCGCAACATCGCCGACTACAATGCCCGCGCCGCGGCCGCCAACGAGAAGAAGCTCTTCTACCTGGTGGTCATCATCGACGAGTTGGCCGACCTGATGATGCTCGCCCCCGACGAGACCGAACGCACCCTCACCCGCCTGGCCCAGCTCGCCCGCGCGACCGGCATCCACCTGGTCATCGCCACTCAGCGCCCCTCGGTCGACGTCGTCACCGGCCTGATCAAGGCCAACTTCCCGGCCCGCATCGCCTTCGCCGTGGCCTCCGGCGTCGACTCGCGCGTCATCCTCGACCAGCCCGGCGCCGAGCGCCTGCTGGGCCGCGGTGACATGCTCTTCCAATCGCCCGATGCCGCCGCGCCGCTGCGCATGCAGGGCGTCTTCGTCTCCGATGCCGAGATCCAGCGCCTGGTGCGCTATTGGAAGGGGGCGCGCGGCGTCGAGATGGCCGCTCCGGCCGACACCGCCGCGCCAGGCGCGCCTAGCCTCCCCAGCCCCTCGGCCGCCGGCGCCACCAACCTGGCCGGCGCCCCGCCCATGCGCCAGCAGCCGCTCTGGGATGGGATGGTGTCCGGCGACGTCGAGACCCGGCCCGACGGCGAAGACGAGCTGTTGGAAGAGGCCATTCAGGCCGTGCGTGAGATGAAGAAGGCCTCTATCTCGCTGCTCCAGCGCCGGCTGCGCATTGGCTACACCCGCGCCGCCCGCCTGATCGACGTGCTCGAAGAGAAGGGCATCATCGGCCCGGCCGAGTCAGGCGCCAAGCCGCGCGAGGTGATCGATTTCGGCGCTACCCCGCCCGAGCCAGGCGCCGCGCCCGGGCCCTCCACCGGCAAGCGCACCTGGACTTCAGAGTAATTGGCCCGCCCGCCCCGTTTCCTTAGCCTGGTCGCGGCGCTCACCCTGCTGGCCGCCTGCGCCAACCCTTCGCCCACCGCCGCGCCATCGCCCACCAGGGCGCCCTCGGGCACGGTCGCTTCCGCCACTGAGGCGCCCACGGCCGCCGGCCCGCCGCCGGCGGTCGCTGCCACTCCCACGCCCACCGTTCCCCCGCTCACCATCGGCTATATCGCCGCGGGCGCGGGCACTCCGGGCGTCTTCACCGCCGTCGAGGCCGCCGCCGCCGCCCACGGCTGGGTCGTCCAGCGCGCCGCCGAGCCTACCGGCGACGCCCTGCGCGCCCTGATCAGCCCTGGCGCCAGCATCTTGGTGGCCGACGGACCCGAGTTCGAAGCCGTGGCGCATGCCGCGGCCGTCCAGGACCCCCGGCTCTACGTCATCGGCGTCGGCCACGCCGGCCTCGAAAGCGGCCTTGCGACAGGCTCGGGACAAGCTCTGCCTAACTTGTTGGCGTTGGGCGGGCCTGCCTCGCGCCAAGACCAGCTCGGCTTTATGGCCGGCGCCGTGGCGGGCTTCCTCACCGAGGGCCGCATCGTCACCGCCATCGCCGACACGGCCACGGCCGTCGGGCTGAAGTATCGCAATGGGTTCTTACACGGGGTGCGCTATACCTGCTCGCGCTGCCGGGTGGACTTCATCGACCTGGCCGATGAAAGCGCCACCGCCTTCGCTGCCGAGCGCGCCCGGCTCAACGCCTCGCTGAGCTCGGACGTCGTCTTCGCCGCGGCCGGTGAGGCGGGCTGGTCGGGCCTGCGCGCGGCGGCCCAGGCTGGCGCCTGGGTCATCGGCGCCGAGGCCGACGCTTACGAGCAGGCCTTCGAGGCCGGCGCCGCCCCTGGCGCCGACCGCGTAGCTACCAGCGTCTACTTCGACCTGGGCGCGGCCGTGCGCGCCGCCCTCGACGCCTATGCTGCCGGATCGCCCCCGGCCGGCGCGCAGCCGCCCTCGGCCACCAACGGCGCCGTCGCCCTGGCCCCGTATCGCGTGAACGAAGAGGCGCTGAGCGGCCTCGACCGCCAGGAGATCAGCGCGATCCTGGCGCGTCTGGCCGACCTCAGCCTTGACACCGGCATCGATCCTCTCACCGGCAGCGAGCGCTGAGGCCGCTGCGTGCGGCTACATCGCCGCCGGGGGCGTCGCCTTCGGTCCGGCGATCTGGAACCACAGCAGCCCGGCCAGCGCGCCAAGCGCCGTCATCAGCACCAGTTCGCCGATCCCCAGGCAGCACGCGCCGCCGATCGCGCCGCCGTAGTAGGCCACCGGGTTGTTCACATCGCCGGTGTCTAGTCCAAAAGCGCGGGCCAGTTCGGTGGCCGCGCCTGGTCCAACGATCACGGCGTTGGCGATCCCGGAGATCAGGTGCGCCAGCAGCGGGCCCACGCCCGCGATCGCCCCCGACTGGGCGCCGATCCGGGCCGCATCGCCGCTGGCACTTGGCCCATCGAACTGCCCCGCCAGGTAGCCCGCGGCCAGGCCGCCCAGGGCGGCGACACATGGGATGCACGCCAGCGGGAAGACAAAGCCGCCCACAAGGCCCAACACCAGTGTAGCGCCGCCGGCGATCAGCCCAGCTTTAAGCATCTGTTTTCTCCTCTGCCGCACGCGACGATGCGGCCACATTCCCCGTGCGGCCGCGCGCTGCGCCGCGATTGTGCCTCAGCCGTTGACGCTGTGCAAGTCGGGCGCCCCGGGGAGGCATGCGCTGCGGGCTTCGGAGCCGCAACTCGGGGCCGCGCTCCGGCGCTCCCCGCCAGGCGCGCCGGGGTGACCCGTGACCGCTGGCCTATTCAATTCGCCGCGGATTCGGCCTACACTTTTGGAGCGCCTGGCGCTGCTGTTATTCCGAGGCATTTCTTGCCGACGAATCTCGGTCTTGTTGGGCGCCCTTAGCGTTGCGGGTGGCCGGAGATAGGAGTGGGACGATGGAGATCAACGGCTATCTGATCCAACCAGGCGCCCGGCTGCGCTTTGCCCACCTTTCGATGGCCGAACTCCCGGTGGCCGATCTGACCGGCGCTGACCTGGCCTGGGCTAACCTGGCCAGGGCCAACCTGCTGGGCGCCAACCTCTCGCTCACTAACCTGGCCGATGCCCGCCTGTGCCAGGCCAGGCTGGGTGGGGCCTACCTGCCACTCTCCGATCTGCGCCGAGCCGATTTGCGCCGCGCCCTGCTGTGCGAGGCCAACCTCTCGCTGGTCGACCTGAGTGGCGCAACGCTGGCTGAGGCCGATCTCACCCTGGCCAACCTCACGGGCGCCAACTTGACTGGCGCCGACCTGACCAAGGCCCTACTGGCCGGCGCCGACCTGTCCGAGGCCAAGCTGTGCGGTGCGCGGCTGCGCCGGGCCGACTTGCGCGGCGCCGATCTCCAGCGCTGCGACCTCACCGGCGCCGACCTGCGTGGCGCCAACCTGAAAGGCGTCAAGCTGGCCGGTGCTCGCCTGCCCGACGGCACCCGCCACGGCCAGTCCTGAGCCCCGCGCCCTCTCCCGGTTCCACCAGCCGGTTTCACTGGCATTCACCTCCCAAACAAGGGCGGTTTCTCCGCCCTTGCAGCGGATCGCGCCAGAAGGCATCCCCCGTGGCTTTTCTACGGGAGTAGGCGGCTGGCGGGACTGTTCGCAAAGCGGCCCATCTCCGCTGGGTGAGGGCCAGCCGCTGCCAGGCGTGCCGACCGGGGTACAATGGGGTCAACCTGCTCAAGGAGACGCGATGCCTCCCACCGCCCCTGCCGCCGAAGCGCTGCCCCATTGGGATCTGTCCAACGTCTATCCCAGCCTCGAGTCGGATGAGTTTGCCGAGGCCGTGGCCCAGTTGAGCCAGCAACTGGAGGCGCTGGAAGCCTATCTTGACCAGCACCGTATCACCCGAACGACCAACGGCTCCGCCGCCGGTCTTGCGCCGCTCGGCGCGGCGGCTATGGCCGCTGTCGTCAATGGCAGCCTCGAGCGCTTTAACCGGCTGATGCGCCTGTCGACGACGGTTCAGACCTACGTGCGCGCTATTGTCGCAACCGACTCGTTCAACACCCAGGCCCGGCGCTGGCAGTCGCGCCTCGAGCCGGCCAGCGTCCGGCTGCGCCGCGCCAGCATCCGCTTCCAGGGGTGGCTGGGCGCCCACGCTGCCCTGCTGCCCGAGGCGCTGGCCCAGGCGGGCCCGGCTCAGGAGCACACCTTCGTGCTGCGCGAACTGGCCGAGCAGAGCCGCTACTTAATGAGCGAGCCCGAGGAATCCCTGGCGGCTGAGCTGTCGCTCAGCGGCGGGCCGGCCTGGAGCAAGCTGCAGGGCACCATCGCCTCCCAGCTCGGCGTGCCCTTCGAGCACGACGGCCAGAGCCAGGTGCTGCCGGTCACGGCGCTGCAGAACCTCATGTGGTATCACCCCCAGGCCGAGGTGCGCCGCCGCGCGTACGAGGCCGAGCTGGCCGCCTGGGCTTCGGTGCGCGAGCCGCTGGCCGCGGCCCTCAACGGCGTCAAGGGGCACGTCGTCACCCTCAACCAGCGCCGCGGCCGCACGGATGCCTTGCACCAAGCCCTCGACGATGCCCGCCTCGATCGCGCCACGCTCGACACGCTGCTGGGCGCTATCCAGGCTTCCTGGCCGGCCTTCCGGCGCTACCTGCAGGCCAAGGCCCGCCGGCTGGGACACACGGACGGGATGCCCTGGTGGGACCTCCACGCCCAGGTCGCGCCGCCCGCGCCGGGCGGCGCGCGCCGTTTCAGCTTTGCCGAGGCGCAGCGCTTCATCGGCGGTCACTTCGGCCGCTTTGCGCCCAGCCTAGCCGCGCTGGCCCAGCGCGCCTTTGCCAAGCGCTGGATCGACGCCGAGCCGCGCGCCGGCAAGCGCGGCGGCGCCTTCTGCATGTGGTTGCCCACCGTTGGCGAGTCGCGCGTGCTGTGCAACTTCGATGGCTCACTCGACCAGCTCTTTACCATCGCCCACGAGCTCGGCCATGCCTATCACAACCAGTGCCTGGCCGCCTGCCAGCCGCTCCAGCGCGTCACTCCCATGACCCTGGCCGAGACCGCCTCCACTTTTTGCGAAACCCTGATTACCGACGCGGCCATGGCGGCGGCGGCCAGCCCGGCGGAAGAGATCTCCATCTTGGAGACCTTCCTCATCGGCGCCACGCAGATCGTGGTCGATATTCCCTCGCGCTACCTGTTCGAGAAGGAGGTCTTCGAACGCCGCGCCGAGGCCGAGCTTTCGGCGGACGACTTCTGTGAGCTGATGCTGCGCTGCCAGGCCGCCACTTACGGCGACGGCCTCGACGCGCGCTATCGCCACCCCTATATGTGGGCCTGGAAGCCGCACTACTACCGCACGGAGCTCTCGTTCTACAACTTCCCGTATGCGTTTGGGCTGTTGTTCGGCCTGGGGTTGTACGCCGTCTACCAGCAGCGGGGCCCGGGCTTTGTCGCCGAGTATGAAGCGCTGCTCGCGAGCACCGGCCAGGCGCCCCCGGCCGACCTGGCCGCGCGCTTCGGCCTCGACCTGCGCCGGCCCGAGTTCTGGCAGGCCAGCCTGGCGGTGATCGAGCAGCGCATCGACCAGTACCTCGCCCGGGGCTAGCCCATTTCGGGCAGCGCGGGGGGGATCGGCCGTGCTCGAACGCGGACAGGGCCTTCCCTGGCGGGCCAACAGCCCCAGCGCCCGGGCTGTTGGCCCGCCGCGTGAGCCCTGCCGCGTGATCTCGCCGGCCGTGATTCAACCCGCGGGCTCAGCACCCGCGCTTCGAGGCGCGGCCCGGAGACGCTATTGCTTCTCGTAGGGGATGCCCTCGGCCGCGGGCGCCGTCGCGCGTCCGACCAATCCAGCCAGCACCACCATGGTTGTGAGAAAGGGCAGCATCTGCAGCCATTGCGGCGGCACCGGCACGTTCAGGATCTGAAAGCGCGTGCCGAGGGCGTCGGCGAATCCGAATAGCAGGCCTCCGCCAAAAGCGCCGAAGGGCGTCCACTTGCCGAAGATCATCGCCGCCAGCGCAATGAAGCCGCGCCCGCCCGTCATGACGTCGTCAAAACCGCCGACCGTTTCGAGCGAAAACCAGGCGCCGCCCAGGCCGGCGATCATGCCGCTGATCGTGGTGTTCAGGTAGCGCATGAAGAAGACGTTGACGCCCACCGTGTCAGCGGCTTCTGGATGCTCGCCGACCGCCCGCATGCGCAAGCCAAAGGGCGTGTAGAACAGGATGACGTGCGTCAGAATCAGCAGCACGAACATCATGTAGAAGATGGGCTTGTTGTTGAACAGCACGTCGCCGATCACGGGGATATCCACCAGGCCGGGAATGGCGATATTCGGAAGCGTGATGCGCCCGGCCCGAGTGGACAACAGCCACTCGCGGCGCACAAAACTGGTCAGGCCGATCGCCAGGATGTTGATGACCGTTCCGCTCACGACCTGGTTGACATTGAAGCGGATGGACAGCCAGGCATGCAGCAGGGCCATAAGCCCGCCGAACACCACCGCCACCAGCACCGAGATGAGCAGCACCAGGTTGGTCGCGCCGGGCATGATCGGCTCGAGAAAGAACAGGCTGGTAAAGCCGAAACACGCCCCGGCCAACATCATCCCCTCGATGGCGATGTTGATGATGCCCGTGCGCTCCGCCCAGATGCCGGCGGTGGCGCCGATCACGATGGGAGTGGCCAGCCGCAGGCTCTCGGCCAGCATCGTCAGCACGTTGGTCTGCTTGCCGGCCGCCGCGCCGATCAGGACGGCCGGGAAAATCAGCAGGCCGCTGAGCACCAGCGCCGCCAGGCTTACCCGCGGCCAGCGGTTGACCAGGGCCAGCAGGCCGCTGGCCAGGTACAGGCCCCCGATGACCTGTAGGGTCAGGCGGGTCGGCGCGCCCCAACCGGGCGCGTCTCGGCCCAGGCCGAAGTTCAACCGACTGATGGTGTCGGCCTCGAAGGCGCCCGGCGCCCACCACAGCAGCGCCAGGCCGAGCAGCACGAAGAGGGCGGCGAAAACGTGGAGACGGGTCAGGCGCAGCGGACGCGGGCTCATTAGCTCCAGCCTCGGGCGAACACGACCTCCTCGCCGCGGCGCCGGGCGCGGATGCGCCACAGCGCGCGGACGATTTGGTCGGCGGCAATGAACATGACGATGAACGCCTGAATGATTTTGACCACGTCGATCGATAGATCGGCCCGGACCTGCATCAGACCAGCGCCGTTGATCAGGCCGCCCCACAGCAGCGCGGCCGGGACGACGGCAAAGGGGTTGGTCTTGGCCAGCAGCGCAATCGCGATGCTGTCGAAGCCCACGCCGGCAAAGAAGCCGGGGGACAAGTTGTGCTGCACGCCGAGCACTTCGCCCGCGCCGGCCAACCCGGCCAGCCCGCCGCTCAGGGCCATGGCCAGCACGACGCTGCGCGAGACGCTCATCCCGGCATAGCGCGCGGCGCTGGGGTTGGCGCCCACCGTGCGGATCTCGAACCCGAGCGTGGTGCGGTACAGGAACCACCACACCAGCCAGACGGCCGCCAGCGCCACAAACAGGCCGAAGTGCAGCGAGGTGTTGGCCAGGTACGGATACATGGCGCTCTGCGCGACGAACGGGGTGCGCGGCACGCTGGCCGTGGTGTCCAGCATGATCACCGGTTCGCGGCTCTTGATCAGCCAATCCGCCAGGCGGATGGCGATGTAGTTCATCATGATGGTGTTGATGACCTCGTGCGCCCCGGTGCGCGCCTTGAGGAAGCCCGGGATCGCGCCCCACAGCAAGCCGCCGGCGATGCCGGCCGCCACCGCCAGCGGGATGTGGATCAGGCTGGGTAACCCGCGGAAGGCGGGGTGAAAACCGATCAGCGCCGCCAGCAGTCCCCCGGCATACAACTGGCCCTCCGCGCCGATGTTGAATAGGCCGCATTTGAAGCCGAGGGCCACTGCCAACCCGGCCAGGATGAAGGGGATCGTCCGCACGATGGTGTCGATCAGGTTGCGCGGGATGAACACTAGCGAGCGCTCGCCCAGCGGCAGCAGCGTGACGTAGAACGTCTCGGCACGAATGCTGCTAGGGTTAACATAGCCTAAACCCGCGGCGCCTTCGAACAGCGCGCCATAAGCGATGCCAGCCCTGCCGATGCCGGGCCGAACTTCGCTGATGAACCCGCCGACGCCGTCCGCGCTGAAGGCAGCGCGGGCGGCCGCCCAGTCCGTCGCCGCGGCCACCATGAACACGGCGCCAAAGATCATGGCCGTCACCACCGCC
The DNA here is from genome assembly GCA_020845955.1 of Anaerolineales bacterium. Taxonomy (GTDB): domain Bacteria; phylum Chloroflexota; class Anaerolineae; order Anaerolineales; family UBA6663; genus JADLEU01. The sequence continues at coordinate 16,251 of JADLEU010000087.1, forward strand.
AGCCCCGGGACCAGGCGCGAGCCGATCTCGCTCCAGTTCCGGGGCATGCGCCCGGGGCTGGGCTGCCTGGGCTGGCTCTGATGCGTCTCAGCCGTGATTTCCGCCATTCTCTTTCCCAGTCACTAATCCTGAGCGGGGTGGACCCCGGCCATCAGCAGACCCAGAGTTTCGCGGTCGGCCTGGGCCGCGGGCAGCACGTCGATAATCTGGCCGCGGTACATGACCGCGATGCGATCAGACAGCGCCATGATCTCGTCCAGCTCGGCGGAGACCAGCAGCACTGCCACGCCCTGGTCGCGCTGAGCGACGATCTGCTTATGAATGAACTCGATGGAGCCCACGTCAAGTCCACGGGTGGGCTGCGCGGCGACGAGCAGTTTGATCGGGCGCGAAAACTCGCGCCCGGCAATGATCTTTTGCTTGTTGCCGCCCGAGAGCGTGCCGACCTCGGCATAGATGCTGGGCGTGCGCACGTCGAAACGCTCCACCACCTCCGTGGCCTGCTTCACGGCCTCCGCTTCGTTCATCACAATGCCGCGCGCAAACGGCGGCCGGTAATAACTGTTCAGGATGATGTTGTCGACTACCGGGTAGGGCTTCACCAGCCCATCGGCCTCGCGGTCTTCGGGGATGTGCGCCACGCCCAATTCGGTGATCTGCCGCGGGGTCGCCGTGCTGACGTCCTGCCCGGCGATGAGGATGCGGCCGCTGAGCGGGTGCATCAGGCCCGTGATGGCTCTGACGAGTTCGGTCTGGCCGTTGCCCTGTACCCCGGCCACGCCCAAGATTTCGCCAGCGCGCGCCTCAAACGAGATGCCGTTCACGGCCGTGTGGCCGCGCTCATCCGTCACGCGCAACTCCTCAACGCTCAACACTGGCTCGCCCGGGTGCGCGGCCGCCTTCTCAACCTGCAGGATCACTGCCCGCCCCACCATCAGCGCGGCCAGCGAAGCCTCGCTGGCCTCTTCCGGCGCCACCACGCCGGCGACCTCGCCGTTGCGCAAGACCGTGATCTGGTCGGCGACCGCCAGCACCTCCTTCAGCTTGTGCGTGATGAAGACGATAGACACGCCCTGCTCGACCAGGGCGTGCATCACCTTGAACAAGTCTTCCGCTTCCTGCGGCGTGAGCACGGCCGTCGGCTCGTCGAGGATCAGAATACTGGCCTGGCGGTACAGGGCTTTGACGATCTCCACGCGCTGCCGGGCGCCCACGGGCAGTTCGCCCACCCGCGCTTCCGGGTCGATCTCCAGGCCGAATCTCTCTGAAAGCGCCAGGATCTGCGCGGCGGCCTTGCGCCGGTCGAGGAATGGTCCCTGCGTGACTTCGTTGCCCAGGATGATGTTCTCGGTGACCGTCAGTTGGGGAACCAGCATGAAATGCTGGTGCACCATCCCGATGCCCAGCCGGATGGCGTCGTTGGCGCTGTGGATCATCACGGGCCGGCCGTTCATCCGGATCTCGCCAGCGTCCGGCTGATACAGGCCGTAGATGATATTCATCAGCGTCGTCTTGCCGGCGCCGTTCTCGCCCAGCATGCAGTGGATCTGGCCGCGCGTGAGCGTAAAGTGAATGTCATTATTGGCCAGGACGCCGGGGAAACGTTTCGTGATGCCAATGACCTCGAGCACGGGTTCAGCCGCAGGCGTGGCAGCGGGTTCGGCCATAGGAGCTTCCGTCGTCATCGGGCTGCGCGGGTAGTCAGGCGCCTCTCCCGCGGGAGAGGCGCCTGAACACGTAACACGACTCTACGAGCGCTGGCCGGCTGTCACTGCAGCTCACCCGTCACGGGATCGACGCCCGTGTCGATCGAGCCATCGGCCAGGCCCACCCGGATGGTCTCGAGCTGGTCGGTCACCTCTGGCGGAACCGCGGCCTCGTGCGCGGGCGCGTAGGTGATGCCGTTGTTGGCGGCGTCCAGGATGTATAGGCTGCCGCCCAGGAAGTTGCCAGTGATCGCGCCCAGGATCTGGTCGTAGACGCCCAGGTCGACGCGCTTGACAGCGCTGGAGATCAGCTTGTCGGCACCGGGGGTGGAGCCGCTGCCGAAGGTGGTGAAGAACTCGTCCTGGTCGACGCCGATCACCCAGATGCCTTCTTCGGCGGCGCGCTTGATGCCGCCCGAGCCGGTCGGGCCGCCGGCGCCGAAGATCACGTCGGCGCCTTCGCCGATGAACTGCTCGGCGGCCGAGGCGCCGCGGTCAGGGGCGACGAAGTCGTCGATGTACACGCCCAGCAGGTTGATGCCGGGGTCGA